>JAPLNA010000211.1:6268-32718 GCA_026693065.1 Planctomycetota bacterium
CCGGCCCCTCGAACGCCCCCGACTCCCCGGACTCGCCCAGGCGGCGCCCTCGCCTGGTCCTGCTGAACGCCAACGCCTCCGACCTCCTGCCCCTCCGCCGCTGGCCGGGGGAGCGTTACGTCGAGTTGGCGCGGCGGCTGTTGGCGTGGGAGGGCGATCTGCACGTGGCCTTCACCGGCGCGCCGTCGGAACGCTCGGTGGCCCGGCGGCTCGTCGAGGCCGTCGGAAGCGATCGCTGTTTCTGCCTGGCCGGCGAGACCACCATGCGCGAACTGCTGGTGCTCTACTGCATGGCGGACGTGCTGGTGACGAACGACAGCGGCCCGGCGCACTTTGCGGCCCTGACGCCGGTTCACACGGTGGTCTTGTTCGGCCCGGAGACGCCGGCGCGGTTCGGCACGCTCTCGCCGCGGTCGACCGTGCTGTACAAGGCCCTCGATTGCAGCCCGTGCGTGACGGCGTTCAATAACCGCCTCTCCCGCTGCCGCGACAACCGGTGCATGCAGGCGATCTCGGTGGACGAAGTGTTTGAGGCCGTTTGTGCCGCCCTGGGGAAGGCGTGAGTCATGGTCAAGACTCCCGGGCCGTGGTAAGATCGTAGAGGCCGTTGACGATGGTCGTCAGCGGTGAGCCCTTCTTGAACATCGGGTCCAACACCGTGGAAACGCCAGAACACGCCGGTGCGGATGAAGAACTTCTCACGGATTCCTCGGAGGGCCCGTCGAGCGGGTGGGCCTGGGCGGGGCTGGGCCTGATCGTCGTCGCGGTGATCGCGGCGTACTCACCGGCCGTGCACGGCGAGTACCTGTGGGACGACTCGAACTACGTCTGCCTCTCGCCGGCGACGCCGGTGGGGCAACTGATCCACGCCCGCAACGGGCTCAAGGGCATCTGGCTGAGCCGGAGGGCGCAGGATTACTGGCCGCTGACCAACAGCGCGTTCTGGGTGCAGTGGCGGCTGTGGGGGATGGACCCGGCGGGGTATCACCTCGCTAATATTCTGCTGCACGCCCTCGGGGCGGTGATGGTGTGGCGGGTGCTGGAGCGGCTGAAGGTTCCGTGGGCGTGGCTGGGGGCGGCCCTGTTCGCGATTCACCCGGTGGCAGTGGCGTCGGTGGCGTGGATCAGCGAGCTGAAGAACTGCCTCTCGCTGCCCCTCTACGCCGCGGCGGTGCTGGCCTGGCTCCATTTCGAGGACAGCCGCCGGCGGGGCTGGTACGTCCTGGCCCTGGGGGCGTTCGGGTTGGCCCTGGCGGGGAAGACCTCCGGCGTCATGCTGCCCCTCGTGCTGTTGGGCCTGGCCTGGTGGCGACGCGGGCGGGTCGCCTGGGCCGACCTGCTCCGGGCGGCGCCGTTCTTCCTGCTGTCGGCCGTCATGGGCCTGGCCACCTTGTGGTTCCAGCACGCCGACGCCGCCGCCCAGACGGCGGGGATGTCGACCTCCCCGGCCTCTCGCCTGGCCGCCAGCGGATGGGTCGCGTGGTTCTATCTCTACAAGGCCCTCCTGCCGGTGGGGCTGGCGATGATCTATCCTCGCTGGGAGGTGGAGGCCTCCTCGCCGTGGGCCTGGGGGCCCCTGGCGGCCCTGGCGGGGGCGTGCGCGGTCGCCTGGGGATACCGCAAGGGCTGGGGTCGGCCGGTGGTGGCGGCCCTGGGATATTCGCTGATCATGCTGGCCCCGGTGCTCGGGCTGGCGAACATGTCGTTCCACAGGCACTCGCTGGTGTCGGACCACTTTGCATACCTGGCCCTGCCGGGTATGACGGCCCTGGCGGCGGGGGTTCTGGGGACCTTGGCGCGGAGGGTCGGTTGGCGGCCTGTCGCGGCGGGGGCGGGCGCCGTGCTCCTGGCGGGACTGGCGGCGCTCTCGTGGCAGCGGGCGGGCGTGTTCGCGACCAACGAAGCCCTCTGGCGCGACTGCCTGGCGAAAAACCCCCGGGCCGTCGGCGCACACAACGCCTTGGGCATTATCCTTTCCGATCAGGGCAAGTTTGACGAGGCGATCGAGCACTACCGCCAGGCCGTCCGGATCCAGCCCGATTGGGCCGAGGTCCACAACAACTGGGGGCTGGCGCTGCGGAGTCTCAAGCATTTCAAGGAGGCCGCGGCGCACTACCAGGAGGCCGTGCGGATCTACCCGCATTACGCGGCGGCTCAGAGCAACTGGGGCGATGCGATGGCGGATATGGACGACCTCGAGGAGAGGAAGCCCTGCGGATCAAGCCCGACTTCGGCGGCGCCTACAACAGTTGGGGTATCGCCCTGGCCAGAAAAGGCCGCTACGCCGAGGCCGTCGAACAGTTCCGCAAGGCCCTTGAGCGGATGCCCAACTCCGCCCAGGCCCGCGAGAATCTCGCTCAGGCGGAGGGGGCCCTGGAGCAAAGCCGCCACACGACCGAGCCCTGAGGCCCCTGCGGGCGCGAGGCAATGGGGGTTATCACGCTTTGGAGCATAGGTGTCCGGCCCTAATCTGGCCGGCTGGGGGCTCGATTGGCCATTTGGGGTGGGAATGGCTTATATCATGTCTTGTTCCGAAGAATTCCACCCGTGGTGGGATTCGCCTTTGGAAAGGAGCAAGACCATGTCTACGTTCAAAGTATTCGGGGGGATCGTCCTGATCGTAGCGGTGGCCGGGCTGATTGGTTGCGCTTGCGGCAGCAAGTCAGTCGCCGTCGCCGCCACCCCCAGGGAACCCTGCCTGGCGAATTTTGTCGGTCCTCCGGGGCCTGAGGGGACCGTCGGACCGTTGGGTCCCAAGGGCCTGACAGGCCCTGCCGGACCCGCCGGCGATGCGCTGGTAGGCGAACAGGGCCCGGCCGGACCCGCCGGACCCAGGGGCGAGATGGGCCCCGTGGGACCGATGGGCCCGTATGGAGCCATCGCCATGGGACCGCCCGGACCGGCAGGCCCGATGGGACCAGCTGGACCGATGGGCGCTACCGGAGCGGTCGGACCCAAGGGCAAGAGCCTGCCGGGGATCGTCGGCCCGGTTGGATCAGTCGGCTCGCCCGGGCCTCGAGGCGCGGTCGGCGAGGTCGGGCCGGTGGGCCCGGCGCTGGTAGGCCCCTCCGGGCCGGCCGGCAAACCCGGACCGGCCGGACCTAGAGGCCAGACCGGCGATACCGGGCCTGAAGGGGCCACCACCCCGGGCCTGGTAGGCCCGATGGGCGTCCCCGGCCCGACGGGTGAAGTCGGCCCGCAAGGCCCCGCTGGGGCTCAGGGCCGACCGGGCGTGGTCGCCTGCTGGGACGCCTTCCGGGACGTCTGGTTCGACGCCAAGGTGGCGGACATCCACGACTCCGAGACCGCCAAGATCGCGGAAGTGGCCGCCTTCCTGAAGAACAACCCGACCCTGGAGGCAGGCATCGACGGATCGCTGCCGGCCCGCGGGTCGGACCCGCGCGATGAAGGGCTGGCCAGTCGCCGGGTGAATGCCATTCGCGACGCCCTCATCAACGCCGGCGTACCGGCCGAGAAGATCAAGACCGGCACCTTCGGCGATCCGCGTCTGCGGAGAGACCGCCGTGTGGAGATTCTGATCCGCACGACCCCCTAAGGCGGCGGGAACGCCATTGACGATGCACAAACCCTCGCCGCGCCCGACCGCGCGGCGGGGGGTTTGTGCGCGCCCGGCGCGGGCGTTGGAGGCATTGCGGTCTATTGACGCATGGGGCATCGGTGTAGTATCCTATCGGGACAAGGATGGTCTGCGAAGTCCCGGAGGATACGGTGCCCCAGCGTTGCGCGCCAATTTTCGCGGTCATCCTGTTGTCTTGGGCCGGCTGCACGCCCGAGAGCTTGTCTTCTGCCCTCGATGCCTCCCCCGCCGACGACGCCGCCCGGTGCCAGGAGCTCACCCGGCGGCTGGGCCAGCCCTTGCGGGTCTACCCGAGCGAGCAGTTCCTTCTGCTCTCGGCCGGCGACGCCGAGACGGCCGCCCGGACGGGGCAGTTGCTGGATCAGGTCAGCCGCCGCTTTCACGACGGATTCGCCCAGGCGGGGTTCCCGGTTTGCCGCCCCGCCGGCAAGCTGGTGTGGGTGTGCCTGGGTTCGTACGAGGCGTTGGAGGCCTACGGGCGGCAGGCCGACGGGGTGGAAGTGTCCTGGATGGACGCGTTCTATTCGTTGCGGACCAACCGGGTGGCGGTGGTGCGTGGCGGCCCCGGGGCCGCGGCGGCCAAGGGCGCCACGGTCGTCCAGCCCGGCGGGACGGTGGCCTTCGGTAGCCCGGGGGCCACGAGCAGGCCCGCCGGCGAGGGCTTGAACCTCCAAACGGCCACGCACGAGCTGGCCCACCAACTGGCCTTCAACGGGGGGCTTCAACGCCGGGGGCTCACATACGCCTTCTGGCTGACGGAGGGGCTGGCGACAAACTTCGAGGCCGAAACCGCCGACGGCGTCGGGCTGGGGCGAGATGCCCCCCTCTACCACGCCCGGCTCGCCGAGGCCAAGGCCGCCGGAAGGCTCTTGCCCCTGGAGGAGTTCGTGGCGATGACCCAGTTGCCCCCCGGCTCGCCCGCTCAGGCCACGCGCGAGGCCTACGCCCAGGCCTGGGGGTTGTTCCACTTCCTGTTCGACTGCCGCCCGGACCAGTTGCGGTCGTACCTGTCCGCCTCGGCGGAGGCCCCGCCCGGCGAGCCGGGCGAGAAGGAACTCCGGCGGCGGTTCGTGTCCTGTTTCGGCGAGATCGGTGCGTTGGAGGAAGAGTTCGGGCGGTTCATCGCCGACGGGGCGGCGGCGAAGTAGATCCTCCCGCGTCTTCGGCGCGGGCGCCAAAAACACGCGGCGGATGGAACTCAGGAAAGGTCCCATCCGCCGCGTTTTTTTCTAAGAACGCGAAACCGCAAGCGGATTCGCTAGGCGGTGCGGCGGCGGCGAATGAGGCCGACGGCGCCCAGGGCCAGGAGGGCCATGGTCGTCGGTTCGGGCACATTCGTCAGGGGATACGCGCCGGTGGGTCCGCCGTCGAGGCCGAAGTTGTCCTTCAGCAGCCCGAAGTCTTCCGGACCGATCTCGCCGTCGTCATTGGCGTCGCCCAGGGTCCAGCTCTGGTGGGAGCCGAAGGGCAGGGCGTCGAGGCCGAAGTTGTCCTTCAGGATGCCGAAGTCTTCCGGGCCCACCTCGCCGTCCTTGTTGAAGTCGCCAGAGAGGTAGTTGGGCCAGGTCGTGCCCACGGTCGTGGCGGCGAGATACGAGGCGGCGTAGTCGGCGTCGGTACGGACGCCGTTCCAGATCACCGCTTCGTCCATCCAGCCGTAGAACTGTTGACCTTCCCCCAGATTGGCGCCGTTGTCTATGCGGCGGCGTCCCAGGTTGAACGTGTTGTTCGTCGAGCCCGAAGGAAGCGTCGCGAACATCCCGGCGTTACCGCCGACGAACGTGCCCGCCGGCAGGCCGTCGATGTAGAAGTTGGCCGTCAAGTTGCCGTCATACGCCACCCCGATCTGATGCCATTGCTGATCGAAGGGAAGCACGGTGGTAGAGAAATAGTCCTGCTTGCCGACCGTCGTGAAATGCAGAAGCCCGGTGGTGCCTCCGCCGCTTTGGAATCCGAACATCCACTCCCGCCGGCCCATGATTCGCTCACTGTCGCCCGAGCCATTGGGGAAGGAACCGGGCAGCTTGATCCAGGCCTCCACGGAGAACCCGTCGGAGGCGGGCATGTAGACCGGATCTCCCGTCTGCGGGAGCGTATTCTCAACGCCGTTGCCCGTGGCGCCGGAGTGAAGCACCGCATTGGTCCAGTCGGGGTTGCCGTTGAAGAACGTCGCCTTGTTGCTGGCGCCCATGCCCGCGCCGCCGAAGCCGGCCTCGTTCGTCACGGTGGTCACGCCGGGGTTGTTGTAGTTCATGGTCACGTTGGCTCCGGCGCCGTTATTCGCCGCCCCGTAGGCGCCCGACAGGTCGGCCGTGGTGGTCGCGGCGGCGCTGCCGCCGGCGTCGTTGAAGCCCCACCAACCGACCGGACTGGTTCCGGCAATGTACGAGGCGTAGTCCGCCATCGCTGCCTGTCCCCCGCCGAACACGGCGACGGCGGCCATCAGAAAGATTCCCGTTTTCCTCATGTTTGCTCTCCTGCTTGCTCTGATCTGAACGTACCGCCCGCCCGCGGGGAGACCAGAACGCCTGGGCTCGCCGGGGGCCTGGGCCGACCGATTGACGATTTCAGGACACACACTCGCGTGTTACGACCCGCACTCCGGCCCGAGACTCGCGGGCGCCTGTCAGTATATCACCTTTTGTGTATTCTTCAAGCAAATCCCGGTCCAGGCGCAAAACAGCGCGGCGGATTGAACGGGGAGTCGTCCAATCCGCCGCGTTTCTTTTGTCAAAGACGCAAAGTCCGCCGACAGGCGGGCTGTGCTAGGCGGTACGGCGGCGGCGAATGAGGCCGACGGCGCCCAGGGCCAGAAGGGCCATGGTCGTCGGTTCGGGCGCGTTCGTCAGGGGATACGTGCCGGTGGGTCCGCCGTCGATGCCGAAGTTGTCCTTCAGCAGCCCGAAGTCTTCCGGGCCGATCTCGCCATCGTCATTGGCGTCGCCCAGGGTCCAGCTCTGGTGAGCGCCGAAGGGCAGGCCGTCGATGCCGAAGTTGTCCTTGAGGATGCCGAAGTCTTCCGGGCCGACCTCGCCGTCCTTGTTGAAGTCGCCGGGGATGAACGCCCAGGGGGCGCTGGTCGCGGCGAGATACGAGGCGGCAACGTCAGCGGCCGACCGCACAGTGTTCCAGATCACCACTTCGTCCAGCCAGCCCTTGAAAGGCTGCTGGCCGCCGGCACGCATCGCCAGGTTCATCTGGTTGTTTATTGACGTGGGCGAGGCCGGGGTCAGTCCCACGGCGCCAGCCTGGCTGCCGGCGGAAACGCCATCAATGTAGAATTCAGCCGTGCCGGTCGTGGCATCCCACGAGAGGGCGATCTGGTGCCATCCGCCGTCGGTGGGGAAGACCGCTGTGCTGAAATAGTCCTGCTTGCCGAAGGTGGTGAAGTGGAGACGGTTGGAGACGCCGTAATTGGACTCAAAGCCCAGCGCGAACTCGCGCACGCCGAAGAAACGCTCGGAGTCCAGAGTCGTCTGGACGCCGTCTGCCTTCATCCAGACCTCAGCGGACAAACCGACGCTGCTGGTGCTGGCATCATAATGATAGATAGCTCCCGGGAGGGCGCTGCTGATAGGGCCTGTGGCGTGAGCATAGGCACTGGCGAGCCCCAAGCCTTGGGCGGTGGGTGCCGTTTGCGCGCCATCGAAGTAGGTCGACTTGTTACCGGCGGACATACCGGCGCCGGCGAAGCCGGCCGCCCCCGTAAAGACATCCACGTCGACATTCTGGTACGTCTGGTCCAGATTCACGCCGGCCTGGTTGTTGGCCGCCCCGTAGGCGCCCGACAGATCCGGCGTCGAGGCCGCGCTGGCCCCCTCGTTCATCCCCCACCAGGCGACGGGGCTGCTGGCGGAGATATACGCCGAATAGTCGGCCATCGCCAACTGTCCGCCGCCGAGCACAACGGCGGCTGCCATCAGTAATACTCCTGTTCTCTTCATAGTAGCTCTCCTACTGGCTCCGAATAACCTACCCGCCTGCAACGGTCTCAGAACACCTGAGGCCGCCTCGGGCAGAGGGCTGACGGAAGAAAATGTCAATGCACCGAAACCGTTTGCGACTTGCGCTCCAGCCCAAGACTCTCGGACCTCCATTAGCATATCACCTTTTGTGCATCTTTCAAGCAAATTCCGGCCTGGGCGCAAAAAATCGCGGCGGATGGGACTCAGGAGACGTCCCATCCGCCGCGTTCTTGTCAAAGACGCGAAGCCCGCCGACAGGCGGGCAGGCCGCAAGCGGCGGCGTTAGGCGGTGCGGCGGCGGCGAATGAGGCCGACGGCGCCCAGGGCCAGGAGGGCCATGGTCGTCGGTTCGGGCGCATTCGTCAGGGGATACGTGCCGGTGGGGCCGCCGTCGATGCCGAAGTTGTCCTTCAGCAGCCCGAAGTCTTCCGGGCCGATCTCGCCGTCGTCATTGGCGTCGCCCAGGGTCCAGCTCTGGTGAGCGCCGAAGGGCAGGCCATCGATGCCGAAGTTGTCCTTCAGGATGCCGAAGTCTTCCGGGCCGACCTCGCCGTCCTTGTTGAAGTCGCCGGGGATGAACGCCCAGGGGGCGCTGGTCGCGGCGAGGTAGGAGGCGGCGAAGTCAGCGTCCGACCGCGTGGTGCCCCAGATCACCGCTTCGTCAATCCAGCCACGGAACTGCTGCAGGCCGCCGGTGCCGTCGGTATCGCGACCGCGGCCCAGGCAGAAGGTGTTGTACGCCGGGTTAGCGATGGGTCGGAGGCCGGGGTTGCCAGCTACCTGGCTGCCTGCGGGAGCCCCGTCCAGGTAGAAGGAGACGGTGCTCGTGGCGCCGTCCCAGGAGATGCCGACCTGGTGCCAGTTGCTGTCGGTAGGCGCAACGACATGTGCGTCACCAAAGTAGTCCTGCTTGCCCCAGGTGGTGAAACGCAGAACGCCGTCGCCGTCTCTGATGGCGAGCTTCCATTCGCGCCCCGCCATGATGATCTGGTCGTCGACGCCGGTGCTGCCATCTCGCTTGACCCAGGCCTCGGCCGAGAAGCCGGTCTCGTAACGGTAGACGGGCGCCTCCAGGCCGGGGTCGATATCGGGGCCGTTGCCGAAGGCGCCGGCGTACGGTACCTTAGGCTGTTGACCGTTGAAATACGTTGACTTGTTGCTGGCAGCCATGCCGGTGCCGGCGAAGCCGGCCTGATCGGTCAGGGTATAGACCCCGGGGGTCCCGTAGGTCATGTTGACGTTCACGCCCAACCCGTTATTGAGCGCGCCGTAGGCGCCCGAGAGATCGGCCGTTGCCGACAGGCTCGCGCCTCCCGTCTCATTCATCCCCCACCAACCGACGGGGTTGGTGCTGGAGATGTAGGCCGTATAGTCGGCCAACGCCAACTGTCCGCCGCCGAGCACAACGGCGGCCGCCATCAGTAACATTCCTGTTCTCTTCATACTAACTCTCCTACTGGCTCCGAATAACCTGCCCGCCTGCAACGATCTCAGAACGCCTGAGGCCGCCTCGGGCAGAGGGCTGACGGAAGAAAATGTCAATACACCGAGACCGTTTGCGACCTGCGCTCCAGCCCAAGACTCTCGGGCCGACCTATAGGGTATCACATATTCCCAATCTGTCAACGGGAAACCTCGCCAAGACTCGAAGATTAGGGGCGTTTTCCGGCCATTCGAGCTTCTCCCGACCGGCTGCAAGAGAGCATGGGCCCGCGGCTGGCACAGGGGAGCAAGGTTCGGGGGCCTTCGGCTCACCGGCAAGGGTCGATGGGCATGTTCGTTGTGACGCCGTAACGTGTTTGGGAAAAAGCCGTTACGGGCACACCACGAACAACAGGACGTACGGGCCCTCTGCGAATGATCGGGTCATCTTGAGAGCGGGCAAAAAAGAAGAGGGCGACAGGCTGGAGATTAGGGATCCAGCCTGTCGCCCCGGACGGCCCGGCCATGCGTAGGAGACGCCCGGCCTGGCCGATCAGTCAACTACTTATGCGCGACGACGCCGCAGGAGGGCGCCCAGTCCGCCGAGGACCAGGAGGCTCATCGTCGCCGGCTCGGGAGCCGTCGCCGCAGCATAGGAGGCGGCGAAATCCGACTCGGCTCGCTGCACGTTCCAGATCACCGCTTCGTCCATCCAGCCCCGGAGTTGCTGCAGGCCGCCGGTGCCATCGGTATCCCGACCGCGTCCCAGGCAGAACGTGTTGTAGGCCGGGTTGGCGACGGCTCGGAGGCCGGCATTGCCACCAACCGACACGCCCGCGGCGGCGCCGTCAATGAAGAACGATGCCGTCACGTTGCCATCAAACGAGACGCCGACCTGGTGCCAGCCCCCGTCGTTGGGGATCGCGGCGCCAAAGTAGTCCTGCTTGCCCCACGTGGTGAACCGCAGGACGCCATCGCCGTCGCGGAGACCGAACTTGTATTCACGCCCGGACATCAGGATCTGGTCGTCGACGCCGGTGCTGCCGTCGCGCTTGACCCAGACTTCAATGGAGAAGCCGCTCTCGTAACGGTAGACGGGCGCCTCCAGACCGGGGTCAATGTCGGGACCGTTACCGAACGCGCCGGCGTGCACGACTTTGGGCTGCTGACCGTTGAAATAGGTCGAGCGGTTGCCCGCGCTCATGCCGGCGAGTCCAGACCCCGCCTGATCGGCCACGGTGTAGACCCCGGGGGTGCCGTAGGTCTCAGTGACGTTCACGCCCACTCCGTTATTGGCGGCACCATAGGCGCCCGACAGGTCGGCCGTCGACGTGGCGGCCCCTGTTTCATTCATGCCCCACCAGCCGACGGGGCTGGTTCCGGCGATGTAGTCCGCGTACGCCGCGAACGCTTGCTGCCCGCTGCACAGCAGGGCGGCAGCCGCCACAAGACAAATCCCTACTTTTCTCATTTTCCTCGCCTTCAGGCTCGAAGGCAACTTGCCCGTCCACAGATGTCCAGAACGCCTGGAACTCTCCGCCGGCGCGGGGCGCTATCCCAAAAAAGGCTCGTCAACAGACGAAATTGTCAAACTCGCTTGAGATCTCGCGGGGTTATACAGCCGTCCCGAAATGACCTCTCCGACCCAGGCTCTCAGGGTCAATCGCTAATATATCACGCTCGCCGGATTTGTCAAGTCAAAAACGCGGAAAGAAGGTGAGCATTTCCGTCACCGCCGCCCCCGGAACGGGGCGGATAAGAAAAGGGGCGACAGGCTGGAGAAGAAGGTCCAACCTGTCGCCCCGAACGGCCCTGGCCATGCGTAGGAGACGCCCGGCCTGGCCGATCAGTCAACTACTTACGCCCGACGACGCCGCAGGAGGGCGCCCAGTCCGCCGAGGACCAGGAGGGAAACCGTCGCCGGCTCGGGAATCGCGGCGGCATACGAGGCGGCGAAGGCAGCCTCGTCACGCGTCGCGTTCCAGATCACCACTTCGTCCAGCCAGCCCTTGAAATTCTGCGAGCTGGTGCTGGCGCGGGAAGCTAGGTCCATCTGGTTGTTGATCGAGGTGGGGCTGGCCGGAGTCAGGCCGACGGCGCCAGCCTGGCTGCCCGCGGCCACGCCGTCAATGAAGAAGCTGGCCGTGCTGCCGTCCCACGAGACGCCGATCTGGTGCCACTGCCCGTCGTTGGGGAAGACGGTTGTGCTAAAGTAGTCCTGCTTGCCGAACGTGGTGAAATGGATACGGTTGGGGCTGCCGTAATTGGCTTCAAAGCCCAGCGCCCACTCGCGCACGCCGAGGAAACGCTCGGAGTCTACCGAGGCGATCCCGTCTGTCTTCACCCAGCATTCGACGGAGAAACCACCATCATAGTGGTAGATCGCGCCGGGAAGAGCGGAACTGTACGCGCCGGTGGCATGGGCGTAGGCGTTCGAGGCCGCTGTGCCGTCAAAATACGTTGACGCGTTGCCAGCGCCGGAAACAAAACCAGCCTGGGCCGGCAAGGTATTCACGCCGGGGTTCTGGTACGTCTCATTGAGGTTGACGCCAGCCTGGTTATTGGCCGCCCCGTAGGCGCCCGACAGGTCGGCCGTCGCTCCCGCGCCGGTCTCCTCGTTCATGCCCCACCAGCCGACGGGGTTGGTTCCGGCGATGTAGTCCGCGTACGCCGCGAACGCTTGCTGCCCGCTGCACAGCAGGGCGGCAGCCGCCACAAGGTAAATCCCTACTTTCTTCATCTTCCTCTCCTTCAGGCTCGAAGGCAACTTGCCCGTCCACAGATGTCCAGAACGCCTGGAACTCTCCGCCGGCGCGGGGCGCTGTCCAAAACAAGCTCGCCAACAGACGAAATCGTCAAATTCGCTTGAGATCTCGCGGGGTGATACAGCCGTCCCGAAATGACCTCTCCGACCCAGGCTCTCAGGGTCAATCGCCAATATATCACGCTCGACGGATTTGTCAAGCCAAAAACGCCGAAAGAAAGTCATCTTTTCCCATGGCCGGGCAGGGAACGCGGCTGACTCATCCCCGGTTTCGGCGGAGGCCTTGGCGCCGTGGCCTGCGATGAGACAGCAACCGCGTCGGTGTTTGTGACAAAGAGACGGGGACCTGCCTACCGGCAGGCAGGTCCCCGTCTCTTGGCCCCGATTACCGCAGACGGTTGGGCGCGACCGCTGGAACGCCAAGAACCGCGTCCCCATCGGGAAAGCACCCTCCGATGGCGTCGAACGCGAACTGGGGATGAGTCAGGCAGGGACCCCCTTGAATTTTCCGGCCTGACAGGGCATAATGTGCCGCACTCGCCGCCAGGGGCCACCGCCCGGGCGGACGAGCGGAGAGAAGTGGATGAGGAACGTCGCGATCGTCACCGGCAGACCCGCCGGCCGGCTCCTGCTGGCCGGGCTGGTGGCGGCGTTGACGGCCGGGGCCGCCGCGGGGGGCACCAACCCCCTCGAGGGCATCCGCGAGGCACGACAGATCGCCGGGCCCGACTTCAAGCTCGCCCAGGCGCGGGGGAAGGTGATCCTCCTGCTGTACTGGGGGATCAACGGCGGCGACGCCCGGACGGCGCTGTCGGCCCTGACGGCGGTGCAGACCAAATACGCCGGGGACCGGCGGGTGGTCGTCGTGGCCTCGCACGTTCAGACGATGAGCCCGCAGGTGCGGGAGTTCCTCAAGACCTTCCACCCGACCTTCCCGGTCTTCCAGGGGCTGGAGATTCCCGGTTCCCCGGCGGGCGAGGAAGTGCCCACCGCCCTGCTGTTCACGCACACCGGGGCGATGACGGCCCAGGGGGATGTGCGGACGTTGCTGAAGAAGCTGGCCTCGCTGACGGAGGCGGCCCCGGAGCCGCTGCCGGACCTGACGATCCTGGACGGGGTGGAGGTTCGCCACTTCCGCTCGGAGGCCGCCCAACTCGTGCCCGGCAAGAGCATCGCCCCGACGATACGGTTGCTGGACTCCCGCGCCAAGGGTTCCTCCGACGAGGCCCAGGAGGCCGCCGCCATCGTTAAGAGGGCCCGCGCGTGGATCTTCACCGAGACCACCCGCCTGGCGGACGTATCGACGACCAAGCCCGGGGCGGCGCTGGGGCCCTTGCGGATTCTGGCGGCCACGACGGCCGGCCTGCCCGAGGGCGACAGGCCCGCCCGCCTGCTGGCCGATCTGGACAAAGAACCGGGGATGGACACGCTGGCCCAGTTGAGCCAGACGGGCACGGCCCTGCTGGATCGGATCTATCGCGACGGGGAAGACGTGGAGATCGCCCGCCAGGCCGCCGCCCTCCGCGAACGGCTGGAGGCTTGCCTGGAGCGAGAGGACATGAGCCCGGCCCTGAAGCGCGAGGCCCAGGCGATGGCGACGGCGATCGCCGACGTGGGGATCGGCACGGCGATGTGGCTGAGCGATTACAACGAGGCCCTCCGCCGCGCCAAGACCTCCCACAAGCCCGTGCTGGCGTGTTTCACCGGCAGCGACTGGTGCATGTGGTGCATGAAGCTGCAGAACGAGGTGTTCGAGACGGCGGAGTTCAAGGCCTGGGCGGCCGAGAGCGTCATCCTGCTGGAGGTGGACTTCCCCCGGCACAAGACTCTCTCGCCCGCGGCGGCCAAGGCCAACGACGCCCTCCAGGACAAATACGTCGTCCGCGGCTTCCCGACCGTTCTGTTTCTGGACGCCGACGGGGCGGTGATGGGCAAGAGCGGCTACGTGGGCGGCGGCGCGCAGCGATGGATCGAACGCGCCCGCACCACCCTCCGCGGCGGCTGATCACCCGATGAACCGCCCCGCCTTCAGCAGGGCCAGGGCCGATTCGACGCTGGCGGCGAGGTCCGCGGAGGCGGGGACGGAGGCTTCGAGGAATTGGGCGGGGCCGATGATCGGGCGGGCGACGGACGCGGGAGTTTGGGCCACGCACAGGGCGATAAGGCCGGCCTGGTTGAACAACGCCGCGACGGAGGCCAAGTCGTCGCCGAGGTGGGCTTCGGACAGGCAGAAGACGGCGCGGTCGGCGTCGAAGAGGCGTTTTTCGAGTTCGGCCGCGACGGCGGGGGCGGCCTCGCCGGTCAGCCAGAGGGTCGCGGGGGTTTGCCCGAGCCTCTGGGCCCGCTGGGCAGGGGTGACCAGCCCGGGCGCGGGGGTGGCCTCGGTCTGCGACCAGCGGGCGATGGCCTGGTGGAGTTCGTGGCTCTCGCGGTCGAGGATCATGCCGGCCCCGACGGTGTTGTTGGTGACGCGGTCGATGACGATGAAGGCCCCGGTGGTGCGGTTTTTCGTGTAGGGGTCGAAGCAGATGGGGGCGCCCAGGCTCATGGCGACTCGCCCGATTTCGTTGAGGGCCAGTCCGCCACCGGCCTGGCGGTGCAGGCTCGTCACGTCCACGCGGTAGCGGACCTGGGCGACCGTGCCGGGCACGGTGCGGGTGGTGTGCTTGACGAGGTACGCCCCCCCGGGCACGAGCGGCTCGGTGCCGGTCCAGAGGAGCATGGCCTCGAAGGTCTCGCCGACGCGGGGCAGGTTGTGCACGTGGACGATCATGTCGCCGCGGCTGACGTCTCGCTCGTCGGCGAGGGTGACGCACACGCCCAGCGGCGGGAAGCCCTCGGGAATCTCCCCGTCCGCGCCGAGCACTTTCTCCACCCGGCTTCGCCGGCCCGAGGGCAGTACCATCACCTCATCCCCCGGGCGGATCACGCCCGAGGCCACCGTGCCCATATAGCCGCGGAACATACCCCGGCCGCTCGCGGCGTCGGGGGCGGAGCGGC
This sequence comes from Planctomycetota bacterium, assembly GCA_026693065.1. Lineage (GTDB taxonomy): Bacteria > Planctomycetota > Phycisphaerae > SM23-33 > SM23-33 > JAPLNA01. The sequence continues at coordinate 21,018 of JAPLNA010000211.1, forward strand.
TGACGTACTGCACGGGCAGGCGGAGGTCGATAAAGTTGCGGTCGGAGGCGATGTGGACCGTCTCGAGGTGGTTCAGCAGCGTCGTGCCCTGATACCAGGGCATGTTGTGGCTGTGGGTGACGATGTTGTCGCCGACGAGCGAGCTGATGGGGATGAACGTCAGGTCGGCCGCCTGGAGCTTGGCGGCGAAGGCGGCGAACTCGTCCCGGATCCGCTCGAAGGACTCCCGCGAGTAGCCCGCCAGGTCCATCTTGTTGACCACGACGACCAGGTGCGAGATGCCCATCAGCACGGCGATGAACGCGTGGCGGTGCGACTGGGCCGTCACCCCGCGCGAGGCGTCCAGGAGGATGACGGCCAGTTCGGCCGTCGAGGCCCCGGTGGCCATGTTCCGCGTGTACTGCTCGTGACCGGGCGTGTCGGCGATGATGAACTTCCGCCGCGGGGTGGAGAAGTAGCGGCGGGCGACGTCGATGGTGATGCCCTGCTCCCGCTCGGCCCGCAGCCCGTCGGTCACCAGCGACAGGTCGAGCATGCCCGTGCCGCGGCGGTCGCTGGCGCGTTGCACGGCCGCCAACTGGTCGACGTAAATCCCCCGCGACTCATACAACAGCCGTCCGATCAGCGTGCTCTTGCCGTCGTCCACGCTGCCGGCGGTGATGAATCGCAGGAGGTCTCGTCGCTCGTTCATGTCGCTTGGTGCGGCCGTCATCACATCGGACTCCGGAACAGTCCGTAATGCGTAACCAGTAACCAGTAATCAGTAATCAGAAAACCGGATTATCGGTTACTGGTTACTGGTTACTGATTACTGGTTACTGGTTACTGGTTACTGATTACTGGTTACTAATCACGCCGTCCAATCCTAGAAATACCCCTCCCTCTTCTTCTCTTCCATGGAATCCTCGCGGTCCTGATCGACCGCGCGGTGCTCGCGTTCGGAATAGGTGGCCAGCAGGATCTCGTCGATGATCTCGGGCACGCTGGCGGCGGCCGAGCGGATCGCGCCGGTGCACAACTGGCAGCCCAGGGTGCGGAAGCGGCACAGGACGTTCTCCACGCTTTCGCCCGGCCGGGGGGTGTTCAGCTCTCCGGCCAGCAGGAGCATGCCGTCGCGGCGGATCACCGGGCGATGCCTGGCGAAGTACAGGGGCACGACGGGGATGTTTTCGGCGTGGATGTACTGCCAGACGTCCAGTTCGGTCCAGTTGGACAGCGGGAACACGCGGAAGCTCTCGCCCTTGAAATGGGCCGTGTTAAAAAGGTTCCACAGCTCGGGGCGCTGGTTCTTGGGGTCCCACTGCATGTTCTTGTCGCGGAAGCTGAAGACGCGTTCCTTGGCTCGGCTTTTTTCCTCATCGCGCCGGGCGCCCCCGATGGCGGCGTCGAAGCCGCCCTCGCGCAGGGCCGCGATGAGGGCCTGGGTCTTCAGCAGGTTCGCGCACAGCGTGCAGGTCCATTTTTCCGGCGGGCCGATCCGCTCGAGGGCCTTGCGGTTGGTGTGCACGATCAGCTCGGCCCCGATCTCTTTGACGTAGCGGTCGCGGAATTCGACCATCTCGCGGAACTTGAAGGTCGTGTTCACGTGCAGCAGCGGGAAGGGAAGTTTCCCCGGCGCGAACGCCTTTTGCGCCAGCCGCACCAGCACCGAGGAGTCTTTGCCCACCGAGTACATCAGCACGGGCTTCTCGAATTCGGCGGCGACCTCGCGGAGGATGTGGACGCTCTCGGCCTCGAGTTCCTTCAGGTGCGGCAGGTTGTAGGGGATGGTATTCACGCGACTCAGGGCCTCGTCAGGAGGCCGCGGTTTTCCAGGCAGGCATGCACGGCCTGGACGCAGGCGGGCCGGGACAGTTGGGCGGTGTTGATCGTCAGTTCGCACGCGGAGGGGCGTTCGTACGGGGCGTCCACGCCGGTGAACTGGGCGATCTGCCCGGCGTTGGCCTTGCGGTAGAGCCCCTTCGGGTCGCGCTGGCGGCAGACGTCCAGCGGGGTGTCGAGGAAGACCTCGAGGAACCGCCCCTTCGGGACGGCCGCGCGGGCACGCCGCCGCCCCTCGACGTACGGGGAAATGAACGCGGCGATCACGATGGCCCCCGCGTCGGCCAGCAGGGCCGCCACGTGTCCGACGCGGCGGATGTTCTCGTCCCGATCGGCCGGCGCGAACCCCAGGTCGGCGTTGAGCCCGGTGCGGAGATTGTCGCCGTCGAGCACGTAGGCAAGGCGGCCTTCGGCGATCAGCCGGGCCTCCAACGCCCGCGCGATCGTGCTCTTGCCCGACCCGCTCAGCCCGGTCAGCCATACCACGCACCCGCGGTGCCCCAGCAGCCGCTCGCGGGCCTCCGGGGGCACCTGTCCGAACACGGGCGTAAGGTTCCTGCTCTCGTCAGACTCACCGGCCATCGAACGGCCTGCCTTCCTGTAACCAAGCACGGGCGGCGCATAGCTCACCCATTGCCTGGAGTATACCTTCCCGCCCGCGATCACGCCAGAATCGGCGAGGGGAAGACGGATCGCGGCGGCAATGCCCTTACGGGGATCGGGGTTTACTCAGTATCCTGAGTAAATTTACTCAGGACACTGAGTAAAATTCTGTCGCCGACGTAACCAATCGGATGGGGGCGCTGCCCCCATACCCCCGAAGTTTACCGCTTTAGGGCTACCGGCAGGCCGGGAGTTTGGGCTCGGCAAGGGAATCAGGGGCGGCTGCCATGGCCATGCGGGGCTCCTCGCGGAGATGTGACAAGGCCCACTTGGCATGGCCGGGTGCGGCGCGTTCCTGCCGGTAGCCCTAAAGCGATAAACTTCGGGGTTTGGGGCGGAGCCCCATCTTCGCGATCTCCTTCCGCCAGGTTTTCGAGAGGAGATTTTGAAACTGGCGATGATTCAGCGGCCTCGCCGGTTGACTCCGCCTCCGTTGGAACAGATGATTGTTGTGATGAACACCAGACGCGGACTTTCCAAGTTGAGTTTGTTCGGGAATGGGTTCCCATGTTCTTACTGCGGGTTTCCCGCGGAATCGGATGACCACACCCCGCCACGGTGTTTGCTCCAGAAGCCTTATCCCAAGAATCTTGCCACGATACCGGCATGCCACAAGTGCAACGAAAGATTCTCGGAAGACGAGGAGGTTGTGGAGGCCGTTCTTGCTCACGTCTCTTTTGAAGAAGACCTGATGCGTGAAAGGCGCGGGGGAAAGGTGGCCCGAGCGATTGACCGTAATCCCAAACTCAAGGCATCCACCGAAGGTCAAACCGACGAGAACGGGAGATTCCGGGTCACAAAGAAGACTCTCGGTAAAGTTTCGAGGGTTGCAGAGAAGACGGTCCAAGGCCTTTACTTCCGACGCTACGAACGGATGTTGGCTCCGCAGGATGTGACGGTTCTGGCAATTGAGCATCAGCACCAGGTTTCTGTGGACCAAATGATCAAGCAATTCTGTGGCCCGGAGAGCTGGCCAGATGTCACACGCGATGGCAAGGCTCTCGAAAGGGCAGCTTTGGCTCACTTGGGCGATATCAAGGTGGATTGGGAGGATTACCAGCCAGGGGTCTTCCGGTTCGCGTTCTTCAAAGGAAGAAGATCGCGGCTGGTATGCCTGTTGGATCTCCACCAGACACTGGTCGTCGCCGTTGAATGCCCCCGGCCGCCTTCCCGGTGATGTGCGCCCGGAGCACGATCTCTTGCGGCAGACCCATCGAGAATCGACCGATGATTCCCAGCTCTCCGAGCCCGGCAAACTTGCCAGTTCCGGTTTGCCCACTGCCTGTGGCCAAATCTCCAGCGAATGCACGGCCACCGAGAAGGCGCGATGGAGCGGCGGTGTCAGAATCGGCCGGGGAAGGCTTGACAGTCCCGCGCGCGGGGGGGTATCTATTGGCTCTCCCCGATTTCGCTGCCGCCGTGGTTGACGGCCGCGCGGTGGCTGAGAGAGACTCACCGCGGAGAGCGCAGAGAACGCAGAGAACAGACGGAAAGAAGAAACACAATGGCAACAGCAAGACAACAAGGAAGGAACAACGGCGATCGCCTTCGTCGGCTGCTTCCCTGTGTTTCTTCTCTGCGATCTCTGCGTTCTCCGCGGTGAGCTGTTCCGTGAGATTTTCCCAGGAGACCAAACGATGAAACTCGGATTGAACTCGGTTCTGTTCGGCGGGCATGACATGGACACCGCCTTCAAGTACACCAAGGCCGCCGGGTACGACGGCATCGAGCTGTCGGCCATCGGGGGCATGAGCGAGCACCTCGTGATCGACCGCTGGCAGGAGTGCGCCCCGACGATCAAGGAACTGGCCAGGAAGTACGAACTGGAACTGCTGGCGATGGAACAGCCCAGCCAGGACCCGGCCGTCATGGAGAAGGCGATGCAGGCGGCGGTGGAGATCGGGATTCCGATCATTAACTGCGGCCCGGGTGGGCAGACGGGCAACGAGGAGTCGTTCGTTCAGTCCATCGACAGCATCGGCAAGCTGGTCAAGCGGGCCGAGCACTACGGCGTGACGCTGTGCGTGAAGGCCCACGTGGGGGCGGCGATCTACAACACGCCGACGTCGCTGCGGCTGCTGGAGGCGATCCACTCGCCCGCGTTCGGGCTGGACATGGACCCCAGCCACATCCACCGGGCCGGGGAGAACCCCGTCGAGGCCATCGGCGCCGTCGTCAAGCGGATCAAGCACGTGCACATCCGCGACTGCAAAGGCCGGCAGCAGAATCCCGGCAAGCCGGAGGACCAGGCCAACGGGCGCGGGGACATCGACCTGCTGGGCTACATCCGCGTGCTGCACCAGAACGGCTACACCGGCCCGCTGGACCTGGAAGTGATCGGCGCCAAAGACTACTCCGTCCCCGCCTGCTGCATCATCGCCGCAGAAACACGGGGCCACATGCAGGCCTGCCTCCAGGCCTGCGGGGCTCGCTGATATAAGGAATACAACCCATGGCAAAACGGAAACCGAATCTCCTCTTCATCGGCGTGGACTCTCTCCGGCGGGACCACATGAGCCTGTACGGCTACAAGCATCTGACGACGCCGCACATGGACAAGTTCGCCGCCACCGGCACGGTGTTCACGCAGTGCTTCAGCCCGCACGTGCCGACCACCAGCGGGTACGGCGGCATGCTGACCGGACGGGACTGCTTCGGCACCAACACCGTCGCCCTGAGCCATCAGGGCCCGATGGCCGAGGGCGTGCCCACCCTGGCCGAGATCCTCAACGACGCCGGGTACGAGACGGTCTCCGTCGGCTTCCAGGGCAACCCGGCCAGCCGGGGGTTCCAGAAGTACATCAACTTCTCCGGCTGGCACCCCGGCCCGGACGGGCGCAGCCACAAGGCTGAGAACCTCAACGAGGTGACGCTGCCCGAGCTCAAACGGCTGGCCAAGGGCGACAAGCCCTTCATGATGCTGCTGCGGCACATGGACCCGCACTCGCCCTACCTGCCCCCCCGCCCCTACGACCGGACGTTCTACCGGGGCAACGAGTTCGACCCGGCCAATAAGAGCATGGAGCCCGTGTTCAAGTTCAAGCCCTTCTGCGACTACCTGGCCAGTTGGATGCCCCCGGGCCTGACCGACAAGGACTACGTCATCGCACAGTACGACGGGGCGGTCGCCTACATGGACGCGTGCATTCAGGCGATCTTCGGCGACCTGGCCGGGCTGGGCATCGAGGAAGACACCCTCGTCGTCATCACCGCCGACCACGGCGAGACGCTCTACGATCACGACTGCTACTTCGACCACCACGGCACGTACGACCCGACGCTGGTCGTGCCGCTGGTCTTCCGCCTGCCCGGTCGCGTGCCGGCCGGGCTGAGGCTCGAGGGCAACTGCCTCCTCCAGGACATCGTGCCGACCACGCTGGACATCATGGGCATCAAGACGAACCTGACGTTCGACGGGCCCAGCCTTCTCGGGCAGATGAAGGGCAAGCCCCGCCAGGGCCACACCGAGTTCTACACCACCGAGGCCACCTGGATGCGCAAGCACGGCTGGCGGACGCCGGAGTGGAAGCTCATTCACGCGCTGGAGCCGGACTTCCACTGGAAGCCCGAGGTCGAGCTGTACAACCTGATCGACGATCCGGACGAGAACTGCAACCTGGCCGCCAAGGAACCCAAGACGGTGGCGTACCTGGAAGAGCGGATGGCCGCCTGGATCGCCCGGCGGGAGAAGGAAGTCGGGCGAGTCAATCCGATGGTCACCAACGCGACGATCTGGAAGGCCCCCCACTCGCCCTTCCCCACCAGCCAGGCCGCGTATGACACGATGTACATCGGGTCGATCGGCACGGCCGCCCAGTTGCAGGCGAGAGACAAGAAGACGAAAGCCGGCAAGAAGAAGGGATAGCCGCGAACAACGCGAACCAGACGAACAAGAGGAATGAAACGAAAACGACAGAAGAGCTTTTCTGGACCCTTTTCTTTCTTGTCTTGTTCGCGTAGTTCGCGAAGTTCGCGGCTGATTCAATGTCCAAGCCAGAGGCAGCAGCCATGACGATGATTACCGTGATCGGGCGCGGGCACGGCGGCACGCGCGCGATGTCTCACACTCTCTCGGCCAGCGGCGTGTACATGGGCGCCAAGCTGAATCGCTCCGGCGACCTGATCCCGCCGGAGGACATGTACGAAGCCTGCCGCGTGCTGGGGCGGAAGGTCAAGTGGCTGGGCGGGCTGGAGTGGGACTTCAGCGCCCTGCACGAGGGGCCTATCGACCCGGGGTTCGTGCGGCTGATTGAGAAGTACCTCGCCGGCGTGCTGAACGACCGCAGCGAGAACAAAGGCTGGAAGATCCCCGAGACGACGCTGGCGTTTCCGTGGATCCGGCGGATGTATCCGGACATCAAGTACATCTTCTGGGTGCGCAATCCGCGGGACGGTATCCTGGCCCCGCACGTGACGGACGACCTGGCCGAGTTCGGCATCGAGTATCCGCGAACCGACGACCCCCGCCGCCTGCGGGCGATCTCGTGGAAGTACCAGGACGACCTCATCCGCGCCACGCCCAAGCCCAAACACTGGATCAAGGTCCGCTTCGAGGATTTCGTCCTGAATCAGGACAGGGAGCTGGCCCGGCTGAGCGAGTTCCTGGGCTTCCCGCTGGCGAAGATCATCGTCCGCCCCGACCCCGTCGGGCGATGGAAGGCCGACACCGGCGTCAACTACTTCGACTTCCTCGCTACCGGCATGGAAGAGCACGGATACGAAAAAGGTTTTTGACAGGGCGTCTGAATCAGGCCACAGTATGCGCGGTATTCCGGGAAGGAATGGATGACATGCTTCGCGTCTGCGTTATCGGAATGGGCCCGATCGGCAACCTGCACGCCGACCTGTACCGGGAAGACGCCCTGGCCGAGCTGGTCGGGGTGTGCGACATCCGGAAGGACCGTGCCGACGCCGCGGCCAAGAGGCTGGGCGTACCGGCGTTTTACGACGCGGGGAAGATGCTCGCCGACCTGGCCCCCGACCTCGTCAGCGTCGCCACCGGCGGGTTCGAGTACGGCAGCGACCACTTCGAACCCACGATCCAGGCCCTGGAGGCCCGCTGCCACGTCCTGTGCGAGAAGCCCCTCTGCAACGACGTCGCCAAGGCTCAGGCGATGGTGGACAAGGCCCGGCAGATGAATCGCTGCTTCGGCGTGGACTTCAACCACCGTTTCACTCCCGCCGCCCGGGTCGCCAAACGCTGGCTGGACGAGGGACGGCTGGGGCATCTGCTGTTCGTCAACATGGCCATGTGGATCAAGAACCCCAACGAGAGCTCGCCCTACTTCCACCTGAAGGCCCTGCACCCGCACACGATCGACGTCATGCGGCACTTCTGCGGCGACGTGGAGGCCGTCCAGTGTTTTGCCGCCAAGGCCCCCGGGCGGAGCATCTGGTCCACCGCCCAGTTCAACATGCGGTTCGTCAACGGCGTGGTCGGTTCGCTGACGGGCAGTTACGACGTCGAGCGCGGCCATCCGATGGAGCGGTGCGAGGTCGCCGGGCTCAAGGGGCGGTTCGTGCTGGACGACATGTGGCGAGAGGCGACGCTCTACCCGGCGGGGTGCCTGGAAAAAACCGTCTACACCAATCCCGTCTTCGGGGGCTTCCGCGACTTCCGCGACACCTTCGCCGCCCGCCTGCACGCCTTCTGTCAGCAAGTGACGGACGGCGTCAGGCCCGAGGACATCGACGGCTCCGGGGCGGACGGCCTGGCGGCCCAGAAGGTCATTCAGGCGGCGATTGAGTCCCTGGAAAACGAAACGGTCGTGCGGGTCAAGTAGTCAGTAGCCGGTAGCCGGGAAACGCCGGGGGGAGAGGGTCGGGAATCTTGTCCACGAATTACACGAACGGGATAGAGACGATTCTTCTTCCCCCTTCGTGAAATTCGTGTAATTCGTGGACAAACTTCTTTCCGTCCCCGGCTACGGGCTACCGGCTACTGGCTACTTCGTTCCCGATCAGTCCAAATGAAACACTTCCGGCAGGCTTCGCATCGCTTCGTCCGCCTTGGCCCCTTGGGTGTTCTCGAAGAACGGGGCCATCATGGTCTGCCATCGCTTATTGACTTCCTTGGTCTGCATGCCGGCGACGGCCTGGGCGAAGTCGGGCGTCTCCAGGTAGCCGATGAGCAGCCCGTCGGGGCGAAGGAACAGCGAGTAGTTGTGCCAGCCGGTCTCCCGCAGGGCCTGGAGCATGTCCGGCCAGACCGCCTCGTGGATCTTCTTGTACTCGGCCAGCCGGTCCTTTTTCACCTGAAGCAGAAAACAAACGCGTTGCATGGGCATGGAAAGTTCCTTTCACGTTGGCGGCTTCGTCAATCGACGCGAGCCATTCTCCCCGCGCGGGGGCGTTTTGTCCACCCCCTCGGCGTCTGACCCAGTCCCCGTTCTTCTACACGATCCCATTCGTGTCATTCGTTCTCATTCGTGACACCTGCCTGCCAGCAGGCAGGTTCGTGGTCTTCCCCGTCACGCCACCCGACGGCGCCTCCAGTCCTCGCCTGGACCGGCCCGGCAAAAATCACGGGGTTCTTGCTCGCGGGGGGCGGCGACTCTAGAATAAGGGTAGACCGGCCCCGGCGGGGCCGGTACGCAACGTGTCGAACCCGGGCCCCACCGGCCGCGATGGAGGTAGTGCGATGGTCCGCAGGAACGGTTTCACGCTGATCGAACTGCTGGTCGTGCTGGCGATCATCCTTCTGCTGGTGGGCATTATCGCCCCCGCGATGTCGCCGGTGATGGAAATGGCCCGTCGGCAGAAGTGCGCGGCCAACCTGAAGAAGATCGTCGCGGACATGCGCACCTACGCCCCCAGCAACAACGAGTTCTTCCCCAGCGCCTACAACGACACCGACGACACGGGGACGGCTCTTCCGGGGATGTACCTCAACTACGTCGGCGTCGACTACCAGAAAGACCCGACGTCCACCGTGGCCGCGAACAAGGCCGTTCCCGCCGCGGTCGGGCCTTCCCGGTCGCTCTACCTGCTCGTACACGGCAAGCTCTCCACGCTGGAGGCCTTTATCTGCCCCTCTACCGACCATAATGCCAAGCCCCTGGACAACACGCAAACGGTGATACCGAATCCGGCCCTCGATTTCGACTTCTATACCGGCCGGCAGCTTTCCTACAGTTACCAGTCGCACAGGAACCTCGGGGCGGGGCAGTATTGGCCCCCGTCGATGACCAGCCCGTCCGACCTGGTCATGATGGCCGACCGCAACCCCGTCATCGGGAACGAATCAGGCACCAGTTCCACCGGCGGGTGGGCGCCGACCTACAAGATGTGGTACGCCCGGCTGGATAACATCCTCCCCAATTCCGCCGGGACGATCAGCGGGAATTCTTTCAACCACATGGCCTCGGACGGAATCAAGGGCGACGGGCAGAACGTGGCGACCTCCGATTCGAGCGTCCGCTGGACGACGACGCCCAACTGCGGTTCGCGGCAGTGGCTGTATTCCGGCGCCCCCGTCGGCGACAATATCTGGTCCTGGGGGGACGCCGCCAGCGGAGTCGCCCAAAGCAGTCCTGCCGCCGCCGCGTACTACACGAGTTCCCCCACCCACGCCGGGGACAGCTTCCTGAGGTAGCCCGGGCCGATTGCCTCCTTCGTCCTGACGCGGCCGCCTGATCGCCCGAAGGCCCCGGGGCCTCCCCCGTCGGCCGACAGTGGCAGGAGACTCGCCAACGTGCAGATCCGACCGAAAACCCTGATCCTGCTGGCCATCGCCCTGGGGGCCGTCGGAGGAGGATGGTATCTGGCCAACCGGTACGTCGCCGACACCCTCTCCCCCGGCCGCCTGCTGGCCTGGAGCGACGATCGCCGCGGGGTGCAGGTCGAGCTGGTCGACCCGCACATCGCGGGCACGGACATCACGCTGGTTCTTGGCGTCACCCGGGACGGGCGGCGGCGGGAAGAACTCGTCCTCGAGAAGTCCGGGCTGGGCACGCTGTCGTTCGTGCTGTACAACGACCGCCTGCTCGTTCTGAACGACAAGTACGTTTTCGCGGCCTACGACCTGGCCGCCGACCGGATCGTGCAGACCGCCGGCCTGCCCTTCACCCTCTACCAGGGCCAGGGGCGGAGGGTCTGCGCGGCGAGCGCCGGCGAGGTCGCCCGCATGCCAAGCGACTTCCCCCTGAAGGCCGACCCCGAATGGAAACCCCCCGCCAGCGCCCCGGCGTTTCGCATCGCGCCGCAGGGCCGGTGAGGCTTTCTCCCACCCCCTCCCCACCCGGACATGGAAAGGAACCGAAGATGAGTTGGACGTTCAACCTCTGGCCCGGCGGCCGACCCCGATGCCTGACGATGAGCTACGACGACGGCAACGTCGCCGACCGCAAGCTCGTGGCGATCTTCAACCGCTACGGCATCCGGGGCAGTTTCCACCTGAACGCCGGCCTGCTCGGGGGCAAGAACGTCAGGCCGAAGGAGATCGCCGCGTTGTTCGCCGGGCACGAGGTCTCCGCCCACGGGCTGACGCATCCGTTCCTGTCCAAGCTGCCCAGGCAGTTGGTGGCCGGCGAGATCCTCGAGGACCGGCGGCGGCTGGAGGAACTGGTGGGCTATCCCGTCCGCGGGATGAGCTACCCCTTCGGCGACTGGAGCGCGGACGTGGTGTCGCAACTGCCGGGCCTGGGGATTGAATACGCCCGCGTCGTGCCCTCGCACCGCCACTACGAAACGCCCAACGATCTGCTGACCTGGGCCCCCACCTGCCACCACGCCGACCCCGAACTGCTGCCCTTATACAAAGGGTTCTCCGAGCGGTCGGGCACGGGCACGGCGGCCCTGATGTACGTCTGGGGGCACAGTTACGAATTCGACCACGCCGGAAACTGGAAGTGCATCGAGGACTTCTGCCGCGCCGCCGGCGGGGACTCGGGCACCTGGTACGCCACCAACATCGAGATCGCCGACTACCTCAACGCCCTGCGCCGTCTGCGGGTTTCCGTCGACGGGCGGACGATCTTCAACCCCTCGGCCGTCAGCGTCTGGGCGTCGGTGGGCCCAAAGCCCGTCGAAATCGCGCCGGGTCAGACGGTCGTCAGGCCGAAGTAAGCCCCCGGCACTCAACATTATGCGCCATCACACTTAACCCCTTGCGCCACGAAAAGTTCGCACCCATACTGTTCTTCGGCTTTGCCAAGCAAGGAGACCAGCGATGGAACGCGAACTGTTTCGAGAGGCCTGCCGGGAGTTGAATCGACTC
>JAPLNA010000212.1:0-1402 GCA_026693065.1 Planctomycetota bacterium
GAAGAAAACCCAAGCGAAGAAGACCCAGAAGCAGCCGAAGAAGACCAGGGGTTGGCTCCCCTATGAAGAAAACCCAGCCGAAGAAGCCCCACCTTTTCGGATCGTCTGATTCCCTACGCTTTCAAAACGCCGCTGACACCGTATCGCCGCAACGGCCGAACTTCGAAAATGACCCAGTTCCCAAGACGGCCCAAGGCCGATTGACCCAGCCCAAGGCCGCCACAGCTACTTTCAGTATACCCCGATTGGGTATTCCGTCAAGAAGGAACCGATAATATATCGTGAAAGGTGAACCGGGGCTGGCGGACGGGGGCGTTCGTGGGCGGTTTCCCTCTCGACGCCCAATTCGGACTCAATCGGGGCTTCGACTCCTACGACGGCCAATTCACCGGAAAGAACGAGAAATCGAAGCACAGCGCCGAGCGCACGGCCGAGGAGGTCAGCCGCCCTTGCGGTGGATGGCCAGGCCGGCCAGGGCCAGCAGGGCCAGGGTGGTCGGTTCGGGCACGTTCGACAGGGGGTACGTGCCGGTGGGTCCGCCGTCGAGGCCGAAGTTGTCCTTCAGCAGGCCGAAGTCTTCCGGGCCGATCTCGCCGTCGTCGTTGGCGTCGCCCAGGGTCCAGCTCTCATGGTTGCCGAAGGGCAGGTTGTCCAGCCCGAAGCCGTCCTTCAGGATGAGGATGCCGAAGTCTTCCGGTCCGACCTCGCCGTCGAGGTTGAAGTCGCCGTCCAGGTAGCCCGGCCAGACGGGGCCGCCGCCGACCTCGACGAACTGGATGGCCCCGATGCCGCCGTTCCAGCCGCCGGCGTCGGAGAACGTGATGTCAATCGCCCCCCCGGTCATTCCCTGCGCGATCATCCAGTTGCCGGCGGCGTTGCCGGTGGGGTTCAGGTCGGATCTGGTGATCTGGACGGGGCTGTCCCATCCGCCGCTGCCGCCGGGCAGATACGCGCCCAGGCTGAACGTGGGGCCGCCCGACACGGCCAGACTGCCCGTGCCCGCATACGCGTTCACGGCCGAGATGTAGATGTCGTACGTCGAATACGGGATGTTCGTGAAGTGGAGCGTGAAGAACCCCTGGCTGTGCGGTTCCTCGATGCCGGCCCCGCCGCCGCCGGATCGCTTGAAGTAGTTGTTGTCATCGGCCGGGGAAGAGAGGGTGGGGTTGGCCCAGTAGTAGCCGTAGTAGGGGTAGTTCTGGGAGATAGACGGACAGTACAGCGTGATTCCACTCGAGTCGTCAACGCCATTCCAGGTGAACGACTCATTGCCGCTGGTGATGACGTCCTTGTATAGCCTGGTCGGATCCCCGGCGGCTCCCACGTACAGGCCGGCGAACGGGTCTCCCGTCGAGACGCCCTTCCCGGCCGCCCCGGAACCCAGGTACGATAGGGGAACATC
>JAPLNA010000212.1:1418-9111 GCA_026693065.1 Planctomycetota bacterium
AAGTTGAATCCGATACTGCCGGCCTCGCCCATAGCCGTGAAGGCGAAGACCATGACGGACGACAAGGCGGTTCCCCATAGAACGCGATTCTTCATGATTTGCTCCTTGCCAAAAGCCGACGTCAAAAGACAGCCCGGAGACTTGAACGGCCGGGCTGCTCACGGCGCCGGTTGACTGTACTCGGGTCTGGCTCTTGTGTCAACCGAATCCGGCGAAGCGCGGGACTCAGGCCTTGGACCTTCGTTTCAGCAGCATCGGAACGACCAGGCCGAACAGGGCAACAAGGCTCGTCGGTTCGGGCACGTTCGCCAGCGGGTACGTGCCGGTGGGGCCGCCGTCGAGGCCGAAGTTGTCCTTCAGCAGGCCGAAGTCTTCCGGGCCGATCTCGCCGTCGTCGTTGGCGTCGCCCAGGGTCCAGCTCTCATGGTTGCCGAAGGGCAGGTTGTCCAGCCCGAAGCCGTCCTTCAGGATGGCTTCGACGATCTGCACATAGGACAACCAGGCTTGGGCGCCTGGATCGTATGCGCCGCGGAGCGGGTTGCTGACGGTGAACGAAGACTCGGTCAGACCTTCGAGTTTCGTCCCGCCGACGACGACTGCGGTCGAACCATACCAGAGGTTTTGGCCGCCGATGTATACGTCGTAACTGGCGTAGGGGATATTCGAGAACGTGAAGTCGGTCGTGTTCGCTTCGTGCTGGGCGGGGGCCCAGGCCACGTGCTGTTCGTCGTAGGTTCCCGCCGGAGCGATGTTCGCGGCCGTTCCCACGCCGCCGCCCCATTCCCCCCACCAGCGCCACGCGGCGTACTGACCTGCGTCGTGGATAGTGAGTTGCATGGCGGTGCCAAGGGAACTGCTGTCACTGACCAGGGCTCCGATGTCGGTCGTGAAGTCACCGGAGAAGGTGTTGAACTGATTTCCGTTATTGGGCCACCCAGAGGCATTGACCAGGTTCCAGGTAGCGGCGGGCTGCGCCACCCCCGGGCCGACGGATCCGCTCAAGGGCCCCTGTGTGCCATCGCCGAAAGAGAAGGCCACACTGGTGGCCTGCCCCGAGGCCGCCAAACCCAGCACCACAGTCCAAGACAATCCTACAGCTACGATTCTTTTCATCCTTTTGCTCCTTCAGCGTTGGGGGCCAGATTGACTCACGATCCGCCTGGCCACCACATTCAGGCCCAAACCCGGACATGCCTATTTCCGCGAGCAACACGCTCGCCGCATTCATTCGGATCCTGCTGCGGCCAACAAACACCTCCAAGAGCCCGACACGGGATACGACATGGGTCAGCCAACGGCCCGGGAACTCCCGCGCCAGGATATGTCTGCATTATTCTATCTCTGTTCCCCAATAAGTCAAGCCAAAGGCGTCTCAGGGGGTGCAGAAGTCCGGGAAGGGAGGGGGAAAAAAGAAACGGGCGGCCTCCGCGATTCGCGGGGGCCGCCCGGGTTTTACGTCCGGATCAGATGAATCAGCCGACGGTTACCGCTGCTTGCGGCGGATGGCCAGGCCGGCCAGGGCCAGCAGGGCCAGGGTGGTCGGTTCGGGCGCATTCGTCAGCGGGTACACGTTTATGTCGCCGGTGGGTCCGCCGTCGAGGCCGAAGTTGTCCTTCAGCAGGCCGAAGTCTTCCGGGCCGATTTCGCCGTCATCGTTGGCGTCGCCCAGGGTCCAACTCTCGTGATTGCCCGAGGCCAGGCCATCGAGGCCGAAGTTGTCCTTCAGGATGCCGAAGTCTTCGGGGCCGACTTCGCCGTCCTTATTGAAGTCGCCGGGCAGGTAGTCGGGCCAGACGGGGGGGCCGCCGGCTTCGACGATCTGCATGCCGTATATCGTCCCGCCGTCCGTGAAGGCGAAGTCACCGGAGCAGCCAGAGTACTTGATGTAGTTCCCGTTCTCCACGTAGCCGGAACTGATACCGGACCAGCTGAGGGAGCCGCTCTTCGTGCCGCCACCGGCAGTCAACGCGCTGGGGTCCGAACTCGTGTAGACGTACAGGTCGTACGAAGAATAGGGCATGCCACTACTGGACACGTAGCAAGGGCCGCCGTCCGTGTTGCAGCGGATGCAGCCGTAGAACAGGGTCTGAATCCCGCCAGAATTGTTACCGACGCTGGGGCCGTCGTCCTGCAACTGGGTATGGTTGGGATTGCCCACGGTGATCTTGAGGGTGGTCGCCGCGGCAGTGTTGTCATGGAGGAACGGGGAGGTCCACCACGACTGGTTCTGGTAGGCGCCTGTGTACTGGTTGTCCCAGTTGACCTGGGGCACAGCGCCGGTGTTGTCGCCCGCGGCGAGCGGGTACGGCCCGGAATGCCAGCCGCCGTCGAAATTCAGGCCGATGCTGTCGGCCTGGACCGAGGCCGTGACTGCCAGGACCATGGCCAGTGAGATAAGCGTTCCAAATACGATCCGATTCTGCATGATTCACTCCTTCGATATTAAGGGGTTCTGATCGTCTCTTGCCGGAGAACTGCCTCCAAGCTCTGCTTCCGCGATCTAACAAACACGCACGGATAAAGCCAACCCACCTGCAACGCTACGGGGGGTTCCACACCGCTGCGATGGGCAGACCTCACCTGAAGAAAACACTCTAGAACAGCCCGGATGGCCGAACAGGCCCAGCCCGAAACCGTCGGTGGACAATGTACTCAATTATATTGCAGCTTCCCGTTCCGTCAAGCACAATCTGGCCTAGAATTTTGATTTCTTGTCAACGGTGTTTTTGGGGGATGGATTGGGGGCAATACGCGGTTCCCGCGCGTGACGATGCATGGGGTTGATCAAGTAAACCACAATCACTTACAATACAGTGGGTTGAGCGACGATGCGCCGGTATGCTCTGAGGCATTCCCTACCCGTCCGGTCTGGGCAGGCCCATCCAGCGGCCCGACCAGAGGAGTCAGGGGACGGGGCTGTCATAGAGTCCCAGCTCGTCCATGAGAGCAGGTTCGCCCTCGGCCGGCGGGCCGGCTTGGGGATCGAGTTCCCGCGCACGGCGGAAGTTCTCGTCGGCCTTGCCCTGCTGCCCCAGACGGGTGAAGGCGATCCCCAGATTCACGTACGGGTCCGACCAGGGGGGGCGAAGTCGAAGGGCCTTCTCGCACCAGCCGATTCCCTGTTCTAGCCGGCCCATCTGGATGAGCGCCGCCCCCAGGTTGTTGTGCGCGCCGGCGGAATCCGGATTGATCTTCAGCGCCTTCTCGAACATCTCGACGGCCTCGGAGAGTTTGCCCGTTTGCACCAGGAGGTTGCCCCAATTGTTATAGGCCTCGAACAGGTTCGGATTGATCTCGATGGCCTTCCGGAAGCACGCGAGGGCCGGCTCATAGCGTCCCAGCCGGCACAGGGCGAAGCCGAGGTTGCTGTGGGCGGCGGCGTATCGCGGGCTGAGGGCGGCTGCCTTTTCGAAGTGCGCCGCGGCCTCGGGGAAGTTCTCCTTGACGGCGAAGAGATATCCCAGGCCATTGTGGGCGGCGGCGTACTTGGGGTTGATCTCCAGGGCCTTTCGGAAGGCCTTCTCCGCTTTCCTGAAGTCGCCGCTCCGGGCGTATTCGACCCCGGCTCGGAAGAAGGAGACCTCGCCGACGAATTGCTCCCGCATCGTCCGAATGGCGTCCGCCCGGGCGGCCACGAATTCGGGGATGTTGGCGGCCCGGTCGGGGGACGTGAATCGCTCCAGCAGGACCGCCGGAGAGCTGTGGCCGTCCGCGTCAATGTGGGTCAGGAACAGTTGTGTGTACGGGCCGTTGACCTTCGAACTGAACACCAGCCACTTGCTGTTGGGGGACCAACTGTGCCAGGAGTTCATCCCGGGTGTGTTGCACTCCAGGCGTCTGGCCTGCCCGCCCTGGGCGGGGATGATATACAACTCGCTGTCTGGCTGGAGCAGCATGAAGCTCCTGGCCTGGCAGAAGACGATCCACTTGCCGTCGGGGGAGAACCGGGGGAAATAGTTGCTCTTGCCGTTGCCTGAGGCCCCTACCAGCGGTTCCGGCCGGCCCCCTTGGCCGTCGTGGAAGCCGAGACGATAAAGATCGAAGAGGAACGTCTTGCCTTCGTGGAGGAACTCCTCGGCCTCCTCCATATTCAGGAGCGCCCGAGTGCCCGCCTTCCGGAGTTTGTGGGCCGGCGCCCGGGCGAATACGATCTCTTTCTCGTCCGGGCTCCAGGAGGCGTTGCTCTGTACCATCGCGGGATCGTCCGCCCCGGGAAGTGAGTGAAACGTCTTGTCTCGGCGGTCGTAGAAGACCAAGATGCCCTTGAGGGGGAAGAACAGTTGAGAGTACGCCAGGTCCGGCCGGGGAACGAAAACCGATCGATCTTTCACCGTGCTGACCACATACCTCCCACTGGGAGAGACCTGCGAGAGCAGGCCGAACGTCTGTTCCCCGTCGTCCCGGCGGTAATCCGACCAGGTAATGATCTTGGAATCGTCCAGGACAATTTCGTGCGACACCGGGGTGATGAGATAGGATCCCTTGTCGTTGGCGTAATCCACGTCCATCCCCAGGACCGAACCGTCGGCGGAGAAGGAGTGGCAATTCCCGCAGACGGGCAGGTTCGTCAGCAGCACCCGCGGCTGTTGGCGGGAAGAAACCGGCCCGAACCGCCATCGAATCCGAGAAGGATCCTTGACGGCGTCCAAGAAAGGCAGGTTAACCTCCCGGTAGAAGATCGGCGCGCCGACCTCGTCGCGGCTGGTATGGATGGTGATCCTACCGGCGGCCTGGATCCGGTCCGGTTTCGAACGGAGAACCCCGTACACGGCGACGGAGACGCCCTTTTCCAGGGATGCCTTCTTGATCGTCTCCCACTGCTCGTCCGACGGGGTCCACTCGGCGGCCTTCAGCAGGGGGCTCAGGGCGATGCCCCCGGCTTCCCCTATCGCCACGACCCACGTATCGGCCCGGGCCAAGCTGTCCTTCCATCGGAATGTCGGGGCCGCGATGTCGGGCGGGAACAGAACGCCCTCCTGCGGGTAGAGGATCCGTAGCGGCGGGCCGGCGGGCTCGCCCTTGGAGGCGGCGACGACGTCCTGAGGCGTCAGAGCGGCCTTTTCCCACCGCGCGTAGATCAACAGCCCCGCCGCGGCGCCGGCGCAGAGAACCCCAGCCAAGGCTACGCCCCCAATCCGCCATCGTCGCGGCCGCCGGCTTCCACGTTCCGCGGCCGCCGAATTGCCGGAGCGACCATCGGCCCTGCCCCTGTCACCTCTCCTGGACCTGCGAGATGTCATCTGAGGTTCCTACGAAAGACCTTCGCCATCTGCTCGTCCCATGCCGCGCCTGTTCGTCCGAGTACTCGCAGTTCCTCGTCTCTTGGGGTTGGGAGTACGTGAATTCCAGCGTAACGGATAATCAAAGCGAGATCAACTGGCGAGAGGCCTTGCCGACGTAACAAGAACGGGCGGCCCATTCGCACGGGCCGCCCGTCCATCATGGCTTTGCGTTGTGGGGTTACGGCAGCTTACCTGCGCTTCCGCCGCAGCAGGGCCGCCACGCCGCCCAGAACCAGCAGCGACATCGTCGCCGGTTCGGGGATAATCTGGAGGCCGTACACCGCGTTGCCCGTGGTGAACTTGAAGTCACCCGATACTCCAGTGAACACGCAGTAGTTCGTGCCCTCGACGTAGCCGCTGCCGAGGCTGCCATCGCCAGTGACGCCGTTTCCGGTCCCGCCGCCCTGGACCAGGGTCACATTGCTTGAGGCGTACACGATCAGGTTGTACGTGCCGGTCATGCCGGTGCTGTACACGGTCGTCGGACCGCCGTCGGTGTTGGCGCGGATTTTACCGTAGAACAGCGTCTGGATCCCGCCGGAATTGTTGCCGGGGCCCGGGCCGTCGTCCTGCAACTGGGTGTGGTTGGGGCTTCCGGCAGTAAGTGTGACGGTGGTCGCGTTGCCGTCGCTGTCGATGAGTGCCGGGGAAGTCGCCCAAGTCATGTTCTGGTGGGCTCCGGTCATCCAGTTGTTCCAGTTGCCCAGCGGCACGGCGCCTGTGGTGCCGGACAGGGGGTACGGCCCACTCATCCATCCGCCGGAGAAATTCACGCTGATGGCGGCCTGGGCGGAGGCGGCCATTAGCAACACTACCAGAATTCCGATTGCTTTCTTCATCACTAGATCCTCTCCAAAAAGTTCCTACCTGCCAAAACAGGCTCTGTTTTGCTGGGCCACATAACCCAGATGCACTCATTCACGACACGCAAACTGTCTCTACAACGTCCCATCAAGCCCTGGCGGTCTTGCGACGATCACACCACGGCTTCAAACACACACCTTGGATCGCCGACGAGGAAACAACCAAAAGATCCCAATAAGGCCCTCGCATGAACCGGAGGCTCTTCCGGCCGACGCCATGTGCTTTCACTATCGTCAGGCTACCACACCTTCGGCGACCTGTCAAGCGGAAAATCGGTTTCTTGAAGCTTTATTTTCAGCGACAGTCCCCCTGTTGTGTCAGGGCTCCCTACCAAGTCGAGTACAAATGGCCCAAGACGCACAGAAGTCTGGAGGGGAGGGCAAGAAGAAAAGACGGGCGGCCTCCGATCGCGGGGGCCGCCCGGGTGTTACGTCCAGATCAACCGAATCGGCCGAGGGTTACCGCTGCTTGCGGCGGATGGCCAGGCCGGCCAAGGCCAGCAGGGCCAGGGCCGTCGGTTCGGGGACATTCGCCAGCGGGTACGTGTCGGTGGGGCCGCCGTCGAGGCCGAAGTTGTCCTTCAGCATGCCGAAGTCTTCCGGGCCGATTTCGCCGTCGTCATTGGCGTCGCCCAGGGTCCAACTCTCATGGTCGCCGAAGGGCAGGCCATCGAGGCCGAAGTTGTCCTTCAGGATGCCGAAGTCTTCCGGTCCGACCTCGCCGTCCTTGTTGAAGTCGCCGTCCAGGTAGTTCGGCCACGGCGGGATCGTGATGCCGGCTTCGACGAACTGGAAGCCGGAGATCAGCGGGCTGTTGCCCGAGTTCCAGGGCGTTTGGTGGTCCCAGTTGCCGTGCTCGCCGAAGGTGTAAAGCGTCGTGCCGGTCGTGGCCGGAAGCGTAATGGTCTGCATTCCGGGCGTTGCGAAGGCGCCCAGGGCGCCGGGGGTGGTGTAATCCAGGTTGTTGGTGGCGTCGTGGATCGTGATCTGGCCGCCGGAGCCGAAGATGTTCATCGTGTAGGACGAGGAAGCTCCGGTCAGCGTACACTCGATGACGCCGTGATTCATGTTGAAGTCGACGCCGTTGTACAGGATCTGCAGCGGGTTGCCCGTCGGGTCCGGGAAGGCCGACGTGGGCGTGCCGTCGTAGCGGCACCCGTTGAGCGCCCCGCCGCCGGCGTCACCGCCGATGTATACGGTCCCGACCGGATTGCCGAGGCTGTCGTTGATCGTCTGGGTATTGGGCCCGCGATCATTGCCCCAGCCGACGCTGTTGTAGATGTTGTTCCAGTGGTCCTGCCCGTTCACGACGTCCGTGGCGGCGAGATTGGTGGGGCCATTGAGAGAGAGACCGTAGTTCCCGTTCGAGGCGTCGCCGTTCAGGTTGACGCCGATGTACGTCGTGGCCGAGGCCGCCGAGGCCAGGACCAGTAGTGAAACGGCCCCGAATAATGCCCGATTCATCGTACGCTCCTTGAGAAGAACATGGCCGGTTAGATCATCTGGCTGGGTGAACGAACCTTACCCGGACTCGCGCGCAACCAGCGG
>JAPLNA010000212.1:9195-17531 GCA_026693065.1 Planctomycetota bacterium
AATCCCTGGCCTGCGGACGTAATGCCGTATCGGCGAATGGATTGCGATGTGCAACGCCGCCCCGGGGCCCGGGCGGGTTCTCACCCGGCGACCGCGTCGAGTTCCAGCTCGAAGAGCAGGTTGTCGCGGCAGATGTCGCAGTGGGTGATCAGCAGGGGCAGGGGGCCCAGTCCCGCGCGGCGGGCGCAGGCGTTGAAGGCCCCCGCGTCGGCGGCGTGCTTGAAGTACCCCACCGCCCGCGTCACGTCGCCCCAGCCCATCCCGCGGCTGGCCAGCAACGCCTTCACCACCTCCAGCGTGCAGTCGATCTGCCCGGCCACGTCGCCCAGGCTGACCGTCTCGCCCGCCGGGTCGATGCCGGCCGTGCCGGATATCAGCAGCGTCCGCGAGGCCGGGGAGGCGATCTCGACGGCCCGGCTGAAGAAGCTACCGTACTCGGTCGCCGGGCCCTGGAGGGGAGAGGGCACGACCTGGACGCTCACGCCCGGCTGCCGCGGGCGAAGGGCCAGCCCCGCCAGCGTCAGGGCCGATCCGCTCGGGTTGGGCGCCCCGATGCCCGTGCTGGCGGGGATCAGCCGCTCGAGCACGCCGGCGGCCCGGTAGTGCTCCGTCCGCACGGCGTTGAACTGGGCGTACCAGGCGGTGATCGCGTCGTTGTACAGCCACGTCCTCGCCAGGTCGGCCAGGCCCATCCCCGCCTGCAACAGCAGGCCCTGGGTGTTGGCGTAGGTCTGCCGGGCCTGCTGCTCGGGGGTATCGTCGATCCGGTCCGGGCCCACCCCGCCCAGCCAGCAGTAGGTGGCGTACTCATCCTCGAACACCGCCCCGGCCCCGCCGGGCGAGGAGAGGGTTCGCACCGTCGTGCCCGAGACGGCCGTCAGTTCAATGCCCGCCACCCCGCCCCCCGTGCAGTTCGGGCCGATCACCCACGTGACCGGAAAGGCGACGGACCCCAGCGCCGCCGCCAGGGCGCCCAGCAGGGCCTCACGCTCCCGGGCCGGGGCGAACACAAGCATCCACGCCACGCTCGCCTGACGGTCCAGCACGGCCCGGGCGGCGCGGGCGCCCAACCCGGCGGCGTTGTCGCCCGCGACGGGAAGGATCGTCAGATGATGCACCCGAACGTTTCCCCGGCCGACCGATCGGGCGTACAGACCGTCCTGGGGCATGGCATTTATCATATCGCACTCCCGGCAAGCAGGGCGGGGCTCAGAAGGCCCGGACGTTCGGCGGTCATGACGTTAACCCTCGCGGTCACAGGACACAGAACCTCCAGCCGTCGCCCGCGGCGGCAACCGGAACCGCCAGCATACCGCCACGCAAGCCAGGCCGCCAGGGCTCTTCGGCCCGAGTCATCCCCAGTTTACGCTTGTGCCGGGGTTCTAATGCAGGTTTGGGTGCCGTGGTTTGCGGCGCAGCCGCAACCACGTCCTGGGACTTCCCGTAGGCCGTGGGATCGTGGTTGCGGCTGCGCCGCAAACCACGGCACCCTGGCTCTGATGGAAACTGGGGATGAGTCAGCCCTTTGCCGGGCGGATTTGTGGGGGCCGGGCTTGACAGACGCCCCCGGCGGGGTAAACATGCCACATTCACGCCACGCCTCGGAGCGGATTGGGTGTGAGGACAGGAGCGAAATGCGTATTCTCGTGTTACTGCTGCTGGTACTGTCGGTGGCGTCCTGCGCCGGCACGAACCCGTCGTCGCCCAAGCCCGCCGCCCCGGCCGCCGCCGCCCCGCCCGTGCCGGACGGGCGGACGATGCGGGTCCGCTGGGCGGGCAAGGCCCCGGCCGACCAGGCCCCGCCCGTCTACCGCGTCGTGCGGATGAAGAACAACCCCGCCATCGACGCCAACTGGGACAAGCCCGCCTGGAAGGACGTCAAACCGCTGACGCCGGAATACTACATGGGCAAGGAGCCCGCCCACCAGCCCAGGGTGCAGGCCAAGGTCGCCTACGACGACGAGTACCTCTACGTCATCTGGCGGGTCGAGGACAACTACGTCCGGGCGGTGGCCACGACCAGCCCCGGGCGGGTCTGGTGCGACAGTGCGGTGGAGTTCTTCTTCACTCCCTGCGAGGAACCCCGCAAGAACGGGTATTACAACCTCGAGACCAACTGCACCGGGCACATGCTGTTCGCCTCGAACGTCCCCGGCGTGCCCAACGGCGTGACGAAGGAGGAACTGGCCCAGGTGGTCATCACCGGCTCGCTCAAGGGGCCCATCGACCCGGAGATCGCCAAGCCGACCACGTGGACGCTGGAATACAAGCTGCCCTACAGCGTGCTGGCGAAGCACTCGAAGTTCACCCGCCCGGGCCCGGGGGTCCGCTGGGGGGCGAACTTCTACAAGTGCGCCGACGAGACCAGCCATCCGCACTGGCTGACCTGGGCGCCGGTGACCTGGCCGGAGCCCTCGTTCCACAGGCCCGAGTTCTTCGGCACGCTGGTGTTTGAGTAACCCCTCCGCAAGAAGGAATTGGATATGAAGCGTGACGTAACCGGCAGTGAGAAGTGGCGGTTGTTCCTCACCGGCCAGGACGTAGGCCCGATGGTCAGCCCGCTGTGCGACGACTGGACGATCGACGTTCCCTACCGCTGGCCCTTCCCCGAGCCCGATCCGTTCCCGCCGGGGCACGGGGATGCGATCCTCAGTGAGCAGATGGCGATGGCGGGCGTGTGCGGCTGGGACGCGACGTTCCTGTGCGGCGGCGGGTTCATCCCCGCCCGCGAGGAGGCGCGGCCGAAGACGAAGGTCACCCCCATGCCCGGCGGCGGAAACCGCGTCGAACACTGCTACACCACGCCCTACGGCGATCTGACGTGCATCACCGAAGCCAAGACCAGCATGCACACGGTCAAGCAGTATGTCGAGACCGAAGAAGACCTTCGCCGCCTGGCCTGGGTCATCCGGGCCGAGGCCAAGTACAACGACGACGAGATCATCGCCGACGGCTGGCGGCGGAAGAAGGCCCTGCGGGAACGCGGGCTGATGGGCACGTGGTTCGGCCCGCCGGTGGGCAACTCGCTGCCCTCCGACGAGAAGATGTTCTACCTGGCCGCCGATTACCCCGAGGCGTTCGCGGACGTCTCCGCCGCCCAGTTCGACCTGGCCTGCATGCAGGTGGACCTGCTGGCCAAGGCCGGGTTCGACTACCTGTTCTACTGCGTCAACGGCACGGAGTGGGGCTCGCCCACGTTCTTCCGCGAACACATGCAGGAACCCACCCGCAAGATCTTCAAGCGGTGGCACGAGCAGGGGGGCGTCGTCCTGTGGCACTCCTGCGGGCACGTGAAGGCGTACGTGGAGCTGGGGTTCTTCAACGACCTCATGCCCGACATCCTCGAGACGCTTTCCGAGCCGCCGGTGGGCACCGTGCCCAGCCTGGCCTGGGCGAGGCCGCAACTCGACCGCCGCATCGCCACCAAGGGCAACATGCCCCTGAACATCCTGCTGGAGGGCACGCCGGAGGACGTCCGGGCGGACGTGAATCGCATCCGCACCCAGACGGCCGGGTATCGGCACATCGTTGGGTTGTCCGACGACCTGCTGAAGAATACGCCGATTGCTAACGCGTTGGCGTTCGTGGACGAGGCGCGGCGCCCGGTGTGAGAAGAGAGTAGCCGGTAGCCAGTAGCCGGTAGCCAGTATAACCCCCGGGCCCGACAGGGCCCTTATGGAGCGTGTTGTCATGGAAGAGAAGCAGGGAACGTTTCCGATGGCCGGGGCGGATGAGAAGACGCCCTCGAAGGCCATGTATTTCAGTTGGATCAACCACGCCTGGGAAGGCGCTAATGAGCCCTGCACGCTGGCCAGTCTGGACTTCTTCCAGTGGCTGCACGACGAGTACGGCATGACGCTCGACATTTACCTGCTGGACGCCGGCACGATCGACGGGCTGCAGATCTACGGCACGATCGACTCGCCGGGCTTTCACCAGCGGTTCCCGCGCGGGCTCAAGCCGATGGCCGAGAAGGCCCGTGGTTTCGGCTGCCGCCTGGGCATGTGGATGGGGCCCGACGGCTTCGGCACGACGCCGGAAGAGGAAAAGGCCCGGCGGGACATGATCGTCGCCGTCGCCCGGGACCACGACATGGCGTTGTTCAAATTCGACGGCTGCTGCGGCAACCTGCGGGACGACCGCAGCGACAGCTTCGCCCGCATGATGACCGAGGTCCGGACGCACTGCCCCGACCTGATCGCCCTCAACCATCGCATCAACCTGGACGCCAACGCCCTGAAGCACATGACGACGTGGCTGTGGCAGGGGGTGGAGACGTACATCGACGTGCACATCGCCAACAGCGTCACCGCCCCGCACAACCGGGCCGGGGCGATGTCCCGCGGCCTGCCCCCGCAGCTGTCCCGCCTGACCGAAGACCACGGCGTCTGCCTCTCCAGTTGCCTGGACTACTGGGAAGACGACCTGGTCCTCCAGGCCTTCAACCGCTGCCTGATCCTCGCCCCGGAGATCTACGGCAACCCGTGGCTGCTGCGGGACGACGAAATGCCCCGCCTGGCCCGCCTGTTCAACCTCCACCGCCGCTACCGCGACATCCTCGTCAACGGCATCGAACTGCCCGCCGGCTACGGGCCCAACGCCGTCTCGCGAGGCGACGAGGCAACCCGCCTCGTCACCCTGACCAACCTCTCGTGGAAGGCCAAGGCGTACACCATCGAGCTGGGCGGCGAGATCGGCCTGACCGACCGCCGCCCCGTCACCGTTCGGCTTCCGTTCCTGCCTGGTGATGGCGACCGTCAAGCCCATCGAAGAGCCCGGCGTGATCGGCGGGGTCTTCGAGGTCGTCCGCGACGTTCCCGGCCGCCCGGTCGAGCTGAAACTCCTGGGCCTGCCCGGCACGAAGGCCTCCATCCGCCTGCCCAAGGACGGGCCGCAGTTCGCCAAGGCCCTCCTGGACGGCAAGAACGCCGCGAAGATCCTCGCCGGCGGGTCGATCGACGTGATATTCCCGGGCCGGGCGCTCAAACAGCCTTTCCACCGCAAGCTGGCGGCCCTCAAGAAGTCGCCCGTCCCCGCCGACGCCGAGGCCCTCTACGAGGCCACCTGCTTCGCCGCCGATAACAACGCCCTCGAGGTCCGCTCGCTGCGGCGCTCCGGCGAGTCGAAGGTGCCCCAGATCCGCAAGGCCCGGGACGCCTTCTTCGCCCAGACCCGCTTCGGCGAACTGGGCATCTGGGACCGCCACCTCTTCGACGGGCGGAAGGACACCTTCTTCCAGGGCCAGGGCCACATCCGCGGCGGCGCCCTGAGGCTGGACCTGGGAAAGAAGGTTCGCGTGGACACGTTTATCATCACGAACTTCGACGCCGCGTTCGACCTGGCGGCCCTGGGGCCTGCCTCGGTGTCGGCCGACCTGAAGACCTGGACGCCCGTGACGCTCGCCGCCCGCGAGAAGGTCCTCACCGTCCGCGTGCCTTCTGCACGGGCGATCCGGTATCTGCGGATCAGCGGCAGTTTCGGCAAGATCGCCGACATCGCCGGGCGGTTGGGCGGCAAGCGGCTGGACCGCTCGGCCTGGCGGGCGACGACCATCTTCGGGCCCTACGAGAAGGCCCCGGCCTCTCGGGTCTGGTCGGCCCGGTGCAAGCTGGCGGAGATCCCCGCCAACAGTACCATCGCCGTCGCCGTGAACGGCCAGCACGGCCCCGAGTGCGTCTACGCCGCCCTTCGCGTCGCGGGCGACCCCGTCGGGGCCCCCGACCGGGCCGTCTCCTACCACAGCGCCGTCTGGGAAGCCTGCGTCCGCGAGCACGACGCCAACTACACCTACTACTTCCCGGTCACGCCCGACATGAAGGGCAAGGCCATCGACGTCGTCGTCATGCAGATGGGCGCCGACCTGCCCAAAGGCCCCCTCAAGCCCGAGGCCTGGATCACCGCCTACCCGACCCCCTACGCCGGCCGCACCCTCCTGCTCAGCAGGGAGTGAGAACACAACTCCGTCAGGATTGAGAACTCAAGCCGTCTTCTTCAGATACGGCGGGATCCGTTCCTTGTTGGTCATGCCGGCCATGAACAACTCCTCGGTACGAACTCGAACGATTTCCAATAGATTGCGGTTGCCCAGGGGCGGGCAGGGGGCCGCTGGCAGGGCCTGATAGTCATTTACCCCCTTTCAGAGAAAACGCCGCTTGTGGGAAGGGGCGTCGCCAGACGATCCCCTCGGCGCGTGCAGTGCGTGCCGTTCTATGGCTTCCGCTCAAAGAGCTTCTGGATGGCGGGGTCTTTTGCGGATTCCTTGGCGACTTCGGCCGCTGTCTTGCCGCCGGCATCCTTCAGGGATTGGTCGGCGCCCTTGGACAGCAGCATCGCAATAACGGCCGCATGGTCAACCTTCGCCGTCCGCGAGACGACCGCGCACTGGCTTGGAGTGGACGTGACGGCCCGCACCGCCAGGTGCAGGGCGGTCTGTTTGTACCTGTTGGCCGAGTTTGGGTTGGCCCCGGCCTTGAGCAGGGCCTCCACCACGTCGGGAAAGCCGTTGCCGGCGGCGGCCAGCAGCGGCCTGACGTTGTCGGTGACGTTCCGGTAGTCTTTGTCAGCGCCCTTGGCCAGCAATAGTTGGACAGTCTTGTCATGGCCTCCGGCGGACGCCATCAGCAGGGCATATCCCAGGTCGTCCGCGCTATGCTTGGCCTTCTCCAGCAGGTACGCCACGACATCCGTGCGGCCGCGGCCTGCGGCCGTTTGCAGCGGCACCAGGCCGTCGCCCAGCCCCGGCCCGCCGTAGCCGCCCCGCAGGTCAGCCCTGGCCCCGCCGGCAACCAACAGTTCCGCGCAGGGGCGGTCGGCAACATCATGCAGGGGCGACATCTTGCCAAACCCAAGGCCGGTGCTTGCCCCCTTGCCCAGAAGCGCCTTCACCACGGCCGCATGCCCCTCGCCGGCCGCCAGGTGCAGCGGCGTCGGCACGGGATACTGCGACGCGCTTGCTTGCCTGGCATCGGCCAAGGCGCCCTTCGCCAACAACATCTCGACGACCTCGGCCCGGCCTTCCACCGCCGCCCAATGCAGCGGCGTGTAAAGTCGACCGTCCAGCACGCCTTCCTGGTACAGCCCGGCTGCCTTGGGCGCTGGGAGGGCCTTTCCCGCCAGCAACCTCTCGACGGCCTGCCGGTCGCCCGCCATGGCCGCCAAGTCCAGTTCGCTCAGGCCGAAGGCCTCCGGCGTGCGGCGGGCCGCCTCCATCGTGACGCCCTTACGCTTGAGGGGGTTCCATGAAGCGGCGCACTTGTCCCTCATGGCCGCGGCCTGCTGGGCCTGCTTGTGGTCGCGAAGTTCGTAAGTCGCCTCGCGAAGGCCCCCGGGGTAATCCCAGTTGAGCTTGAGGCGCTGACTCTCGCGAGTGAACGCCATCGGGCCCGATAGCGAGGAGAGCCACATGAGCTTCTTGCCCTCGAGTCTGCCGGGGCCATCAACGGTCGTCCCCATCGGTCCAGGCCAGGTGATCCGGTACTGGCCCTTGTCCCGCGTGATAGTCACGGGCGACCCCACGACCAGCACGCTGGTCTGACCCGCGCCGCCCAGCAGATCCCACACGCCCTCGAAGTTGACCGACGATGCATCCGGCACAACAGGCGCAGGCGTCGGCACTGGCGGGGCGTCGGGATACACCTGCCGCCCGGTCTGGATGGCTTCCAGGGCCCGCGTGGCCTCCCACCGGACTTTCTGGTCGCTGTCGCTGAGCAAGGCCTTCAACTCAGGCAAAGCCGCCTGGGCAGCCGGGCCCATTCGCCCCAGACCTCTGGCGGCCGCCGCGCGAACGTCGGGGGCGGGCCGGCCCAGGAACTGCCGCAAGGCGGGGATGGAATCGGGCCCCATCTTTCCAAGAACCTCGACGGCGTCGGACCCCAAGTCCGTGCCCTGGCATAGGTTGGTCAGCGCGGGGATGGCTTGCTTGGCGGCTGGTCCCAGTTCGCCCAACATGAACAGCGCCGCGATGCGTACCTCGCGCGATGAATCTTCCAGACGGGCCGCCACGGCCGGGATCGCCTCGTCCGCCCCTGGGCCGCAGTTGGTCAATCCGCGGATGGCCGCGGCACGAACCGACGGCTCCTTGTCGTTGAGCAGCTTGACCAGCCTGGGGACCACGAGCTTGGCGTCCAACTGGCCCGTCGCGACACGCCGGCCCAGCGCCTCGGCCGCGTAGGCGCGGTCTTCGGCGTTGGGGTCGTTCAGCGAGGTCAGGTACTCGGCCTCCAGGTCTTCAATCTCCTGCGAGAGGGCCTGCGAGGGAGCCGCCTTCTCGGACCCCGACTTCGTCGAAGGGCCCGACCGTAGGAGCACGACGGCGGTGATGGCCCCCGCCGCCAGCA
>JAPLNA010000213.1 GCA_026693065.1 Planctomycetota bacterium
ACGCCTACGTGGCTCGCCGGGAGGCCCGGCAGGCCGAAGGGGTGCTGGCGATGGCCCGGCAGCTCCGCCAGGCCGGGCGGCTCGAGCGGGCCCTCGTGCACTACCGCCGCATCCAGCGAGAATTCCCCCGAACTCCCGCCGCCGCCCGGGCCGGGAAAGAGGCCCTCGAGGTCCAAGACCTGCTCGCGGTGGAGAACGCTGCCGCCCCATGATCCTGGCCACCTGGAACGTCAACTCGATCCGCTCGCGTCGGGAACGGCTGCTGGCCTGGCTGGACCGGGCCAGGCCCGACGTGTTCTGTCTCCAGGAACTCAAGTGCACCGACGAGGCCTTCCCCTACGACGAACTGGCGCGGGCGGGGTATCACGCCGCCGTCAGCGGACAGAAGACCTACAACGGCGTGGCCATCCTCGCCCAGAGCGAGCCGGGCGACGTTTGCCGCCGCCTGGACGACGACGAGGCGGACGCCCAGGCGCGGTTCGTATCGGCCCGGGTGGGCGCCGTCGCCGTCCTGTGCGTGTACGTGCCCAACGGCCAGGTCGTCGGCTCGGAGGCCTGGGCCTACAAACTCGCCTGGCTCGCCCGGCTGGCCAAGCACGTGCGGAAGCACTACTCGCCGGGCGAGCCGCTGGTCCTCTGCGGGGACACGAACGTGGCCCGCGACGACCTGGATGTCGACCGCCCGGCCGAATGGGCCGACACCGTCATCTGCCACCCCGATGCCCGCGCGGGCCTGCACGGCCTGCTGGACTGGGGCCTGGCCGACGTCTTTCGCGACAAGCACCCCGAGGGGAAGACCTACTCGTTCTGGGATTACCGTAACCTGGACTTTCCGCGTAACAACGGGCTTCGGATCGACCATATCCTCGCGACGGCGCCGCTGGCCAGGCGGTGCGTCTCGGCCGAGATCGACCGGGAAGAGCGGAAGGTTGGGCAGGGCGGGGAGGGGGGAAAACCCTCCGACCACGCCCCGGTGGTGGCGGTTTTTCAGGACTGAGGGAGGCTTTGGCGGCGGGGCGGGCACTTTTTGTAGAATAGCCAACTATTTCGATTGACTTTACCATATATGGGGGCTATCATTACTCCAAATCGATTTGGGCCCCAACAACACCCGGACTCCCATGGACGCCCCCGCGAGGGCCCCCCGGGTGGCAGACAAGGAAGGCAATGCGATGAAGAACAACCCCGGCATCTGCAACAAGTGCACCGAACGAGTCCCCGCCGAGTTCCTCAACCGCGACGGGCAGATCTGGCTGGTGAAGAACTGCCCCACGTGCGGGCAGACCGAGTCGCTGGTGAGCACGGACGCGGCCTCCTGGCAGCAGAAACGCGACATGTGGGAATACGTCCCCAAGGACAAGACCGCCTGCACCCTCAAGTGCGACAAGTGCAAGGTTGACCACAAGCCGGGTATGGTCTTCCTGGACGTGACCAACCGCTGCAACATGAACTGCCCCATCTGCATCGCCACCATCAAGGGCATGGGCTTCGAGTTCAACCCGCCCCTGGAATACTTCGACAAAATCTTCGCCGAGATCAGCTCCTGGAACCCCATGCCGATGGTCGAGCTGTTCGGCGGCGAGCCGACGGTTCGCGACGACTTGATCGACATCATCAAGCTCGGCCGCAAGTACGGCCTGCGGCCCCGCGTGGTGACCAACGGGCTCAAGCTCGCCGACGAGGCCTACTGCAAGAGCCTGTGCGAATCCGGCATCCGCATGCGGTTCGGTTTCGACGGGCGCAACGCCGACATCTACGAGAAGCTCCGCCACAACCGCGGCGCATACGCCCTGAAGATGAAGGCCATCGAGAACCTCAAGAAGTACTCCACCCGCCGGCACGCGATCATTTCGTGCGCCGCGTACGGCTTCAACGACCAGTACATCGGCGACATGCTCCAGTTCGTCCACGAGAACAACGACCTGTTCTCGGAAGTGGGCATCATTCCGCTGACGGAGAACTGGAAGGAGGGCGCCTTCCAGGCCGGCACGCACACCACCAGCGAAGACGTCGAGAAGATGGTCAAGGAGAACGTCGTCGGCGGCGACGTGGAGTTCGTCCCGGCCGGGCTTTCGTACATCATGCGCAAACCCCGGGCGTTCTTCCGCAAGAACCCGCGATCGGAAACCCTGCTGCTGGCCGGCGTGCACCCCAACTGCGAAAGCCTCACGCTGCTGTATTCCGACGGCACGTGCTACCGGAGCATCAACCACTTCCTGAAGAAGCCCTTCAGCATCGCCGCCGTCGAGGCGGCCGCCCTCTGCAAGAAGATCGAGCCCAAACTCGACAAGCTGGACCCGAAGAAGTTCTTCCAGCGGATGCGAGGGCGCTGGCTGGTCTACCGCACCTTCGTGCCCTGGGCCCTGCGGACGCTGCGGCTGTACCGCATGGCCGGGCCCAAGCCCATCCGCGGGTTCTTCAAGCTCATGGGCAACCAGATCGCCCGCATGTTCACCACGCAAGACCCCTGGGACAAGCGCCGCCCCAAGCGGCTGCTCCGGCTGGCCGTGCTGCCCTTCGAGGAAGTCCACTCCGTTGACGGCGCCCGCATGGAGCACTGCAAGGCCGTCTTTGCGTATGAAGACGTCGCCGACGCCGGCAAGATCAAGAGCATCCAGGCCTGCATGTGGTATCCCTACCGCAACGCTCTCCTGGAGAAGATCTCTGAGAAGTACGGCATCGTCGGCCGTAACGGCTGCTACAAGAGCGAGCCGGCCGCTGAACCCGCCGGCGCGAAGGTGTGAGGGGCGTCGGTCGTGAGAGGTACGGCGTAACCCGTAATCAGTAACCCGTAATCAGTAATCAGTGGTCAGGGGACCGCTGTCGATGAACCGTGGTCAAACGCTCGCCGGGTAACCCATGCGCGGGCGGTCGACGTCGCGGCTTCCCTGTGCGGCGCCCTTTCTCTGTCGTCTTCCATCGCCGCTTGCGGCTCGGCGGGCACCGCTCTGTCTACCCCCCTTGGTGTCGCACAACACGAATACGGCAAACAGCTTATCCGCTGAATTTCCGGTCTTCCGGCGGCTTTCGTCCTGACAAAAGCCGCCCGGCGCGGTAGTCTTTATGGTTGTGCAGGCCGCCGTGCGTGGCATCGGCGGGCTTTGCGGCAGAATCCGGTTGAGCCGCCGGCGCGAGGGCAGGTAGAGCGGGCGCTATCCGCTCGCACCTTCTGTAGGGCGCCTTTCCTCCCGGCCGGTCTGATTGTGTTGCGGCGTCCTTCGCGCTGCCAACTCGGGGCGCGTGGGATTGTGTCGAGCCCAAGTGTGCGTCAAAGGGATCTGTTTTGAAGCGTCACACGGGTTTCCGAAGAAACCCGGAACGAGCCAGAAGGAGAGCCAAGATGAAAACGATGGGAATCATGGTTGGAGCATTGCTGTTGATGGCCGCCGGCGCCAACGCCGCCTTGACCGGCAGCAGTCTCAAGCTGCAGATCGACACGGTGACCGGGCAGGCCTACCTGGTCAGCACGGTGGCCGAGACCATTCCGCTGTGCGGCTATTACGTCAAGAACGCCACCGGAAAGGCGGCCCTGATCCCGGACACGGGCACGTTCGACCTGTCTCATTGGGTCCGCCTCAGCACCTACGCCGCCAACGGGCATTCCGCCGACCTGGAAGCCGCCGGCCTGGCCTCTCCCGATGGCTGGGGCGCCCTGATGAATTCGACGTCGTACCTCGGGGAAGCCAAGCTCGTCGGCGTGTCGAACCTCGCGGGGTACGCCAGGGTTCCGATCGGCCACATTACCTCCAGCACGGTCCAGTCTGACTTCTCCACGACGGCAGCCTTCAAGTGGCAATGGCAGAACACCAGCACCCTGGCCGTCTACACGCTGACGAACAACTCGATCGAGTTCATCCCCGAGCCGGCCACGCTTTGTGCCCTCCTGGCCGCCATGCCGGTTCTGTCGGGGCCGAAGCGAAGGACGAAGGTCTGAAAAGGGAACAGGCGACTGGGCGTGAAGCCCCCCGCACCGCGGGGGGATGTCGTTCGAGGACCGGGGGCCGCTGTGGATCGAGGGATGTCGATGAACGGCGTGCGGCGGCAGCATGCAATTCCCGCCGAGTGAATCCATTAGGGCTAAATATCAGTACATTAGTATCCTTTTTGGTTGACAAGAGGGCACGGGCCTGTAAGATTGAAGGTGTCGCTCTCCGTGCCGAATGCCTCGAGGCCATGTCGGCCGGGACCGGAGGGCCCAGGTACGCTTGTCGGTCTGCCAGAGGTGACGCCATGTCGGCCAACCGCTACTCGGTATCGATCGGTCGCTCATCGCCATGGCTGGAGTCGCTGGAGGGGCGGCTGTTGCTGACGGGCGATCGGTTCGAGCCCAACGACTCGATGGGCACGGCCCATGATTTCGGGTCGGTAGGCATGGGCACGATGCACGAGAATGGGCTGACGATCACGGTTGGGGATGTGGACTATTTCAAGTTGACGACGGCCGAGTCGGGCACGCTGGTGGGGGTCATTCGCTTCACGAATGCCACGGGGGACCTGAACTTCTATCTGCTGGACAGCGGGGGCAACGTCGTCTCGCAAGAGGAAGGCACGAGCAACGACCCGACGGTGGTCAAGGTGGTCAACCCGGGCGAGGTGTATTACATCAAGGTGATCGGGGCGACGGGGGCGGTCACGCAGACCTACGACCTGGAGATCCAGGGCCCCTGCCAGAACGAGCCGCCAACCCTCGGCAGCGTGGTGGCCGTCCCGACGCCGTTCTACCAGGGCAACGACCTGACGCTGTGGGCGGTGAACGCGTGGGACTCCGACAGCGACGGCGTGGCGTCGGTCTCGTTCTACCGCGACGCCAACGGCAACGGGGTCGGCGAGCCGGGCGAGTTGCTCGGGACCGACACCAGCGGGGCCGGCGGGTGGAACTGGACGGGGCAGGGCAACTGGCCCCTGGGTACGCAGACGTTCCTGGCGCAGGTGACGGACAACGGCCCGCCGGCGCGGACGAGTAACTGGGCCTCCACCACCGTCGACGTGTTGCAGGGGGCGTACGACCTGATCACCGGGTGCACGTTCCTGACGCAGACGAAGGCCCCCGGGGACAGCCTGGACCTGGACCCGTGGACGCGCAACACCGGGACGCTGGACCTTCGGTCGGGGACGGCCTACGACGTGCAGATCCGCATCTCGCTGGATGATACCTGGGGCAACGCCGACGACCGGGTGCTCTACACCGGCACGTGGACCGGGGCGATGCCCGTCGGGCAGTACTACCAGCCGAGCGAGGTGACGGTCACGATCCCGGCCAACACCCCCGACGGCGATTACCACATGGTGATCAAGGTGAACCCGGCCGGGACGCTGCCGGAGTCTGACCTGACGAACAACGAGACCTGGGGCGGGCCGTACCTGACGATCTGGCGGCCCAAGCCGGACCTGTACGGCACGAGCTTCCTCGTGCAGTCCAACCCGGTGGCCTGGGGCCAGACGTTCACGGTCAACTACACGATCGGCAACTACGGGCACGGGCTGGCGGACCCGACGGTGACGGACTTTTACTTCAAGGCCGGCTGGGCCAGCACGGAGTATCACGTGCTCCAGCGGGTGAACACGCCGGCGATCCCGCTGAATGCGACGTATAGCAGTTCGATCTCGTTGACGCTGCCGACCTCGCCCCCTAACGGCGAGACGTGGTACTCGCCCATCCAGATCGGCATGAAGGTCAACGCCGATGGGGCGGTGAACGAGTGGCCCTACGACCCCAACAACTACAACACCTTCTACCAGGGCGACTATGACAACCCGACCCTGGTCAGCATTTCGGACCTGGCGATCAGTTCGCTGAGCGTCGCCCCGACGTCGATGCTGCAAGGGGACCACCCCACGAGCGTCTCGTTCACCGTTACCAACAACGGGCCTTCGGACCTCTACAACGGCTACCACGCGGCCGACGTGTACCTCTCGACCGACAGCACGATCACCGAGGCCGACACGTTCCTCGGGCGGTTCATCTTCATGATCGGCTCGCTGGCGGTGGGGAACTCGACGACGGTGACGGCGACCCAGGCCAACCGCGACCAGGTTCGGGTTCCGATTCACACGGCCGCCGGCACGTATTACACGGGCGCCCGGGTGCAGAACGCCGACGGGTCGGGCAACGGGTATCCCGACGCCAACGACGCCAACAGTTGGACGGCGGGCAACCAGGTAGCCGTGGCGGCGAAGGGCTGGCCGGACGTGAGAGTTTCCGCCGTGATCGACGAGCCGCACCAGCCCCACCAGGTCGGCGACGTGTTCGCCCTGGCCGTGACGATCGCCAACGACGGCGACGGGGACGTCTGGGCGGAGGCGCAGTTGAACGTGCCGCTCTACGCCTCCGTCGACGCGATCTTCGGCAATGCCGACGACGTGCAGATCGGCTGCATCAGCACGAACGCCCAGGACCTGCCCGCCCACGGCACGCGGACGATCCACCAGACGGTGCTCATGCCGGCCCTGACGCCCATGTCGTATTACGTGGGGGCGTACGTGGACAAGCCCGGCATCCCCAACGGGGCCGCCGGGGCTATCGAGGAATGGGACGAGGACAACAACACGTGGATTTCCCCCACGGCATTCCTGACCGTGGCGACCACGCCCACGGTGGTCTATCACACGCAGATCACCGACCTGGCGGGGAACCCGGTGACGGCGTTCGTGCCGGGGCAGGCGTTCCAGGCCCGGGTGTTCGTGCGGCACAATCGCCCGGAGGGCGCCAACGGCGGCGTCTCGCATGCCTACGCGGACCTCGAATACGCCGGGGATCTGGTGGACTGGACGGCCGGGTCGATCGTCCATGGAACGACGCTCAATGAGAATGTCGGCGGCACGATTGACGAGCCCGCCGCCCTGGTGGACGAGGCCGGCGGGTCGCAGGCGGGCTGGCCTCCCGGGCTGCCCGTCGAGCAGCTCCTATTCACCGTCAACGGCACGGTGAAAGCCGACGCGCAGGGAACCGTCACGTTCTCGCTGAACGCGGCCGACCTGGCCGGGCACGAGACGTACCTGCACGGCAACAACAATCCGCTGGAGGCGGTGGCCATCGAGTTCCAGCAGACGACCGTGCCGGTCCTGCCGAGCGTGCCCCTGTCGGCCACTCAACCGGTGACGTTCACCGACGCCGACAAGGATTCCGTTACCGTGACGGTCAAGGGCGTCGGGAGCGGGCGGGTGGTGTTCCTGAACGCCGGCGACAGCGACGTGCGGCTGATCCGGCTGGCGGGCACGGACGGGGTTACGACCCTCGGCGTCACGGTCCGCAAGGCCGCCGGGGCGGGGCGGACGGGCGTGCAGGAGTTCGCCATCGACGGCTCGCTCAAGAGCCTGACGGCCTCGCTGGCCGACGTGACCGGCGCGGTGACGGTGGACGGGCTGGCCGGGGCGATCGCGTTGGGGAACCTGGCCGGGGCGAGCATCGACGTGAACGGCGACGGCCTGGCGATCGGGCCCAAGACGGCCCTGTCGATCACCGCCGGACGCGTGGGCGTGGGCAACGTGAACACTCACACCGAGCCGATCGGCACGCTGCAGGCCCTCGATTGGGCGGACGGGCTCGTCTCCGCCCCGTCCATCGCCACGCTGAAGATCACCGGCGTCAAGGCCAATCCCGCCAAGGGCATCGCGGGCGTCTCCGGCGACTTCCAGGCCGACCTGAGTTTGTCGGGTTCGCTGGGCAAGGCCACCGTGGCCGGCACGCTGGCCGGGGCGACGTGGGATATCGGCGGCGCGGTGGCGTCGCTGACCGCCGGCGGCACGGCGGGCGATTGGACGCTCGACGCCGAGGGCGCTCTGGCGGCCCTGACGACGGGCAATCTGGCAGGCACGCTGTCGGCCCAGACGATGGGCAAGGTGAAGGCGACGGGGGCGTTGTCGGCCTCGCTGACGGCCGACGGAAAGAACGCGAAGGGCGTGTCGATCGACTCGCTGACCGTCGCCCGCGCGGGAACGGCCAGCCTGGCTGCCCCGGGCGGGATCAGCACGATCGCCACCTCGGACTGGCTGGGCGGGTCGATCCAGGCCGGGTGGATCGGCACGCTGAAGGCGAAGGCCAACAAGGCCCTCGGAACCCCCGGGCGGTTCGGGGCGAACCTGACGCTGACGGAGGCCGCCACGCCCGCGGGTAAGGCCACCCTCGCCATCGCGACGATCGACGGCGACCTGGCCGGCGCCCTCTGGGACGTCGGCGGCGCCGTCGCCAGCCTCACCGTCAAGGGCAAGGCCGATCACGCCACCGTCAAGTCCGACGGCTCCATGCAGGCCGTCTCGCTGGGGATGTCCAGCGGCAGCGACTTCCTGGCCGGCGTGGGCCCGATCGCGGGGCGGCA
>JAPLNA010000214.1 GCA_026693065.1 Planctomycetota bacterium
CACCGCGGAGAACGCGGAGAACGCAGAGGAAGAAGAAGAGAGAATGCAGGGGACAGGGGGTTGGGGTGGATGGAAATACCCCCCGCACCGCAGTGCGGGGGCGTTGGGTGGGGAGAGGTCGTTACAGGGAGGGACGAAGAAGAAGAGGGGGAGGGGAGGGGAAGATCGTTACCCAATGTTTAGCGGTGACGCGCAGCGGAACGCGTGGATTTGCGACGTTGACGACGCGAGAGGGACGAACCGCGGAAGAGGACGCGGAAGAGGTTGCGGACGGGAACGAAGGGGCGTTTGAAATGGGCGAAGAAGCGGCGGCGGCGGTCGTGGGCGACGGCGGCGTGGAGGGCCCGGACCCAGGAGGCCCGCCCCAGCCCGGCCTCGATGGCGGCGTCGGCGACCTCGAGCCAGTACCGCGTGTTGTCGGGGTGGCTGAAGTGGGTGCGGCGGATCTGGCGGTCGGAGACGTCGGCGGCGAACGAGTCCGGGCGGGGCAGTCCGAGGGCGCGGAAGGCCAGGATGGTGCGGATGCACTTTTCACAGCGGCAGCAGTTTCCCGGCCCGTGGTGGTTGCAGTAGCACACGTGGAGGCGGCGGAGGGCTTCGGGCCAGTCGGCGACGAGGCGGACCTTGTTGAAGCGGTTGGAATCGGCCCCGTCGTCGAGGACGCGGAAGCTCCGGCTACCCAAGAGCGGGTCGGTGAGTGGATGCGTTCCCCAGGGAATGCCCAGTTGGTAGTACGGGATGGTGTTGGGGAGGAGGGCGCCGCCGAACTGGCCGGCCAGCAGGGCCAGACCGCTGACGAGGTGGCAGCCATGGCTGTCGGCCCAGACGGTGGGCAGGTCGTGGAAGTTGCTGGACATCGGGATGCACGGAATGCCCGCGTCGGCGAGCAGGGCGCGGGCGTTGGCCAGCAGGGCGGCGTGTTTGGCGGCGGCGTGGGGCTCGCCCGGCCAGATGTCGAACCCGTCGAAGAGGACCCCCGCGGCGACGTCGCGGGTTCGCCGCCCCACCAGCCCGCGCCGGTGCCGCAGGAGAGTGAAGCACGAGTCCACGCCGCCCGAGAACGGCACGACGGTCGCGTCCGGCTCGGCCGCAGGGGGCGGTTCGACTTCCTCGCTCGCCCGGATCGACACCGGGCGATACCGCTCGGGGAACCAGGTTTTCCACACCTGCATGCACGTTTCCAGGTTCGCCAGCAGGCTGGGCGAGACCTTGCCCTCGACGAGCACGGGCCCCTGCCACTGCATCATGGGGAAGAGCATGCCGACGACGAACGGATCGGCCCAGTTCGTCAGGGCGTGCTCCCACTGGGCGGGCAGTCGCCACCAGAGGCGGAGGCTTCGCCCGTCGGGGTGGGTCAGGGAGGCGGCGGCCTCGATCGTCGCCCCGTCGAGCCGTGGCCGTTCCAGTTGCAGGCGGATGGGGTTCATGGCTCGGAATCCTCGCGGGTCCGTTTGGCCTGCTGCCCGCGGCTGAGCGCCGTGCCGCGAACCAGCCGGCGGACGGCGTTTCGCGTGGGAATCAGCGGGTGCTTGAGGGCGCCCAGGAACCATCGCCGGCGGTTGCGCCCGATGGCGGCGAGGGCGGCGCGGACCCAGGGCGCCCCCCCCAACCCTCGCGCCCGGGCGGCCGCGGCGATCTGTCGCCAGTACAGCACGATGTTATGCCGGTGGGGGAAGCGGGCGCGGCGGATCTGGCCCAGGGTGGGCTCGCCTCCGAAGGCCGGCGGGACGGGAAAGCCGGCGGCCTTGAACGAGAGCATCGTGCGGAGGCACTTCTCGCACACCCCGCAGTTGGCGGCCGAGTGCGGGTTGCAGAAGCAGACTCGCAGCCGCCGCATGGCTTCGGGCCAGTCGGCGATGAGGGCGATCTTCTCGGCCCGGAGGCACTCGGGCCCGTCGTCGCGGACGTCGAAGGCCTCGCCGCCCAGGAAGGCGTCGCTGAGGGGGTGGCCCGCCCAGGCGCGGCCGAGGTCTTCGTACCCGACGTTGCTGGGGATCAGCGTGGACGTGAACCGTCCTTGCAGGAGCATCAGCCCGCTGACCAGGTGGGTGGCGAAGCTGTGTTTCCAGAGGGTGGGCAGTTCGTGGAAGTTGCTCGTCATCGGGATGCAGGGCACGTTGACGTCGGCGAGGATCGTGCGGGCGTTGTCTATCAGCCCGGCGTAGATGGCGTCGGCGTTGGGTTGATCCAGCCAGATGTCGAAGCCGTGGAAGACGACCGCGGCGCCGATCGTGCGGTTTTGCCGCCCGGCGAGCCCGCGGACGTGCCGCCAGAGGGTGAAGCAGGAATCCACGCCGCAGGAGAAGGGCACGACGGTCTGCTCGGGCCCCGCCGGACGCGGGGGTTCGTTTTCCTCGGCGGCGGCGATGTGCACCGGGCGGTATCGCTCCGGGAACCACATCCGCCAGACGGCCATGAACCGTTCGAGGTTGGCCAGCAGGCTGGGGGAGACGGGGCCCTCGACGCGGACGTCGGTCTGCCACTGCATCATGGGGAAGAGGAGGCCGACGACGAAGGGATCGGCCCAGGTCGTCAGGGCGTGCTCCCACTCGGCCGGCAGGCGCCACCAGAGGCGGCAGCGGCGGCCGTCCGGGTGTTCCAGGCGCGCTGCCACCTCCAGGGTCTGCTCCTGGCGGCGGGGCGGCTCGATGTGTAGCAGGGCCCGATCCACGACGGGCAGACTCTACCACCGCCGGCCCGGGGCGGCAAGAGCGCAGGGCAATCGCATTCTCACAATTCGAGCGTAAGTAGGTGCAGCAGATAGTCGTGTTCCCAGCCGGCGATCTTGCGACGGGCCTTGATGCTGGCCTTCTTCCACTGC
>JAPLNA010000215.1:0-4103 GCA_026693065.1 Planctomycetota bacterium
CGCGCGGGGGGATGTCGTGATGATCGGAAGGAGATGGGAACGTGGTTATCGCGTCGCACGTCATATTCGGCGCGTATGGGTTCTGGTTACCTAACGATCCGCGGGGGTCGTGGTCGGAGTTCGTGCGATCGTGGGAGTTGTTCCGGTTCGGACCGGCGACGAAGACTACCGAACGCCGGTCCGTCGCGAGGAAGGAACACGACATCAAGGCGAGGTTGGCGGCGAAGGAGGCGCTGCAGTATCCCCCGGTGAAACTCACGGGCGTGCAGGCGCGGGCGGTGGGGCGGGGGTTCGGCCAGTACATCGCCCAGGCCGGCCTGACGATCTGGGCCTGTGCGATCGTGCCGGATCACGTGCACGTGGTCGTCGCGAGGCATCGCCTTTCCGTCGAGCAGATCGTCATCCAACTGAAAGGCGCGGCGACGCGGAGATTGCTCGAAGAAGGGATACATCCCCTGTCGCGGTTCGTCCCCGCGGGCGATCGTCCGCCGAAGGCGTTCGGAAAGGGTCAGTGGAAAGTCTTTCTCAATACCTTCGACGACGTCGCCCGCGCGATCTCCTACGTCCGCAACAATCCCCTCCGCGAACATCTGCCCGCGCAATCCTGGTCCTTCGTCACCCCGTGGACCCCTCCGCTTGTTTAGCGGCGACCCGAAGGGGAGCGCGTCCTTTCCAGCCGACCCTCCTATCGGGTGTCCGGAATTTTCCCTATCCCGTCGGGGGGGAGTTGTGATAGATGTATCCGCGTCGCGTGTGTCCGCGGCGAGAGTTCGATGTCACGTTGACGTTGGGATAGGAGACGATCAATGACGCAGGCGCCATCTCAGAATCTGGAATCGCACGGGGCCCGGCAGGGCGGAAATTTCCTGTTTGTGGCCTGTTTTGTGGCCCTGGTGGCCACCAGCTTCGCGTTCATCATCCGCGCGATGCTGCTCAATGCCTGGCAGGTGGAGTTCCTGCTCTCGGAGACGCAGAAGGGGGAGATTGCGGCCGCCGGGCTCTGGCCCTTCGGCATCAGCATCGTCCTGTTCAGCCTGATCATCGACCGGGTCGGGTACGGCAAGAGCCTGATCTTCGCGTTTGTCTGCCACGTCAGCTCGGCCGTCCTGATGTTCAGCGCCAAGGGGGCCTCCAGCGCCCAGGGGTACTGGATGCTCTACATCGGGTCGATCCTGAACGGGCTGGCGGCGGGGACCGTGGAGGCCGGCATCAATCCCCCCAAGGCCAAGGTCAAGATGCTCAGCATTCTGCACGCCGGCTGGCCCGGCGGGCTGGCCCTGGGCGGCGTGATGATGATGCTCATGGGCGAGACGGTGGCCTGGAACGTCAAGATCGCCATCGTGCTGATTCCGGTGGCCCTGTACGGGCTGATGCTGCTCAAGTGCAAGTTCCCCCCCAACGAGCGCGTGGTCGCGGGCGTTCCCTACCGCGACATGCTCAAGGAAGCCGGCGCCCTGGGCTGCCTCATCGCCGTGGCGATGGTCGCCATGGAGCTCGGCCGCGTCTTCGACGCCGACCCGCAACTGACGGGCGGGATCATCGCCGTGGTCACCCTGGCGTACCTGGCCTACGCCCGCTCCCTGGGCAGGCCCATGTACATCTTCCTCCTGCTGGTCATGGTGCTGCTGGCCATCACCGAGCTGGGCGTGGACTCCTGGATCACCGACCTGATGGGCCCGGCGATGGAAAAGGAGATCAAGATCAACTCCGGCTGGCTGATCGTCTGGACCAGCACGATCATGATGATCCTCCGGTTCTGCATCGGGCCGATTGTCAAAGTGCTCAAGCCCCTGGGCGTGCTGCTGGTCTGTGCGATCCTCGCGGCGACGGGGCTGTTCTTCCTGTCGCAGGTCACCGCGGGCCTGGCCATCCTGGCCTTCGCGACGATCTACGCGGCGGGCAAGAGCTTCTTCTGGCCCGTGACCCTGGGCGTGGTCTCCGAGCGGTTCCCCAGGGGCGGCGCCCTCACGCTTAACGCCATGGGCGGCGTGGGCATGCTGGCCGCGGGTATCATCGGCACGAACCTGCTGGGCTACCTCCAGGACACCCGCATTGACAAGAAGCTCAAGGCCGAAGCCCCCGCCCTCCGCGC
Organism: Planctomycetota bacterium; assembly: GCA_026693065.1. Classification (GTDB taxonomy): domain Bacteria; phylum Planctomycetota; class Phycisphaerae; order SM23-33; family SM23-33; genus JAPLNA01. Next base: position 2,093 of record JAPLNA010000215.1, read on the forward strand.
CGAGGTCATCAGCGACAAGACCAACAAGAACGTCTTCACGATCTTCGGCGGCGAATACCACCCGATGAAGATCGACGTCAAGAACCGGATCTTCGATCAGATCGCCCTGCACGACGTGGTCGCAAAGCCCGCCGGCGACAAGGCCCACGAGGTCCTCGTGCTGACGGTCATGGAGCACCTCAAGCCCGCCGAGCCGGAGAAATCCGAAAGCGACTTCCTCGTCAAGAAGGCCCTTTACGATGCCAAGCTGTCGGCCTGGACGAAGGCCAACGAAACCCACGTCGGCCGAGTGCTCTACCTCGACGCCAACGGCATGATCGTCGACGAGGCCGCCTACAAGGCCCTCACCGAGAAGAAGACGACGATCGACAGGATCACCGGCGAAGCCAAGCAGACGGCCCTGTCGGTTATCGCCCTCCTGCCGGCGATCATGGCGGTCTGCTACCTGCTGCTGATCCTCTACTTCAAGGCCACCGGCGGCTACAAGGCGGTCGAACTGTCCGGCGGAACCTCCCCCGGCGGACACTGAGGACCGGCTAACTGAACCGTCCCGCGTATCTCGCGTCAACCGGCGCCGTGGACCTCTTCATTTAACCGTCCGCCGACGGTGGACACCGCGTCCGGCGAATCGCCCTGCGAAACGTCCCTCTCCGTTTAGCGGCGGGGCTTGCACCGCGTTTGCTTCGCCGCAGACGGCGACGACTCCTTCCCCGCCGCGATCACTCCGAGCAGTTTCTGGTTGGCGCGAGGGAAGGGGTATTTCTCCAGGTCGCCGGGGCGGACCCATTGGACGGCGTCGCAGGCGAGGGGGCGGGCGCGGCCGGATATGTGGCGGCAGGCGAAGGCGTGGAGGGTGATGCGGAAGTGGGAGTAGGCGTGGCGGATGACGGCGAGCGGACGGCCGACCGAGATGGAGAGGCCCACTTCTTCGCGGACCTCGCGCACCAGGGCGGCCTCGAGCGTCTCGCCGCGCTGGCGCTTGCCGCCGGGGAACTCCCACAGGCCCCCCAGCATCGCGTCGGGGCGGCGGCGGCCGATCAGGATGCGACCGGCGGCGTTGCGGATCACGCCCACCACGATCGTCTGGTGGGGTAGGGGCTTCTTCGTGGCCCGGAGGGGCAGTTGGCCCTGCTCGTTGTGCCGAAGGGCCAGGCACTGACCGGCCACGGGGCACGCGTCGCAGTGGGGGGTGCGGGGCAGGCAGAGGGTCGCGCCCAGTTCCATGAGGGCCTGGTTGAACATCCCCGCCTTGCCGGGCGGGATGAGGACCCGCACGGCCGACCAGAGCCGCTCGCGAACGGCCGAGGCCCGGGGGTCTTCGCCGATCCGCAACAGCCGGCAGAGAACCCGCGTCACGTTGCCGTCCAGCACCGGCTCGTCCAGCCCGAACGCGATGCTCGCGATCGCCCCGGCGGTGTATCGCCCGATGCCGGGCAGTTCTTCCAACTCCTCCGCCGTCGCGGGCAGGCGGGCGGCGTGGTTAGTGACGAGGATCTTGGCGGTCTTGTGAAGATTCCTCGCCCGGCTGTAATAGCCCAGGCCCTCCCAGGCCTTGAGGACTTTTTCCAGGTCGGCCTCGGCCAGGGAGCGTACGTCGGGGAAGATCGCCAGGAATCGCTGGTAGTACGGAATGGCAGCGGTGGTGCGGGTCTGCTGGAGCATGATTTCGCTGACCCAGATGGCGTACGGGTCGCAAGTTCGCCGCCAGGGGAAGTCCCGGGCCGTGCGGGCATACCATTTCGACAGCAACCGGCGAATGGCGGCGAACTGTTCCTGCGGTTTCATCGCCGCCATGATATCATGTCCGGGTTATCGAAAGGCTATCGGATGGACGAACTGGCGGAAATCCCGAAGATCATCGAGTTGGCCCCCGGGCTGGGGGTGCGGCAGGAGATCGACAACCTGGCGTGGATCGACATGGGCCAGTACGCCATCGTCGTCGACGCCCTGGAGCACGCCGAGAAGGAGGCCGAGGTCGTCGCGGCCATTCGAGGGGGCGTTGGGGACAAAC
>JAPLNA010000215.1:4175-37416 GCA_026693065.1 Planctomycetota bacterium
ACCGGTGCGGTGTCTGCTGAACACCCACACGCACTACGACCACGTTGCCCTGAACGGGGCGTTCGTGCGGCGGTGGGGGACGCAGATCATCAACGCCGAGACGACGGAGATTCCCGCGGCCGGGCTTTGGTTCGAGGGCACGCGGCGCGTCGGCATGCTGCCCATGCCCGGTTGTCACACCGACGAAGACTGCATCGTCTGGGCCCCGGACGACCGTGTGCTGTTTCCGGGGGACATTTTCGGGTGGGGGCTGATCCCGCTGACGATCGGGCTTCGGGACGAGACGGCCGGGCTGCTCTTCGAGACCTACGCGCGGATGATTGCCCTCGCCCCGGCGGTGGTGGTTCCCGGTCACGGGCCTCTCTGCACGGTCGCGGAGCTGGAGCGCTGGGTGAAATACTTCCGTTGGCTGATCGACGAAGCCCGCGCGGGCGTCCAGGCCGGCGCGAGCGAGGCCCAGCTCCAAGCCGCCCTGGCCCCGCCGCCCGACATGACGGGCTGGTGGCGGTTCCTGAAATGGAAGCACGCCGACAGCGTCACGAAGGTCCTCTCCGCCGTCCGCCGCGGACGGCTGACGCTCTAAGGGAACGCGGGGTCTCAGGGCATTTCGACGCTGTGCACGTCCTGGAAGTTCCGGACGAGGTCGTAGCGTTTGACGTGCAGGACCATGACGAGGGTGTCGGGTTTGGCGGCGAAGTCGGCCAGGGATGGGTGACGGGCCAGGAGCAGGGCTCGGCAGGCGGCCTGCTGAAGCGGCTCGGCGGGCGAGGCGGTTCCGACGGCTGTCAGGGCGAGGGCGGAGGCGAGGTCGGCCTCGTCGTTGGCGGCGGTGTGAACCAGCAGGGCCGAGCGGGGGTCCGCGGCGAGGTTGGCGACTTTGCGCGTACTCCGAGGAGAACAGAACACGATCCGCCGGAGGTCGTCGCTGACGGCGAAGGCGACCAGGCCCGCATGGGGCTGGCCGGCGTCGTGTATGGCCAGCACGCCGAATCGCCGCTGGGCGAGGACCGTTCGTATGTCGGAGAGGGCGTCGTTCATGGGGAGTTGCCTTTCGCTCAGGCGTTCAGCCGCCAGAGGGCCAGGTTGAGGGCGCCGGCGTAGGTGCACCAGAGGAGATAGGGGACGAGCAGCCAGCCGGCCGCCGGGCGAATGCGAAAGAACAGGAGGATCGTCAGCAGGATGGCCAGCCAGAGACCGGCGATGTCGATGAGGGCCAGGTCGATGCGGTGCAGGCCGAAGAACAGGGGCGACCAGACGGCGTTGAGGATCAGTTGGACGGCGAAGGCGGTCAGAGCCACCCCGCGGCCGGGGTTGTCGCGGCGGCGCCAGACCAGCCAGGCCGCGACGGCCATCATGGTGTATAACGTGATCCAGACCGGGCCGAACAGCCACGAGGGCGGCGTCCAGGCGGGTTTTTGGATGGTGGTGTACCAGCCCTTGACGGCCGGGCCGGTCGACAGGGCGCCCAGGGCGCTGACGGCGTAGACGATCAGCAGGAAGGCGGCGAGCACGAGGACGTTCCGGGTCGTTCTGGTCATGGTCGGCTCCGATGGGTGTCTGGAACAGTATATCGCCGCAGAGGCGGGCTTTCGTGCGGCGGGGCGGGCGGGTATGCTGGTGGACGGTGTTAATATGATGGCACAGCCGACGAAAGAGGAACGGGCGAACCTTCGCCGCCTGCTCGAGCAGGCCAGGCGCGAGGACCTTGGTCGCGGGGACCTGACCTCGCAATTGCTGCCGGCGGCGATGCCGGCGACGGGGGAGTTCGTCGCCCGGGAGGCCCTCGTCTTCGCCGGCGGGGTCTTCCTGGGCGAGATCGCCGCCGCCTACGACCGGCGGATTCGCACGAAGGTGCTGGCGGCGGAAGGCCAGCGCGTGGCGGCGGGGGCGGTGCTGGCGCGATGGACCGGCCCGGCCCGGGCGGTGCTGTCGGCGGAGCGGGTGGCGTTGAACTTTCTCCAGGCGTTGTCGGGGATCGCGACGGCGACGCGGCGGTACGTGGACGCCGTCGCGGGCACGGGCGCGGGGGTGTACGACACGCGAAAGACGCTGCCCGGGTGGCGGGCGCTGGCCAAATACGCCGTCCGCTGCGGCGGCGGGCGGAATCACCGGCGGGGGCTGTTCGACGCGGTGCTCGTGAAGGACAATCACCTGGCGGCCCTGGCGGCGGCGGGCGAGGCGGACCCGCTGGCCGCGGTGGGCGAGCGGTTGGCGAAGATCCGGCGGCGATACCGCCCGGCGTTTGTGATGGTCGAGGTGGATTCGCTGGCGCAGTTGAAGACGGCGTTGGCGTTGCCGGTGGAGTCGATCCTGCTGGACAACATGCCCCCGCGAACGCTGGCGAAGGCGGTGGCGATGCGGGATCAGGCCGGGCGAAGGCCGAAGGTGACGCTCGAGGCGTCGGGCGGGATCACGATCCGGAACGTCGCGAAGGTGGCCGCGACGGGGGTGGAGAGGATTTCGGTGGGGGCGATTACCCATTCGGCGCGGGCGGTGGATGTGGCTCTGGACGTGAAGGTGGGGTGAGGGGGGAGGGGGAGGGACTCACCGCGGAGAACGCAGAGAACGCAGAGGACAGAAAGAGGGGAAAGAAACAGACATGGAAGAGGTGAATCAAATCCTGGAGAGGATGTATGATCGAAGAGGGGGGTTTTGTCTGGTGGAGGAGTTGATGAGGGATGGGGGATTGACCCGGGAGAAGGTGGAGGGGGCGATGGCGGCGATCGAGGCGAAGGGGCAGGCACTCGAGCGGTTGCCGGGGCGGGGGGTGAAACTCGCCGAGCCAATCCGGATGGACGCCCACCTGATCACGCGCGGGTTGTCCGTGCGGCGCGTCGGGCGGGACGCCGTGTGTTTCGGGGAGGTCGGCTCGACCAACGACGTCGCCCGCGGGGCGGGCGTGGCCGGCGGTTGCGACGGGCTGGTGATTACCGCGGAGGCCCAGACGGCCGGGCGAGGGCGGCACGGACGCGCGTGGGTCAGCCAGCCGGGGCGGAATGTGCTGGCCAGCGTGGTGCTCGAGCAGGGGACCGGGCCGCTGGCGACCGAGGCGGTGACGATCGCGGCCGGGGTGGCCATTGCCGAGGGGGTGCACCAGGCCTGCGGGGCCCCTTGCCGGCTGAAATGGCCCAACGACGTGCTGCTGGAGGAGGGCAAGCTGGCGGGCGTGCTGGTGGAGACGTTCTCCACGGCGCGGGGGCCCTGGCTGGTGGTGGGGTTCGGCGTGAACGTGAACGAGGCCCCGCCGGCGGAGGCGGTGGATCGCCCGGCGGCGGCGTTGCGGACGCACGCGGGGGCGGTCGAGCGGATCGAGGTGTTGCGGAGCGTGCTGGTGCGGCTGGACGCGTGGGTGAGGGCGATCGAGGCGGGCCAGTTCGAGGCGTTGCACCAGGCGTGGGTGAGCCGGTGCGGGATGATCAACCAGCGGGTCACGGTGCAGTCGCAGGGGCGGCTGGTGACGGGACGGGTGCTGGACGTGAGCCCCCTGGAGGGTCTCGTGCTCGCCTGCGACAACGGACAGACGGTCTCGCTGCACGCGAACGCCTCGACGATCGTGGGGTGAGGGGGGAAAGACACGGCGAAACCGCAAGCGGCGGAGGGAAGGAAGGACGGAGGGAAAAGAAATTTCTGAAACTCTTGGGGGAATTGGGCGTCTTATAGAAAGAGATTGGACGCGACGGTGGAGAGGGCGTAAGATAGATGGGAGCATGGCGGGCCGCGGTGAGCGGCCAAGGGATGGACCTGCATGGCGCGACAACATGACAGCCGCCCGATGATGGGGCTGTGGGCACTGACGCTGGCGGCGTTGGGGGCTCTGGTCTTCTTTGTCGCGGGCCCGGGCGGGTCCAGGCGGGCGTCGGCGGAGGCCCCCAGCACGGTGCTGCCGCCGCTGATGGACCGCGAGACCGTCCGCGCGATCGACCGCGGGCTGACCTATCTGGCCAACACTCAGCGGCGGGACGGCAGTTGGAGCCCGTCGGGTCAGTACGAGGAATATCCCGAGGTGATGACCTCGCTGGCGGCGCTGGCGATGCTGGCCAACGGGTCGACCCCGGAGTCGGGCCCGTACGCCAAGAACGTCACGAAGGCGATGGATTACCTGATCGGGCTTGGGGAGAACGGCCCGGACGGGCTGATCGCCAGCGGCGGGCGGAGCATGTACGGGCACGGGTTCGCGATGCTGTTCCTGGCCCAGTGCTGCGGGGTGGAACTGGACCAGGACACGGAAAAGCGCCTGCACAAGGTGCTCACGAAGGGGATCGAACTGACGGCCAAGAGCCAGTCGAAAATGACCAGCCGTTTCGGCAAGCCCTGCGGCGGGTGGTATTACAATCCCGGCAGCAACACGGACGAGGGGTCGGTGACGGTGACGCAGTTGCAGGCGTTGCGGGCCTGCCGGACGGCGGGCATCCAGGTGCCCCGCGTGGCGATCGACAACGCGGTGGAGTACCTGCGGCACTGCCAGATGCCCGACGGGGGCATCTGCTACGCGGCCAACCAGCGGTCGGACAGCCGTCCGGCGATTTCGGCGGCGGCCATCGCGTGCTTCTACGCCGCGGGCATCTACGACCGCCAGGCCGGCGGGGCCGGGCCCGAGGCCGAAATGGTCGACAAGCTCATCCAGTACGTCAAGAAAACCGTCCGCCCCGACGACGCCAGCGGCGGCTGGAGCGGGCATTACTTCTACACCCACTTCTACATGGCCTCGGCGATGTACCAGCGAGGCGGGGAGGACTGGGTGCAGTACTACAACGCGATGAAGCCCCGGCTGCTCCGCACCCAGTCCGACGGCGACGGGAGTTGGACGGGCCAGGGCGGCGTCGGCGTGACGTTCGACACCGCCGTCGCGACGATGATTCTGCAATTGCCTTACGGATACCTGCCGATCTGGCAGCGTTAGGGAAGGAGAACGACGTGAGCGAAGGTAACACCCCCGCCGCCCAGGGCGACCTGACGAGCGACGACTTGCAGGCCGCCGCCAAACTGAACGACGCCTACCGCGCGATCCGGACGGAGATGGCCCGGGCGATTGTCGGGCAGGAGCAGGTGCTGGAAGAACTGTTGATGTGCATCCTGGCCCGCGGGCACGCGATCCTCGAGGGCGTGCCCGCGCTGGCCAAGACGCCCGCATCCAGTTCACGCCCGACCTCATGCCCTCCGACATCACCGGCACCGAGGTCATCCAGGAGGACCGCGCCACCGGGCAGCGGGCCTTCAAGTTCCTCCAGGGGCCGATCTTCTCGAACATCATCCTGGCCGACGAGATCAACCGCACGCCGCCCAAGACGCAGGCGGCCCTGCTGGAGGCGATGCAGGAGCGGCAGGTGTCCATCGGCGGCAAACGGATGCCGATGCGCGACCCCTTCTTCGTGCTGGCCACCCAGAACCCCATCGAGCAGGAAGGCACCTACCCCCTGCCCGAGGCCCAGCAGGACCGCTTCATGTTCAAGATCTTCGTGAAGTACCCCTCCTGGCAGGAGGAGTTCGACATCGTTCGCCTGACGACGGCGGGCAAAGCCCCCGCGCTGAACAAGGTGCTCGACGGGCAGGACATCCAGCGGCTGCAGGAGATCATCCGCCGCGTGCCCATCGCCGACCACGTGATCGAGTACGGCATGAAGCTCGTGCGGGCCACCCGCGTGCACGAGGGCGGCGTGCCGGAGATCGTCCGCCAGTACGTTTCCTGGGGTGCCGGCCCGCGGGCGTGCCAGTACCTCGTGCTGGGCGGCAAGGTCCGGGCGATCCTCCACGGGCGGAGCCACGTCTCCACCGAGGACATCCAGGCCGTCGCCAAGCCGGTGCTCCGCCACCGCATCGTCACGAACTTCAACGCCGACGCCGAGGGCTACAGCCCCGACCGCATCGTCGACGAGCTGATCGCCCAGACGCCCGCGCACGAGTCCGCCATCGCCTCCAACCCCGCCACGGCGAGGGCGGTGGAAACGATGCGGTAACCGGGAATCCGTAATCAGTAACCAGTAATCCGTAATCAGTAACCAGTAACCAGTAATCCGTAATCCGTGACCAAGACACGCGAGACAAACCCTCTCTTAGTCAAGGGCGTTTCCTCCCCCGCGTTTAGCGGGCGACGGAACGTCGCCCTCTTCGTGGGCGCCCTGGGTCTGGTCGCGACACTCTCTCACGCCGGTTGCGACAAGACTCCCCCTCCCCAACCCGCCCCCGCCTCGCAACCGTCTTCTCCCGCCGCCCTTCCTCCGTCCTCCTTCGGCGACCGCCTCGCCGCCGCCGCCCTGTCGCAGGTCGGCGTGACTCTCACGTACGATTCCCGCTACGTCCGCCTGGCCTATCCCGGCGGGGACGTGCCCGTCCAGACGGGCGTCTGCTGTGACGTGATCGTCCGGGCCTACCGCGCCCTGGGCGCCGACCTCCAGCAGCTCCTTCACGAGGACATGGTCCGCGCGTTCGCCCAGGACCCGCGGATGTACCGGCTGGCCGCCCCCGACGCCAACATCGACCACCGCCGCGTCGCCAACCTGGCCAAGTTCATGGAACGCCAGGGCGCCTCGCTGCCGCCCACCACCGTCGCGGGCGACTACCGCCCCGGCGACGTCGTCGCCTGGCGGCTGTCCGACGGGCGGCTGCACATCGGGCTGGTCGTGGCCGGGGCCTCCGGGCCCCCGGTCGTCCACAACATCGGCGCCGGCGCACGCCGCGAAGACCGCCTCTTCGCCTGGACCATCGTCGGGCATTACCGCTACCACCCCGCTCGCGCGACGGCGGCGCCGACCTGGGTAGCCTCGGCCGGGGGACAGTGAGGGCATGACCAGCGAACTCCGAAAATACCTGGACCCCAAGGTCCTCAACAAGATCACGCGGTTGGACCTTCAGGCGAGGCTGGTGGTCGAGGGGTTCATCTCGGGCATGCACCGGAGCCCGTTCCACGGGTTCTCCGTCGAGTTCGCCTCGCACCGCGAGTACGTGCCGGGCGACGACATCAAGCACATCGATTGGAAGGTGCAGGCCCGCACCGACCGCTACTACATCAAGCAGTACGAGGAAGAGACCAACCTGAAGGCCACCTTCCTGCTCGACGCCAGCGAGTCGATGCACTACGGCGGGGCCGAGGGGCGCGAGGGCATGACCAAGTACGGCTACGCCTGCGCCGCCGCGGCGAGCCTGGCGTTCCTGCTCCTCCAGCAGCAGGATGCCGTCGGGCTGGCGGTGTTCGACGAGGACGTCCGCACGTACCTGCCGGCCTCGGGCAGCCCCAACCAGATCAAGAGCATCGTCCACGCGATGAGCGTCAACGAGCCGCGGGCGAAGACGTCGATCGAGAACGTTTGCCACAGCCTGGCCGAAAAACTCCCGCGCCGGGGGATGATCTGCCTGGTCAGCGACCTGTTCTGCGAGATCGACGGGCTGCTCCGCGGGCTCGAGCACTTCCGCCACTACGACCACGAGGTGCTCCTGCTGCACGTGATGGACGAAGACGAACTGACCTTCCCCTTCCAGGGCAACACGATGTTCATGGGGCTCGAGGAGATGGGCCGCCTGATCGTCGAGCCCCGCGCCCTCCGCGAGGGCTACCTCGAGGCGATGGAAGAATTCTGCCGGCGGGTCAAGCGTCAGTGCGTGGCCGCCCGGATCGACTACAAGCGGATTTCGACGGCCGACCGGCTGGACGCGGCCCTGTTGAGCTTCCTGGCCGCAAGAGCCGCGGCCGTGCGGAAACGAGGCTCCAAACGATGAGGAATTGCCGATTGCCAATTGCCAATTGCCGATTGAAGAGGGAGGGAAACGGACGAAGACTCGTTCCGGGTTGTTTCCCGGTTTTTCAATCGGCAATCGGCAATCGACAATCGGCAATTCTTTCCACTACCTGTAATCGGACATTAACAATCTGACATGGCTTTCCAACATGCGGCCATCTTCTGGACGGGTGCGGCGGCGGCGACGGTGCCGATCATCATCCACCTGCTCAACCGCACGCGGTTCCGCCCGCGGGTGTGGGCGGCCATGCAGTTCCTGCTGGACTCCCTCAAGAAGAACCGCCGTCGCCTCCGGATCGAGGAACTGATCCTGCTGGCCCTGCGGTGCGGGCTGCTCTTGGTGCTGGCGGCGGCGCTGGCGCGGTTCGGCGGCTGCGCCGCCATGAACCTCCTGCCCGGGCGCCACGGCGACAACCAGGCCGTCTTCCTCCTCGACGACAGCCTCTCGATGGGCCAGGGACGCGGCGGCGCCAGCGTCTTCTCGATGGCCTCGGCGGACCTGGCCGAACTGATCGGCCAGGTGCGGGAGGAAGCCCCGGGCACGCGACTGGCCGTGGTGCGGAGCAGCGAGGCCTCGCGCGGGAAGTTCCTCCAGGCGATGGAAGAGGTCAAGGACCCCGACGCCCTGGTCGCCAAGCTCCGCGCCCTGCACCCCACCGACACGCGGAGCGACCTGGCCGAGGCCCTCGCCGCCGCCAACGCCGCGTTCCATCCCGGCGGGACCGGGCGGGAACTGTTCGTCCTGAGCGACTTCCGCCGCGTCGACCTCACCGAGAAGGAAACCGTCAAGCGGATCCAGAAGGAGCTGTCGGCCCTGACGGGGGCGGGGGTTCGCGTGACCGTGATCGACTACGGGCGCGACGGCGAGCGAAACCTCACGATGGAGAAGATGGAACTCGCCAGCCGCTACGTTCTGCAGGCGGGCAAGGGTCGCGAGCCGGCGCGGATTCGCCTGAGCGTCCGCAATAACGGGGCCGCCCCCGCCCAGGACGTCGAGGTCAGCCTGGAGGCCGTCGCGGTCGAGAACGGCCAGCCGGTCGCCCAGCCGCTGCCCTCGCAGCGGATCGCGCGGATCGAGCCGTCAGCGACCGTCACGATCGAGTTCACGTATTCCCCCCTGCGGTCGGGGCCCGTCGCCGTGGTGGCCAAACTGCCCGACGACGAACTGCCCGGCGACAACCTCGCCCGTCTCGTGCTGGACGTCCGCCCGGACGTGCGGGCGTTGATCGTGGACGGCAACCTCGACCCGGCCGACCCGGAACGGGGCGAGGCGTTCTACTTCAAGTACGCCGTCGACCCCAACGGCGACGGGCAATACGGCTGCCGCCCGGACGTGATCGATCCGCGGGGGCTTTCCTCGGTGCGGTTCGCCGACTACGACGTGGTGGCCCTGCTGGACGTGCGGGCGTTCCCCGCCGAGGCCGCCTCGAACAACGGGGAGGCTTACCCCTCCGTGGCGGCCCTGGAGCGCTACGTCCGCCAGGGCGGCGGGCTGATGATCTTCACGGGCGAGAAGACCTGGCCGGAGTTCTACAACACGCGGCTGTACGCCGGCGGCGCGGGGCTCGTGCCCTTCAAGATCCAGCCGCGGCGAGGCGACCCGGCCACGGGGGAGTTCGTGCGGCTGGCGCCCGAGAGCATCGTGGACGAATCGCCGATGCAGATGTTCACCCGGATCAAGCGAGAGGGCGTGGACATCAGCAGGCTGATGCGGTTCTACGCCTTCACCCCCTCGACGCCGGCCGCCCCGGTGAGTCCGCAACCCTACGCCGGCGAGCCCCGCGTTCTCGCGCGGTTCACCGACGCGGCCTCTTCCCCCGCCGTCGTCACCCGCGAGTTCGGCGCGGGGCGGACGCTCATGGTCTACACGTCGGCCTCGTTGCAGTGGACCGACTGGCCCAGCGACCCGGCGGGCACGAACGTGGCGTTCCTGCTGGACGCGGTCGGGACGTTGGGGCGGGCGCAGCGGGAGAGCTGGGCGGCCGTGGGCGAGCCGGTGGCGTACGACCTGCCCGCCGACCTTTCCTCGGCCCCGGTGACGCTGCGGACGCCGGGGTATCCCGCGTCGGACCTGGTGACGCTGGCGCCCCGGACGCGGATGGAAGAGATCGCCGGCGATCTGAAGGAACTCGCCGCCCAGGCCGACAAGAGCAAGCCCGAGGACGCCCGGCTGGGCGAGGCCCTCAAGGCCGCCGCCGACACCGCCGTCGCCCAGACCGACGCCCGCGACCCGAAGGGGGCGAGGGAATCGTTGTCCAAGGTTCAGGCGGGCCTGACGCGCCCCGGCGCGACGGCGTGGGCGACGCGAGCGGCCGGGATGATCGCCGACGCCCTCGCCGCCGAGGACGACGCCCTGGCCGTGCGGCGGGTGGCCTATCGCGACGGCGACGTCGCCGGGCTCTACGTGCTCACCCTCGCCCCGCCGGGGGCCAGCCGGAAGGACCTGCTCTTCGCCCGCAACGCCGACGGCCTGGAAGGGCGGCTGGCGCACGGCGGGAAGGACGAGGTGGCCGCGGCGTTCGGCTCGGCCGCCGGCGACTACCGATACTTCCGCCGCGACCAGGCCGACCGCACCGAAAAGATGAAACTCCACCCCGAGTTGGAATACTGGGCCTGGGCGATGGGGGCGATGCTGGCGATGCTGGCGTTGGAGAGTTTCCTGGGCCAGCGGTTCGGTCACCATCCGCCGCCCAAGCCCAGCGGGAAGGGCTGAAGGGCCCGCGACGATACCTGCCATGGAACGACTGATCGAAACCATGTTCGGCCTGCCTGCCGGGGCGCTGTCCCGCGGGGACGAATGGAGCTTTGCCCTCGCCGGCGACCTGAGCGGGTACGCCAAGCTGGGCCTGATCGCCGCCGTGGCGTTCCTTTCGTACATCACCATCCGCAGCTACCGGCGGGAGGGCGACGCCCGCCCGCGCGTCAAGGCCCTGCTGGCGGGCCTGCGAATCCTGGTGATCCTGCTGGCCGTGGGCCCGCGCCAAGGCCGTTCTGGCCGGGCTGAGGATCGCCGCGATCGCCCTGGCGTTGGGGGTGCTGCTTCGCCCGGCCGTCGTCGTCCGGACCGCCCAGACGCTCTACCGCACGGTGATCGTGCTGGTGGACAACACGTACTCGATGAGCCGCAAGGACGACTACGCCGGCTCGGGGCAGGAGCAGGCGTTGGCCAAGTCGCTGGCGACGACGCCGGCGGCGCTGAAGGATCGCGAGCGGATCGGCCTGGCCGGCGACCTCCTGGGCCGGACCGACGGGCCCATCGACCGCATCGCGCGAGACCATCGCGTGGTCGTCATGGGCTTCGGGCGAAGCAACGAGAAACAGGAACGCTACACCCGCAAGCTGGGCGAGATCGCCCCCGCGGGCTCGCACGCCACGACCCGCCCGGCGGGCAAGCAGTGGCAGGACATGCTGGCGGGCCTGAAGGCCGACGGCATGGAGACCGACCTGGCCGCCGCCCTGTGGGACGCCCTGGAGGAAGGGCGGGGGTATCGCGTGGACGCGATCGTGCTGGCCGGCGACGGGCAGGACACCGCCGAACAGGCCGATGAACGCCTCCGGTCGGCCCTGGCGGAGGCCCGCAAACGCCTCGTGCCCATTCACGCCGTCTGCATCGGCGACGAGCGGCTGCGGAAGGCCGTGACCGACGTCGCCCTCGACGCCCCGCCCGACATCCGTCCCGACGGCGAGACGGACTTCCTCGTGCGGCTCTCGCAGCGTCATTGCGACGGACAGGCGGCCACCGTGAAGTTGCTTCGTCGGGAGAAGCCCACCGACCCCTGGACGCCCGCGGCCGACGAGAAGGCCATCGTGCTCCAGGGCGCCAAGCCCGCCCCCTCGCCTTCGCCCTCGCCCGAGCCGGGGGCGACCCCGCCGCCGCCGCCCGCGACCGCGAAGGAATGGCAGAGCGTGTCGCTCCGCCCCAAGGCCGAGGCCAGGCGAGACCAGGACTACACCGTCGAGTTCAAGGCCCTCGTCACCACGGGGGGCGTGGCGCGGGAATCCGCCGCCGTGCCCGTGACCGTGTCGGACAAGAAGATCAACGTGCTGTTCATCAGCGGCGACGGCGGGTGGGAGTTCCAGCGGCTCAAGGACCTGCTCTACCGCGCCAGCGACCGTTACCAGACGAGCATCTGGCAGCAGAACGCCGACCCGGAGGTCAACCAGGTGGCCTCGACGGGGATGAAGATCTCCCGCATTCCGCGGACGCTGGAGGAGCTGATGGGTTCCCCCGACGGTAAGACCTTCCCGGGCTACCAGGTGGTGATCCTCTACGATCCGCAGCCGACGACGGACGGGTTCGACGACACGTTCATCAAGAACCTCGAGACGTTCGTCACGCGGCACAAGGGCGGGCTGTGTTACATCGCGGGCAACAAGTACGCCGAGAGCATGCTGGTGGGGGAGCGGCGGAGCAAGCCGCTGGCGGCCCTGCTGCCGGTGGACCTGGCCCGCAACCCCACCAACTACCCCGCGCGCATCAAGGACAAGCGACCGGCGCCCATGCCCCTGCGGCTGACCGTTCACGGCGTGGATCACCCGGTGATGCGCCTCGCCGACGACCTCGAGGAATCCAAGGCCGCCTGGGCCATCCTGCCGGGCGTGTACTGGTCGCATCCGGTGACGCGGATGAAGCTGGTGGCGCGGGAGTTGGCGGTGAACCCGGCGGCCCAGACGTCGCGGGAGGCCATGGAGCCCGTCGTCGCGGTCATGCCCGCCGGCGGCAAGGTGATGTACATGGGCTCCGACGAGACGTGGCGGTGGCTGTTCGTGGGCGAGGGGCGGTACTACCGCCGGTTCTGGCACAACGCGATGCGTTACCTGGCCCCGCAGACGAAGGCCCGCCGGGTCGTCCTCTACACCGAGGGCGAGCAGTTCTATCAGACCGACAAGATCACCGTCTTCGCCGACGTGTTCGACAAGGACTTCAAGCCCTCCGGGGATGAGACGTTCACCGTCGAGGCCCTGGACACCCAGACCGGGCGCGCCAGGCCCATCGTCCTGCGGGCCATCGACCCGAAGGACCGCCCGGGCCAGTTCAAGGGCACGTTTGCCCCCGACGCCACCGGCACGTTCAAGCTGACGGCCCTGCGGAACGATCCGCTGGGCGAGAAGATCGTCGAGACGAAGCGCGTGGTGATCAAGCCGCCCGACGCGGAAGTGCTCCGCCCGGAGGCCGACCCGGCGGAAATGGCGAAGATCGCCGGGCCCAACGCCCTGGCCGCCGCCGACGCCGGAACCCTCGCCGAGCGGATCCCCCCCGGGCGCGTGGTGTCTCCGCACGAGCAGAGGTATTCCCTCTGGGACACCTACGCGGTCCTCGGGGCGATCGTGGTGCTGCTGACGGTGGAATGGATCGTTCGCAAGAGACACAACATGATCTGACGGCCCGGTTCGTCAGAGGAGCGACAGACAGTGGAAACGGCGTTGCATCCTGAGATCCTCGGCAAGCTTTCGCTCCTGCGGCGCAGGCTGCGGGGGCGGCTGGCCGCCGAGGGCGCCGCGGCGGCCCTGCTCGTCCTGGTCGCCGGCGCCCTGGCCACCCTGGCGTTGGACTGGTCGCTTTCGCTGGAGCGACCGGCCCGGATCGTCCTGGTGGCCCTCTGGGCGGCCGGGCTGGCCGTCACGCTCTGGCGGCGGCTCGTCGGCCCCCTGACCGCCCCCATGACCACACGGGACCTCGCCCTGCTCGTGGAAGACCGCCACCGCCAGATCGGCGACCGGCTCATCAGCGCCGTGCAGTTCGATTCCACCGGCCACCATGGCCCGGAAAGCCCCGCGCTCGTCGCGAGGGTCATCGCCCAGACCAACGAGATGGTCGCCGGGCTGGACGTCGCCGACATCGTCGAGCGGCGATTCGGGCGACGGCTCGTGCTGGCGGCGGCCTGTGCGATCGGCCTGCTGGCCGGGCTGTGCCTCTGGCAGGGCCCCCTGATGGCCTGCTGGTTCCAGCGAAACCTCTTGCTGGGCGAGACTCCCTGGCCCCAGGACATCTACCTGACCGTGACCGTCCCGGGGCAGGAGGGGCCCGACTACGTCGCCGTCCGCGGGGAAGACCTGCGGCTGCTCGTGCAGGCCCGGCGGACCACCACCTCCGTCGCCTGGCCTGACGAGGTCACCCTCCACGTGCAAGGGTGGGACTCCCAGAAGATCGAGCCCGCCCGCTCCGACGCCAGCCGGTTCGTCCATACCCTGCGAGGCGTGAACGAGGAATTCGCCTTCTACGTCACCTGCGACCGCGACAAGCTCGACCGCCAGCGGCCCCACCGCGTCCGCGTGATCGATCCGCCCGGGCTCAAGGACGTCACCTTCGTGGTCCGCTACCCGGCCTATATGGTGCGGGACGAACCCACGGAAACCCTCGCCGGCCCGCGCAGCGGCATCAGCGTGCCCGTCGGGGCCGAGGTCTCCGTCCGCGCACTCGCCACCAAGGACATCACCCGCGCCCGCCTGCACCTGGAGGCCGCGGGCGTCGAGACCGTCACCGACATGACCATCAGCCCGGCGGAGGTCCGCGGGGAAGCCGCGCCGCGTCCCCGCCTGCTGTCGGGCCAGTTCGCCCTGCCCCCGGGCGAGTGGAAAGAGTCCCGAGGGCTTCGGATCAGCCTGGAAGACACCGACAAGGCCGCCAACCCCCGGGCCGCGATGTATCGCGTCGAGCCCCGCGCCGACAAGGCCCCCGAGGTGCGGCTGGGCAGTTACGACATCGGGCGGAAGATCACCGCGCGGGCGACGATCCCGCTGAGCGTTTCCGTCAAGGACGACAACGGGCTGGCGGACGTGTGGGCGGAACTGGGGAAGAAGGCGGACTTCGCCTCCCCGGGCCGCTGGCCCCTCCTGGGCAAGGCCGTCGGGGCCAGGCAGTTCGCCAGCCCCGACCCCGCCCGCACCAGCGAGAGAGGGTACGAACCCTTCAAGCTCGACATCGAGCCGCTGGGCCTGAAGGCCGACGATCAGGCCGACGTGTACGTCCGCGTTCGGGCGGCCGACAACATGCCGTCGGCCCTGTTCGGCGGGCCCAACGTGGCGGCCTCCGACAAGGTGCTGGTTTTCACCGTCGTCCCCGACGACGTGGTCTCGGACATTCTCTTGCAGCGGCAGCGAGGGCTTCGGGTGGACCTGGCCGCCGCCCGCGAGGAGCAGGGCAAGGCCCTGGCCAAGACGCAAGCGGCGGAGAAGGCCCTGCCCGACCGCGCCCAGGCCGCCGAGGCCCTCGAAGGATCCGCCCGCGGCCAGCAGGGGGTGTCGGCCTCGTGCTCCCGCGTGGCCGAGGGGTTCGTCCAGGTGCTCACCGAGATGGTCAACAACCGTCTGGGCACGCCCAAGGCGCACGACGTGCTGTCGCGGGAGGTCATCGAGCCGCTGCGGGCGGTGGTCGCCGACGGGCTGACGGTGGAGGGCTCGGCCCGGGCGGCGGTCAAGGAGACCGACCCGGCCAAACTCCGCGCTCAGATCGCCGAGATCCAGCGGCTGCAGCAGCAGATGCTGGCTCGGATGGACCGGATTCTGGATACAATGGAACAAGCCGCGAGCCTCCAGGAAGCCATTAACCGGGCGACGACGATCCGGAAGGCCCTGACGGAAGTGCAGGACAAGACCCGGGACTGGCTGGAAGGCGAGCTTCGCGGGATCGTCGCGCCGGAGGATGGCGGGGCGACCCGGCCGGCGACCCAGCCGGCCAGCCAGCCGGCGCCGTGAGAGGCCGTTCGCGAAAGTGGCTAAGAAACCACGCCCGCGAACGTCGTAGTTCGCGGAGGCCCGCGGTCGCGGGCCCAGGAGTGTGAACGAGTATGGCCAAACTGACACGGAACATCCTGGCGGCGGTGCTGACGGCGGCGGTGATGCTGGCGGGGGCGGCGGCCCGGGCGGGCGACGAGAAGCCCGACGCGCCCGTCAAGGGCGAGTTGCCCCCGCGACTGCGGCTGCTCAAGAACGACTTCGACCGCCTGGTCAAGCTGATGCTCGAGGCCGCCCAGGTGCTCGAAAAGAGCGACCCCGAGGCCGCCAAGAGCCTTCGCGAGGCCGTCGACCTGGCCCAGCGGGCCTTCATCGCCGAGAACCTCGGCCAGGCCGCCACGGAGCTGGAGAAGGGCCTGGCCGGAAAGGCCATGACCATCCAGAACGACGTCGGCAAGGATCTGGACGAACTGATCCGCCTGCTGCGGTACGGCACGCTGGGGCTGGACGAGAAGCTGCGGCGGCTGGAGACGTACAAGGAACAGTTGGCCCGGATCGAGAAGCACCTCGCGCAGGAGAAGGAGCAGCAGGAGATCACCCGGGCGAAGCTGCAGGCCGAGAAGATCGAGGCCGACCTGGCCGCCCACGCCAAGGCGCTCGAGGAGATCGCCGCCGCCCAGAAGGCCCTGCACGAGCAGGCCGGAAAGATGAAGCCGGTCGACGGGGCGATGGAGAAGGCCCTGGCCCTGCGGAACGAGGTGCGGAACCTGCTGGCCAAGCAGCAGGTGTTGCGGGAGAAGACGGAGAGTTCGCCGATGCCGCGGCTGACGAAGGCCGGCGTGATGCAGGACATCATGGGCGATCGGGCGGGGGCGTTGGGCAAGGAACTGGAGGCCGCCGGGAAGGACTCGGCGGCGAACGAACTGGCGCGGGGGTCCGCCGAGGCGGCCGCGAAGGTCGCCCAGGCCGCCGGCGCGATGAAGCAGGCCGCCGGCGCGATGGGCAAGATGGACCGCCCGACCGGGCTGGGCAAGCAGGACGAGGCGATCAAGAATCTCACCGAGGCCGACAAGGCCCTCACGAAGGCGATTGAGGGCACGCCGCCGGCGGGGGCGGCGGCGGAGATGGCCGCCCGCCAGGGCGAGCTGGCCAAGAAGACCGACCAACTGGGCGAGGCGATGAAGGCGACGGCCCAGGCCGCCGGCGCCCAGGCCGATACGGGCAAGCTCGCCGAGGCCTCGGGTCAGATGCAGCAGGCGGCGGGCAAGCTCTCGGAGGTCCAACCCGCCCCGGCGCGGGACCACATGGCCAAGGCGTTAGAGGCCCTCAAGGACCAGCAGGCGAAACTGGCCAGCCTGTCCGAAGCGATCAAGAAGAAAGCGCAGACGCCCGCGGACAAGCAGGCCGGGGCGCAGAAAGACCTGGCCTCCGAGGCCGGCAAGACGGCCGCGGGCACGGAAGGGGCCGACAGCGCCAAGACCAGCCCCGGCCAGCCCAACGCCGAGAAGGCCGCCGGCGAGCGAGGAACTCACCCGCGCCAAGCAGGAGCTCGAGCGGGCGATCGAGGAAACGCAGGCGCAGGCCCAGAGCGAGCAGTTGGCGCAGATGGAGCGGCTGCTGACGAAGGTGCTGGAGGGGCAGAAGGAGCTTTCCAAGGCCACCGGCGTCGTGCACAAGAAGAACCCCGGGGTGGGCAAGACGTACGAGCGTCCGGAGCAGTTGGAGTTGTCGCGGCTGTCGACGGGCGAGGGCAAGCTCGGCGACGACGTGGACGAGATTCGCGGGCTGCTCAAGAACGAAGGCACCACGACGGTTTTCCCCGTGGTGCTCCAGGACGTGCGGACGGACCTCCGCGGGATCAAGAAGCTGCTGGAGGCGCAGGAGGCCGGGCCGTTTGTGCAGTCCGAGCAGGCCGACGTCGAGAGCGCCCTCGAGGAGATGATCGCCGCCTTGCGGAAGGAACAGGCCCGGCGGGGCAAGAAGGGCGGCGGCGGGGGTGGGGGGGGCGGAGGCGGCGGCGGGGGCAAGAAGCAGGCCCTCGTGCCCCCCGCGGCGGAACTGAAACTCCTGCGGACGATGGAACAGCAGATCGCCGAGCGGACGACGTCGCTGGACAAGGAGCGTGCGGCGGCCCCGAGCGTGTCGGCCCAACTCGCCGACCAGCACAAGGAACTGGCCCAGCGGCAGGGCAAGCTGGTTAACCTGACCAACGACATTGCCGAGAAGACCCGAAAAGCGGCGGCCGAGGCCCAACCGGGGCCGTAGAATAGAGAATGACCATGATGACCAAAACGAATCTCGTCGTTGCCCTGTTGGCGGTGCTGGCGTGCGCGGGAGTGTCCTGGAGCGAGGAGCCGGCCACCAGGCCTCAGGCGACGACGCCGGCCTTGGGCGACGACCTGAACTCCGCCCTCGAGATGACCGAGGCCGAGCAACGAGAACAACAGAGGCGCGGGGCGCCGTTGCGATTTGCGGCCGAGCGGCTCGAGGCCGCCGCCGAGATCAAGGGCGACCTGCTGTACCTCAAGAAGGACGTCGACGCGGCGGCGGCGATACTGGACGACGCCCCTGCCAACACGCAGAAGGACAACGTCGACCGGATCTGCCGTGCGATGGCGAAGGTGGACGCCCGGTTCGCCAAGGCGTACGAGCTGCTGGGCAAGAAGCAGTACAAGGAGGCCGCCGAGGCGGCCAAGAAGATCCTCGATCCGAGCCGGGCGACGTTCCTGACGGCGGCGACGTATACCGTCTACGCCGAGGGCCAGGCCTTGGGCGGCGACGTCGACGGGGCCATCGACACCTACGGCGACCTGCTGGGGGCGTTGCCCTACCACATGAGTTTCGCCGCGGGCGCGGGAATCCGGATCGCCCAGTTGTACGAAAAGGGCAACCGGTTTTATTATGCCATGCACGCCTACAACGGGCTGCTGCGGGACTACGCGCTGGTGATCAGCCCGGAGCAGCAGCAGGAATTCGCCAAGAAGATGGACGAATACGCGGCGATTTACGACGAGCCGATGAAGGCGGTCGTCGACCGCATGGGCGACGCCCGCGTCCTCCTGGACGCCGTCGACAGCGGGGCCCGGACGCAGAAGAAGGAACAGGAAGTCATCGCGATCCTGGACGACCTGATCAAGATGCTGGAGGAGCAGGACTCCAAGTGCCCGCCCAAGGACAACCCGGGCCAGGGCAAGTGCAAGGGGAGCGAAGGGTCCGAGCCCAAGCCCGGCAGTGCAAGTGGACAGCCGGCGGTGAACGCCCGCCCGACGAACCCGGCCAACGTGAGCAAGCTGCCCGGGGGCCGGGCGGCCCCGCCCCCGCCGATGGAGAAGGTCTTCAGCGGCAAGGAACGCGGCGACTGGGCCGACCTGCCCCCGCTCGAACGGGCCAAGATCCAGCAGAAGATGGAGCGGGCCATCGCCGAACGATACCGCGACGCCATCCGCGACTACCACCGTCGGCTGGCGGAACAGGGGGAAAAGTGACCGCCGGACCCATTCGATTCGTGACCGCGGCGAGTTGTCTTCTCCTGGCCGCCGCGGCCGCGACGGCTGACCAGATCGAGACCGTCGACGCCCAGGTCGCCAGCGGCCAGGTCGTGCGGATCGCCTCCGACGGCGCGGTGCTTCGCGCTGACGGGCACGACCGAACGGTCGCCCCCGGCGAGGTCATGCGAATCTCGCTGGCCCCGGGGGACGAACTGATGAACCAGTCCGTCCGCACGGTGGTCGTCACGGCCCCCGGCGACGAACTGTCCGCCGAAAACCTCACCGTCGCCGACGGCAAGGCGGCCTTCACCGCCCCGGGCCTGGGCGCGCTGACGCTGGACCTGTCGGCCGTGCGAACGATCTATCTGGGCGGCGGGGCGATGACCCCCGACGCCGCGGCCGGCAAGTTCGTCGACCTCAAGGCCGCTCAGGGCGACCGGGACGTGCTCCTGGTGGCCCGGGACAAAGACGTTTTCACGATCGCCGGGACGTTCAAGGGGCTCGACGAGAAGAACGTGCTGTTCAACTGGAATGACTCCGACAAGAAGGTGGATCGCTCGAAGGTGCTGGCGATCCGCCTGGCTTCGCTGCGAGGCGCCGCGGCGGCGCCGGCGGGCGTGGTGCACTTGACGGGCGGGGTGAAACTGGCGTTCACGGCCCTGACGGTGGACGAGTCGTCGGCGACGGTGGCGACGGTGACGGCCGGGGCGAGGAAGTTCGCCCGCACGGACGTGGCCGGCGTGCGGTTCCGCGGCGAGGGCGTCGTGGACTTATCCTCGCTCAAGCCCGCCGCCGCCCGCGAGTACGGGTTCTTCGATCACGTCTTCCCCTACCGCCTCAACCGCAGCGCGGGGGGCGGGACGATCCAACTGGGCGGCAAGGCCTACTCCACCGGGCTGGGCCTGCACAGCTTCTGCGAACTGACGTACGATCTGGGCGGCTCGTACAGCCGTCTGGTCGCCCTGGCCGGCATCGACCAGGCCGCCCGCCCCAACGGCGACGCCGTACTGACCCTCCTCGCCGACGGCAAACCCATCCTGGGCCCGACACGCCTGACCGGCAAAGACGAACCGGTTCTCGTGCGGCTGGATGTGAAGGGGTGCAAAACCCTCATTATTCGCGTCGAATTCGGCCCGGACAATCTCGACGTCGGCGATCACGTCGATCTCGCGGCGGCACGGCTGATCAAGTAGAAGCATTGCCGATTGCCAATTGCCGATTGTCGATTGAAGAGGGAGGGAGGCTGACGCCCATAGTGCCGTCCCCTCTTTCCCCAATCGGCAATCGGCAATTGGCAATCGGCAATCGCTTTCCCAGCTACGCCGGGGTGAGTTCCACAATCTTCCCCGTCCTGGCCGATTCCACCGCCGCGGCCAGGATGCGGACGTTGGCCAGCCCGTCGGAGAGCGGCATGGGGCTCTTGGCGCCTGAGAGAATCGTTCGCACGAAGTCGTGGATGGGGTAGGCGAAGAACCCGAAGCGGTCGGCCCCGACGGCGGTGCGCCCGTAGAGCATCGGGCGGTCGAAGGAGGCCTCGTCGACGAGGGTGACGCCCTGGTGGTTCATGTCCACGTCCGCCCGGGCGGTGGTGGTCTGGAGGCTCACGCTGAAGTCGCAGATCATCGGCCAGGTGTCCGGCATGATCCAGGACGTCTCCAGCGTCGCGAAGCCCTCGGGGAAGGACAGGTGGATGTGCATGGAGTCGTAGCAGTCGACGCCGCGGGCGGCGAGCACGTCCTTGCGCCCCTCGGCGAAGACGCGGTGCGGGCGGGCGCCGAAGAGCAGGCACGTCACGTCCACCAGGTGCGAGCCGAGGAACCATTCGGGCCCGCTTCGCCCGGCCCAGGGGAACCACCGGGTGGCCACCTCGATCCGGTCGCTCAGCCGCGCGAACAGCATCTGCGGTTTGCCCAACACTCCCGCGTCCAGGCGGCCTTTGACGGCGACGATCGCGGGGTGGTAGCGGTTGTGGAAGTCCACCATGCCGATCACGCCGGCCTTCTGGGCCGCCACGACGATCGCCCGCGCGTCGGCCACCGATGTGGCCAGCGGCTTCTCGATCAGAACGTGCTTGCCCGCTTTCATCAGGGCCTCGGCGACGCTCCGGTGGGCGAAGTCGGGCGTGGCGATGCTGACGGCCTGCACGTCGCGGTCGGCGGCGAGCTCGTCCACGCTGGTGTAGGCCTTGCAGGCGAACCGCCGGGCGAACGCGTCGGCCCGGGCCGGGTCGCTGTCGCACACGGCCGTCAGCCGGCTGGCGGGGAATTCCGAGTACGTGGCCGCGTGAATCTCCCCGAAGATCCCGCATCCGACGACGGCGGTGTTGAGGACGGTGTTGGACATGGCGGTAGCTCCTGTCTGTGGCTGGAAACCATCATGCGCTGAGTGAGGGCGCTTGGCAAGAGAGAGTATTCGCTCCGGCAGGCTCCTGGAGAAAGAAACGATTGCCGATTGCCAATTGCCGATTGCCGATTGAAGAGGGAGGGGCGGTGGCGCCGGTAATATGGTCCCCTCTGTTCAATCGGCAATCGGCAATCGGCAATCTCCCCGAGGGGATATCGACTGCTACTCCGGGAGGTGATCGAGAACCGCCTGGACCGTCGGGCCGCCCGGGATGACGGCGGAGAAGTCGCGGCGGCTTTCGATGGCCTTCTTGATCCGCCCGGCCGGGGCCGCGTCGCCCAACATCACCGCCCCGACGAGAAGTCCGTCGTGGAGCACGAAGCGGAAGTAGGTTCCCTCGGCCTCGCGATCGGCGAGGAGGTAGCTGCCGTCGGCGGGCTCGAACAGGCCCGTGCTGACTAGGTCCACGCCGAGGACCTTGAGGGTGTTGGACCGGGGGATGCCCCCGAACTCGACGGCGAGCCCCGCGGCGTTCATGCCCGCGATGGCGCCCTGGAACTGGGCCGCCGCCCAGTTGCCGTACTGCACCCCGTGGTGCTCGCAGACGTCGCCGGCGGCCAGGATATCCGCCGCCGACGTGCCCAGGCGGTTGTCCACGACGACGCCCTGGTTGACCTCGAGGCCGGCCTTGCGGGCCAGGTGGCTGTTGGAGCGGACGCCGGTGGCCAGGACGACCAGGTCGGCCGGCACGGTCCGCCCGTCGTCCAGGAGGACGCCGCTGACGCAGCCGTCGCCGGCGAGTTCCCGCGTGCGGGCCTCGGTGATCAACTGGACGCCGGCCCCGACGACGTACTGGGCCAGCAACTCGCCCGCCCGGCGGTTGAGCTGCCGGGGCATGAGCCAGGCGTGGGATTCCAGCAACGCCACCGCCGCCCCGCGCCGGGCCAGGGCCGCCGCCGTCTCGATGCCCAGAATCCCGCCCCCGATGACCACCGCCCGCACGTCCGGGCGAAGGGCAGCCAGGATCGCGTCGGCGTCGTCCACCGTCCGCAGGCTGTGCACGCCCGCGAGAGACGCCCCCGGCAGGGGCGGGACGAAGGGGTGCGCCCCGGCCGTCAGGATCAGCTTGTCGTAGACGATCGTCCGCCCGTCGCTGGTCTGCACCGAGCGATCCTGGGGGGAGAGAGCGACGGCCTCCACGCCGGTCAGGAGCTCGACGCGGTTTTCGTCGTACCAGGTTTTCGGGTGGAGGGGGAGTTCCTTGCGGGAGAACTGCCCGGCCAGGTAGCGGGTGAGGTTGAGACGGTAATAAGGAAGATGGCCCTCCCTGGCCAGGAGCACGATCCGTGTTTTGGGAGAGGCTTGTCGAAGGGCCTCGACGGCGGACAGCCCGGCGATGCCGGCCCCGAGGACGACCACCGTGCCGACGGCGCGTACGGGCTCGCCCGTGGCGGCGGCGGTCGCGGGGACGAAGTCGCCCTTGACCGCCCCGCAGACGGGGCATTCCTCCGGCGGGCCGGC
This sequence comes from Planctomycetota bacterium, assembly GCA_026693065.1. Classification (GTDB taxonomy): domain Bacteria; phylum Planctomycetota; class Phycisphaerae; order SM23-33; family SM23-33; genus JAPLNA01. The sequence goes on from JAPLNA010000215.1 coordinate 26,932, forward strand.
GGCTTTGTGGACGTAGCCGCAATTGGTGCACCGCCACCCCTCGGCCGCGGGGGCCGGGGGCGCCGCCGGCGGGTGGTAGGCCTCAAAGTCGCTCCGGGCCGCCCCGCAGACAGGGCAACTCTCCGGCGGGGTGGGCCCGCGGTGAATGTACCCGCAGACGCCGCAGCGCCAGGCGAGGTCGGATGAATCGCTCACGGCTTTTCCCACGGGGATCTCCGTGTGCGGAGGGGGCCGCTAGTCCACTTTGGTGAACTTGGCCTTCGGGGCCCCGCAGATGCCGCACGCGTCCGGGGCGTTGCCGGCGACGGTATTCCCGCAGACCTCGCACACGTAGATCGTGGCGGCCGGCAGATCCTTGCCTTCCTTCACCGCCGCCAGGGCCTGGTTGTACAGACCGTAGTGGATCTTCTCGACGGCGTTGGCGTTCTGGAAGCTCGTCAGGGCGGCCTGGTTGCCTTCCTTGGTGGCCTCGGCGATGAACTTGGGGTACATCGTCTGGAACTCGAAGCCCTCGCCCTCGACGGCGGCCTGGAGGTTTTCAGCCGTCGTCTTCACGCCGCCCAGCACGCGGAGGTGGGAATGGGCGTGGACGGTTTCGGCCGCCGCGGCGGCGCGGAAGAGGCGGGCCACCTGAGGCTTGCCGTCGGCGTCGGCCTTCTTGGCGAAGGCGAGGTACTTGCGGTTGGCCTGGCTTTCGCCGGCAAAGGCTTCCTTGAGGTTGTCCTGAGTCGCCATCAACAGTCTCCTTGTTCGTTTCCGGGCCCTTCAGGCCCATGGATGGTATGCCACAATGTCACCGCCATTCTAGGCAGGTGGCTCGGTGATTTGTGCGTCGGAAATCGCATTAACTTTTTCGCCCTCCTCCGCCACGGGCGGGACGTTGAATCTCTTGCCCGCCGCCAGCACGCCCACCGCCCCCAGCAGGGGGGCCAACGCGTAGGCGCCGTAAAGCGTGGTGTAGCCGGCGTACTTGAGGATCAACCCGCCGGCCGTGCTGCCCACCCACAGGGGCAAGCTGATCGCCAGCGACATGTACAGGGCCATCGCCAGCCCCCGCCGCCCGGGCGGGACCTTCCGCCGCAGGAACTCGATGGACGCCGCGTGCCGCAGCCCGAAGACCGGCGCGTGCAGGACCTGGATCGGCAGGGCCACCGCGGCGAAGGGGAATAGCGCGTACGTCCCGATCCGCACCGTGACGGCCAGCGAGGCGAAAAAGAGCATCGCGCCGATGCCCATCTTTCGCACGAACCATCCGCCCAGGAACAGGAAGGGGATCTCGGCGGCTGAGCCGATCGCCCACGTCCACGCCCCGCGCGGGAGTTTGAGCACGTCGGCGGCGTAGTTGGTGAAGAACGAGTAATGGGCTGACATGCCCAGTTGGTGCATCGCCCCGACGAAGAGGAACAGGTAGAAGACGGCGTCGAAATGGGTGCCCCGGGCGGCCGGCTGCGAGTCGGGGGAGTGGCGGCGGCGGTCGGGCGTGCCCAGGGAAGTCGCGACGAACAACCCCGCGCCCAGCAGCATGGCCGTCAGCATGGATTTGGGGGACTGCTCGTCGATCAGCCCCGACCCGCCCGCGGCGGCCAGCACGAGCACGAACCCGACGCTCCCCCAGATCCGCACCCGCCCATACGTGTGGGCCGGATCGGGCAGCTCGTTGGCCGCCAGCGTGTCGGTCAGGGGGATGAACATGGCGGTCGTCAGTCCGATGCCCAGCAGGAGGCCCGCCGCCAGCCAGGGCGAGTCCGTCGCCGCCAGGACGGGCAGCAGGGCGGCGGCCAGGAGGGTGCAGACGACCATCGTGCGTTTCCGCCCGACGCGGTCGGCGAGGGCGCCCAGGAAGGCCGGCCCGCAGGCGCCCAGGGCCATCACGCCCAGGAGGGCGCCGTTCTCGGCCTCGGAGAACCCCTTGGCCCGGAGGAACCGCTGCATGTAGGGCGCGATCGTCCCGAGCAGGGCGAAGAGGGCGAAGTATTGGAAAGAGAATCGCGTTTTCACGGTATCGCTCGTCGGAGCCCGCCGTCAGCGGGTCGGGGCAACATACTGCCCCCGGCGACGCGGAGCAAACGGAATCCGGGGCGGGGGGCTTTCGGGCGAGGCCGTTCTTCATGACATCAGAAACCCAGAGCGGGTGCCCCGACCGGGCGCCTCGACCGGGTGCCGTGGCTCGCGGCGCAGCCGCAACCACGTTCTGCCGACCCGCCCGGGCATGAAGACGTGGTTGCGGCTGCGCCGCGAACCACGGCACCCGGCGAATCTAATCCCCCTCGGGGCTTTTGGGTGGACTTTGTCCCGCCCGGCGCGAATACTTCCCGGTATGGGAATCCGCCTGAACATCAGCGATCTGTTCGACATGGCCATCCAGGTCGAAAAGGACGCCCAGGCCTTCTTCAAGGGCGCCGCCTCGTTCTACGCCAGCCCGCAGGCGAGGCAGATGCTGCTGGACCTGGCGACCATGGAGGCCGAGCACGAGGCGATCTTCGGCGTTCTTAAAGACCGCATCGTCTCCGAAGGCCGGGGCGGCGCCCCCGCCGGCAGCCCCGACGTCCCCGGCGTGCCCCTGATCGCCGCGGGCGTATTCGTCAACGGAATCCAGGGCGACCTGGCCAAGCAATTCACCGGCCGCGAAAAACCCCACGAAATCGTCCGCCGCGCCATCCAATTCGAAAAAGACACCATCGTCTTCCTCGTGGACCTGAAAGCCTTCCTGAACGACCCCGCCGACAAAGCCCACGTCGACACGATCATCCGCGAAGAGCTCGGCCACGTCGTCAAACTCGTCGGCCACCTGGGCCAAACCTGACGACCCGCCCAGCCGCCAAGAGGTGTTCATGCGTATGCTGCGAACCATTACTGCGGGGACCGCACTGCGGGGGTCGTTTGTGATGCTGGTCCTGGTCTGGATAGTGTGGTTGCCCTTGTTTTGTGTATAGGATCGGTAGTGCTCGATGGTGTTGCTCTCGTAAGAACTATCATGGCGGCAAAATCCGAGCGTCCCGGGCAGACGGTTGTGTTGTGCGTCGTATCCTCCGCATTGGCGTTGATCTCTTGTGCGATGTTCTACGTAGTGCTAGTGAGCCTAAGCTACGCGATGCACCCGAGGCCATAAGACGCCACCACACGACGACCGCGGGGGACCCGGGCGGCGGTTCCCCCGGACCCATTCCCCGGCCAACACACGCCAGAACCACGGCACGTTCGATCTGCGCGCGACTTATCTTTCCGGTCCCTGGGGGGGTGTGGGCCGGGAAGAGGGGCCCGGGGAGAGCGTCCGCACGCTCTCCCCGTGTTTCGGTCGGACCAGGAATCAGGGGGACACCTACCGCGTACCCCGGAACCGTTCGGTCCAGCGGGATATCCCATCGGGTGTCATCGAGCCATGGAGGCGCCTATATTCATCGAACGACATCCCCCCGCGGTGCGGGGGGCTTGTTGTGGAATCTCCCCGTTCGGTTCGGTTGGCGGATTGCGATTCGAGACGTTCGGGGACGAAAGAAGAAGTAGACACGCAGGAGAGAGGGAAGGAAGAAGCCGGACATGGTCACTGAAGTGACCATGCCGAGGGGAACACTGGGATTACTGGGATCACTCGTAGGTTCGCCCGGCCAGGCCGGCTTTGGCGCGGCGGCGGGCGACGCGGATGAGGGCCTCGCCGGAGCGGGTGGGGTATTGGCCGGTGACGCAGCCCTTGCAGAGCGAGTCGCCGTCGATGCCCAGGCAGGGGCCCAGGTCGGAAACGGCCAGGTAGCGGAGGCTGTTGATCTTGAGGGCCTTGGCCATCTGGGCGAGCATGGCCGGCGAGGGGTCGCCGGTGTAGCCGCGGGGGCAGAAGGGCGGGGCGAACAGCTCGCCCAGGGTGGACATGTCGATGCCGTAGAAGCAGGGCGAGACGATCGGCGGACAGGCCACGCGGACGTGGATCTCCTTGGCCCCGCCGCGATGGCGGATCTGATCGGCCAGCATGGCCAGCGTGGTCGAGCGGACGATGGAGTCCTCGACGAGGAAGACGCGTTTGCCGCTCAGGACGGCCGGCAGGGGGGTGTACTTGCTGCGGGCCGTCCGCTTGCGGGTGATGCTCGGCTCGATGAACGACCGCCCGACGTAGCGGTTGCGAATCAGGCCTTCGACGGAGGGGATACCCTTGGCGAAGGCGAAGGCGTCGGCGGCGGCTTTGGCGGTGTCGGGGACGGGGACGACGATGCAGCGGTCGTCCATGGTTTCGGTTTCCTGGGCGGCGAGGCGTCGCCCGGCGACGGCGCGGGTGAGGTAGACGCTGGATTTAGCGATGGAACTGGCGACGTTGGAGAAGTAGACCCACTCGAAGAAGCAGTGGGCGTGGCGTCGCCGGGGGGCGAAGCGTTCGGTGCGGAGGCGCCCCTTCTCCACGATGAGCATCTCGCCGGGGGCCAGGTCGTGGATCTCCGTGAAGCCCAGGTTGCTCAGGGCGACGGACTCACTGGCCGCGGCGAGGAAGCGGCCCTGGACGGCGTAGCTGAGCGGGCGGAAGCCCAGCGGGTCGCGGGCGATGAACATCCGCCCCATGGCGTCGAGGAAGCTGATGTTGTACGCCCCATCGCAGATGCGGGCGAGGTAGGCCATCACCTTGACCAGGGGCACCGGCTTGTCGCCGCGGAGGCGGTAGGCCAGGGCGTGCATGAACATCTCAGTGTCGGTGTCGAGGGTGAAGTGGTAGTGCTGGCGGGCCAGCAGGCGGGCGCGAAGCTCGGCATAGTTGGCGAGATTGCCGTTGAAGGCGAAGGTGAACCACTTCCACAGCCGCCCGTGGTGGCGTTCGAAGGGCTGGGCGTATCGGACGTCGTCGGCCCCGCAGGTGGCGTAGCGGGTGTGCCCGATGACGGCCGGGCCGGCGAAGCGCGTCATGATGGCCGCGTGCTTGGCCGGGTGCGCCATGCGGAAGGCCTCGATGACCGTGCCGACGTCCTTGTGGGTGTCGATGAGCTGGACGCGGGCGGGATTGAAGCTGGAGAGCCCGGCCGCCAGTTGCCCCCGGTTCTGGAGGTCCAGAAGGATCTGGGGCATGAGGGCGACGACGTTGCCGTCGACGACGGACTGTTCGGCCGGGCCTGACGGCGCCGCCGGCCGCGACAACCAATACATGGCGGCGATGCCGCACTCGTGATGAAGATCCTCGCTCATTCTCCTGAGTATAACGAGCCGGCCGGCTCAACGCCAGAGGATCGACGATCAGGGGTCGTAATACGCGATATTAGCGGATGAGTTCTGTTTATGGGTGCGGGAAGGGGGGCCAATGGCCTAGAATGGCGAAAAGGCCCCGGCCCGACCGCCGGAGGCGAGGAGTAACCGCCAGACGATGATGGACTTACCCCCCCAGTCGGACGGATTGTACGAACCGCGGCGTGAGCACGACGCCTGCGGGGTCGGGGCCGTCGTGAACATTGACGGCATCCCCAGCCACAAGATCCTCGAGCTAGGCAATCGCATCCTGGTGAACCTTCAGCATCGCGGGGCCGCCGGGAGCGACGAATCCACCGGCGACGGCGCGGGGATTCTGTTCCAGATCCCGCACGCGTTCTTCGCCGAATCGGCCAAGCTGGCGCTGCCGGGCCCGGGCGAGTATGGCGTGGCGATGGTGTTCGCCCCGAAGGATGCGGCCCTGCGGGCCTCGTGCGACGAGATCCTCGTCGCCGCCGCCGCCCATTACGGGCTGCGGGTTATCGCCCGGCGGGATGTGCCCGGCAACAGCGGGCGGCTGGGCGAGCTGGCGCGGGCGGCGGAGCCGGCGATCTACCAGGTGTTCTTCGACGCCGGGGGGCTCCGCGAGGAGGCGTTGGAGCGGGCGCTCTACATGGCCCGCAAGCGGTGCGAGAGGCTGGCGAGCGAGGCCTTCGCCCGGCGGGCGAAAGACTTCTACCTCTGCAGCATGTCCGCCCGGACGATCTGCTACAAGGGCATGTTCCTGGCCCCGCAGTTGTTCGGGTATTACGAGGAACTCTCGGACCCGCGGATGACGTCGGCGCTGGCGATCGTGCACCAGCGGTACAGCACGAACACGTTCCCGAACTGGCGGCTCGCCCAGCCGTTCCGGAGCATCGCCCACAACGGCGAGATCAACACCCTCAGCGGCAACGCCCACCGGATGCGGGCGAGGCAGCACGCCCTGACGTGCGAGGCCCTGCCCGGCGATCGGGCCGACCTGCTGCCCGTGCTGACCCCCGGCGGCAGCGACAGCGCCCAGTTCGACAACGCCCTCGAGCTGCTCGTCCGCGCGGGGCGGTCGCTCCCCCACGCCATGATGATGATGATCCCCGAGGCCTTCGGGGCCACCTACCACATCAGCACGGACAAGCGGGCGTTCTACGAATACCACGCGGCGATCATGGAGCCGTGGGACGGCCCGGCGGCGATGGTGTTCACCGACGGGCGGATGGTGGGGGGCACGCTGGACCGCAACGGGCTTCGCCCAGCCCGGTACGTCGTGACGACCGACGGGCTGGTCATCCTGGCCAGCGAGGCCGGCGTGGTGGACGTCCCGCCCGACCGGACGCTGGCGAAGGGTCGGCTTCGGCCGGGGCGGATGTTCCTGGTGGACACGGTCGAGCGGCGGATCGTCCTGGACAACGAGATCAAGGGGCGGGTCGCGCGGCAGCGCCCGTACCGCCGCTGGCTGATGGAGAACCTCGTCGAGTTGCGAGGGCTGTTCGTGCCGGCGCGCTCGATGCCACCGGAGGCCGCCAGCCTCACCCAGCGGCTGCGGGCCTTCGGGTACACCCGCGAGGATCTCCGCGTGATCCTGGCCCCGATGGCCACCAACGCCCAGGAGCCCGTCGGCTCGATGGGCACGGACACGCCGCTGGCCGTCCTGTCGCAGGGCCCCAAGCTGCTGTTCAACTACTTCAAGCAGATGTTCGCCCAGGTGACCAACCCGCCCATCGACCCGCTCCGCGAGGGGCTGGTCATGTCGCTGATGAGCTTTACCGGCAAGCAGCGGAACCTGCTGGAGGAAACCCCCCAGCACTGCCGCCAGTTGAAACTGCCCCATCCGATCCTGTCCAACGACGACATGGTCTGCCTCCGGGGCGTGAAGCGAGAGGACTTCCGGGTGGTGACGGTGGACGCCCTGTTCGAGGCCGACTCGGCCCGCCCGGGCGAGGCCCTCCGCGCGGGGCTGGACAAACTCGTCGACCACTGCGCCCAGGCCATCGCCGACGGGGCGTCGCTGATCATCCTGTCGGACCGCCAGTTCAACGAGTCTCACGCGCCGATCCCGAGCCTGCTGGCCGTCGCCGCCGCCCACCACGGGCTGCTGGAGCGCAACCTGCGGGGCCAGGCCGGGCTGATTGTCGAAACCGGCGAGGCCCGCGAGGTCATGCACTTCTGCCTGCTGTGCGGGTACGGCGCCAACGGGGTGAACCCGTACCTGGCCCTGGACAGCCTGGGCGACCTGCAGGCCCGCGGCGACGTGCCCGGCAGCATCCTCCCCGAACAGTGCATCGACAATTACATCGCCGCCGTGAAGAAGGGCATCCTCAAGGTCATGTCGAAGATGGGCATCTCGACCCTGCGGAGCTACCACGCCGGGCAGTTGTTCGAGGCCGTCGGGATCCACCGCGACGTCGTCGACGCCTACTTCACGGGCACGAGCTCCCGCATCGGCGGGGTGGACCTGGGCACGATCGCGGGCGAGGCCCTGTCGCGTCATGCGGCGGCCTTCCAACCCCCGCGCCCGGGTGAGATGCTCCTGCCCTACGGGGGCGAGTACCAGTACCGCCGGGACGGGGAAGCCCACGGGTGGAACCCGGAAACGGTCGCCCTCCTGCGCCGGGCCGTCCGGACCGACGACGAGCAGGCCTACGCCGCCTTCGCCCGGGCCGTCAACGACCAGTCGAAGAAGATGTTCACCCTCCGCGGGCTTTTCTCCTTCGTGCCCGGAACGCCCGTCCCGCTGGAGGACGTCGAAGCCGCCGAGGCCATCGTCAAGCGGTTCTGCACCGGGGCGATGTCGCACGGGTCGATCAGCAAAGAGACGCACGAGATGATGGCCGCCGCGATGAACGGCCTGGGCGCGATGAGCAACACGGGCGAAGGCGGGGAAGACCCCGCCCGATACCAGACCCGCGCCGATGGGCTGGACCTCAACTGCGCGATCAAGCAGGTGGCCAGCGCGCGGTTCGGCGTGACGATCGAGTACCTCTCGAAGGCCAAGATGCTTCAGATCAAGATGGCCCAGGGCGCCAAGCCGGGCGAGGGCGGGCAGTTGCCCGGGCACAAGGTAACCGAGGAGATCGCCCGGCTCCGCCACGCCACGGCCGGCGTGACGCTGATCAGCCCGCCGCCGCACCACGACATTTACTCCATCGAGGACCTGGCCCAGTTGATCTACGACCTCAAGTGCTCCAACCCGGGCGTGCAGGTCTCGGTCAAGCTCGTCAGCGAGGTCGGGGTGGGCACGGTCGCCGCGGGCGTGGCCAAGGGCAACGCGGATGAAGTCCTTATCTCCGGGCACGACGGCGGCACGGGCGCCAGCCCGCTGAGTTCCATCAAGCACGCCGGGGCGCCCTGGGAACTGGGCCTGGCCGAAACCCAACAGACCCTCGTCCGCAACGACCTGCGCGGGCGCATCCGCGTCCAGGTCGACGGGCAGATGAAAACCGGGCGCGACGTCGTCATCGGCGCCCTGCTCGGGGCTGAGCAGTTCGGCTTCGGCACGGCCGCCCTGGTGTCCCTGGGCTGCTGCCTCATGCGAAAGTGTCACCTGGGCACCTGCCCCGTCGGCATCGCCGCCCAGGATCCCGAGTACCGACGCCGCTTCGAAGGGCGAGTGGAGCACCTCCAGCGGTACATGCTGTTCGTGGCCCGGGAGGTCAGGGGCATCATGGCCCAACTGGGCTTCCGCACGGTCGAGGAGATGATCGGGCGGGTGGACCGCCTGGCGAGGCGGGAGGCGATCGACCACTGGAAGGCCCGCGGGCTGGACTACTCGGCGATCCTCGCCCGCCCCGACGCCTCCGACGGGCGGGCCATCCGAAAGGTCCGCGCCCAGAGCGACCTGCTGGCCTCCCACCTGGACTGGGAAATCCTCTCCCAGATCGGCGATGCGATCCAAACGGGCAAGCCCGTCAAACTGGAACTGCCCGTGCGGAACGTCAACCGCACGATCGGGACGATCTTGAGCAACCGGATCGTGACGGCCCGGGGGTCCAAGGGGCTCCCCGACGGCACGATCGACCTGACGTTCCGCGGATCGGCGGGGCAGAGCTTCGGGGCGTTCCTGGCCCCGGGTGTGACGCTGCGGCTGATCGGCGAGGCCAACGACTACGTGGGCAAAGGGCTCTCGGGCGGGCGGATCATCGTCCGCACGCCGCCCGAGGCGCACTTCGCCGCCCACGAGAACGTCATCGCCGGCAACGTGGTCCTCTACGGGGCCACCAGCGGCGAGGTGTTCATCAACGGCCTGGCCGGCGAGCGGTTCGCGGTGCGGAACAGCGGCGCGACGGCCGTCGTCGAGGGCGTGGGCGACCACGCGTGCGAGTACATGACCGGCGGGACGGTCGTCGTCATCGGGCCCACCGGGCGGAACTTCGCCGCCGGCATGAGCGGCGGGATCGCTTACGTGCTCGACGACGGACAGCTCTTCGATACCCTGTGCAACCTGGACCTGGTCGACATCGAGCCGGTCTGGCACGACGAGGACGTCGCCCGGCTGCGGGCGCTGATCGAGCGGCACCACGAGTGGACGGCCAGCTCCCGGGCGCAGCAGATCCTCAACCGCTGGCGGGACACGGTCGGCAAGTTCGTGAAGGTCATGCCGATCGACTACCGCCGCGCCCTCGAGCGGATCAAGGAACGCGAGGGCCGACAGACCGAGACCACGCCGGCGACCGAGGAGGTGTTCCGTGGCTAAGCCCACCGGCTTTATCGAATACGGGCGGGAAGAATCGCCCCATCGGGACGTGCAGGAGCGAGTGAAGGATTACTTCGAGGTCTGCCTGGCCCCCACGGAGGAAGTCCTTCGCCGCCAGGCGGCGCGGTGCATGGACTGCGGCATTCCGTTCTGTCACGGCTGCGGGTGCCCGCTGGGCAATCGAATCCCCGAGTTCAACGACCTGGTCTACCAGGGGCGATGGCGGGAGGCGTGCGAGGTGCTGCACGCGACGAACAACTTCCCGGAGATCACCGGGCGGCTGTGCCCGGCCCCGTGCGAGGCCTCGTGCACGCTGAACATCGGCGCCGAGCCGGTGACGATCCGCGAGATCGAGTTGCAGATCGTCGAGCGGGGCTTCGAGGAAGGCTGGATCGTCCCGCAGCCGTCGGCGCGGAAGACGAACCAACGCGTCGCGGTGGTGGGGTCGGGCCCGGCGGGGCTGGCCGCGGCGCAGCAACTGGCCCGGGCGGGCCATAGCGTCGTCGTCTTCGAAAAAGACCCCGCCCTCGGCGGGCTGATGCGGTACGGCATCCCCGATTTCAAACTCGCCAAAGACGTCCTGGACCGCCGCCTCGAGCAGA
>JAPLNA010000216.1 GCA_026693065.1 Planctomycetota bacterium
GCGGATCGAACTGGCCAGCACGTCGCCGGCGGCGAAGCTGACGGTCGCGGTCGCCAAGGCCCTCGGCGGCGACGGGCGGACCACGCTGGGCGACCTGGTGGTGACCAGCGGCTCGATGGCCTCGATCGCCGGGGCCCTCGTCGACCTGACAGGCGACGTGCAGGTCGCCGGCAGCCTGGGCAGCCTGACCCTGGGCAACCTGATCGGCGGCGGGCATGCCATCGAAGTTCGCCACGGCTCGCTGGTCGTGGCGACGGCCCAACTGACCGCGACGTTCGGCGTGGTGGCCGACGCGGGCATAGACACGCATGGCGAACCGATCGCGTCGCTCACAGCGACACCACCAACACCATCTCCGCCCCGTGGATCGGCAAGCTCACGACGCTGGGCGTCAAGGGCGAGGCCGTGCCCACCGGCGAGTTCGCCGCCGATCTGTCGCTGGACGGCAACCAGCAGGGCGGGACGGCGAAAGTGCCCGCCCAGATGCTGGCCACCGTGTCGATCGCGGGCGACCTGTCGTCGGGGGACTGGGCCATCAGCGGGCTGGTCGGGGCGGTGACGGTGAAGGGCACGACGCACGATTGGTCGCTGGGCAGCGGCGGTTCGCCGGTAGCCGGGGTAACTTCCCTGACCCTCGGCGTGGTCGAGCAGGCGGCCCTGTACGTGACCCAGAAGGTCGGCACGCTGAAGACGATCGCCTGGGCGGCCGGGTCGGTCCACGCCGGCTCGGTGGCCACGTTGACGGTTACGGGCAAGGCCGCCGTCGCCCCCAAAGGGTTGATTCCCGGGGCGCCGGCGATTGCGGGCGATTTCCTGGCCGACGTGGCCCTGACCGGGAACGGCGCCGTCAAGGGCGTCGCGATGGGCAAGGCCACCATCAGCGGCGGCCTGCGAGGCTGCGACTGGGACATCACCGGCAGCCTGACCTCGCTGACGGTGACCGGCACGGTCGGCGGGCCCGCCGGCGGAGACGCCGTGCAGGTGAAGACCACCGGCGCGATGGGCGCCCTGACGTTCGGGGCGGCCAACCAGGCCGACTTCCTGGCCGGGGTGACTCCCTCGGCCGCCGGCGACTCGGCCGTCACTCGCCGGGCCGACGCCGCGGCGGACTTCCTGACGGGCAATATCAAGTCGGTGACGATCAAGCCGGCCAAGGGCGTGGTGGGCCCATGCTTCACGAACAGCAACTTCTCGGCCGCCGCGATCGGGGCCTCGACGATCGTCAACCCCGTCTACAACAACGACTCGGCGGGCCTGACCGAAACCCAGGACGACTTCGGCTTCTGGACCAAGAGCGGGGTGGGTGTGGGGATCGTGTCGGTCAAGTGCATCGACACGACGGCCCCGAAGGACACGACGAAGAACTGGACCTGGAAGCCGGGCCAGCCCGCCCCGGCCATCCTGGACGATCTGCACGTGCAGCCCGTGGCGTGACCAGGGCTTTGTGGAAAGGGAACAACCGTGGGAATTGGAATGGGATTGTTGATGGCGTTGGTCGCTGGCGGCGGCGGGAACGAACTGCTGGACTACGTGCAGACCCAGGCGTACTGGCAGATGCAGGACACGCCCGTGACGGCGGCGGCGATGATAGAGGAACTCCAGACGCCCAAGGCCGAGAACGTCGGCGCGTTAATCGCGGATCTCTCAGCCCCGCAGGCGGCGCGGCGTGAGGCGGCCAGCGCGAAGTTGCGTGCGATGGGCGAGGCGGCCCTGCCGGAGTTGCAGAAGGTGACGCCCGGGGCGACCCTCGGCGAGAAGGATCTGCGGATCGCGCAGTTGATCGAGCAGATCGGCCGGCGGCGCGGGGGATTGGCGATCCGGCGGCTGATGGCGATTCGGACGCTGGGCGAGTTGAAGGACGCCTCGGCGGCGCCCGTGCTGCGCGGGCTGGCGACGTCGAAGGCGCCCTTCGAGGCCGACTACGCCCAGGCGGCCCTGGCGGCGATCGAGGGCAAGGCGTACGTTCGCCCGGGCACGCCGGGCAAGGCGTTCGCCGGCGACCCGTGGCTGCTGCCCGAGGGATGTGGCGTCGTGGGGCAGGTCAAACTGCCTCCCGGTGGGGCTGTGGACTACGCCAAGGCCATGGCGGGCATGCCCGACTTGCCGCCTGAGGCCCCCCAGCAGGTGACGAAGATCATCGTGGACGCCGCCGAGCGAATCGGCAACGTGCGGGCCGACGGGGCGACCATCGGCGTATCCGCCGACATCGGACAACGGGACAAGGACGGGGAACTCGGTTGGGTGGCGGTGATTCTTCGCGGGCGGTACAACGTGGAGGCCGTGCGCGGGTTCCTGGCGGCCGAGATCCACGCGGAGGCCGGGAACGAACTGGTGGACGATGTGCCCGTAATGCGGGCCGGGCGGGAGTTCGCCTTGGCGTTCGTCTCCGACACCCAACTGGTGATCGTCGGAGGACCTTCTCGCGTGGACAAGACGCCGGTGATCAAGGCCCTGATCGCCGCAGGCAAGACCGGCAAGGGCGGCCTTACGGGCGATTCGCCCCTGGGCAAGCTGATCGCCACGGTGGACACCACCCGCCCAACCTGGGCGGCCATGATCGTCAACGACAACTTCCGCAAGATCCCCTGGCTGGAACCGTTCGACACGGTGACGTTCGTGCTGGACTCCGCCAAGCAGGCCGACAACATGACCATCCTGGCCCGTGGTCCGGACGCCCAGAAGGTGGCCGAAACCGTGGCCAAGGCGCAGGCCGATGTTGCCGAGGCGAAAGCCCGCTTCGCCCGGATGGCTCAGGATGAGCCTGTCGCCGCGTTCGTTGGGCCTACGGCCGACCTGGTCAACAGCGTCCAGGTGAAGGCCGACGGAACCGGGGCGACCTTGACCGCCACCGTCAAGGGAGCGGGCACGAGCATGGGGGTGCCACTGATGTGGGGCAGGTATTCCAGCCGTGCGCCGGCGGGGGCCGCCCGGGTCAAGGCGGCCCGGACTCGGCCGGCGCCGGCGAGCCAACCGGTCGAGCCGTGAGTACGGCCGGCGGGGGTGTCAGAGGCGGTCGAGGCACTGCTTCTTGCGGTCGGCGCATTCGGACTCGGTGATGAGCCCGTCATCAAAGAGCTTCTTGAGTTCGGTCAGTTTGGTGCGGATATCGGCCGGGCCGGCGGACGCTTGTCAACGCCCTGGGCGGGTGGCCAGGCGGGCGTCCAGCCGGGGCGGGTAGACGTTGACGCCGGGCGGAAGGGCGCGGGAGAATTCGGCGAGGTTCCGTCGGAGTTCGTCGGCGGCGCCGGCGCCGACGGCGTAGAAGGTGACCATCTTGCCGGCGCAGATGTAATTGTCGGAGAGTTCCCATTGTCCGACGCCCCGCCACTCGGGGGGCAGTCCGCCGGAGGGGCGAAACCACTCGGGGTAGACGATGGCGATCCGGACGTTGTTCTCCTTGGCCAGGCGGGCAATGACCGACGGGCCAAACCGTTTCTCGAGCCGGGCCGAGGCGGTGGACCTGTCGGCCAGGCCCCAGAGGTCGAAACAGCGGGTGCGGGAGTAGAAGGCGACGGCGCCGATGTCGTTGAGGGCGACGCAGGAGTCGCCGTAATAGGTTTCGATGAACCGGGCCATCTGGCACTGCTGTTGGAAGATGTTCTTTCCCGCCAGGGCGGCGTGCCTCTGGGCGTCGAACCCGCGGAGGGCCGGGTAGATCATCGCCAGGGCGAACGCCCCGGCGGCGGCGAGGGCGAGCCAGGGAGTGTCCGCCAGGCTGACGCTGCGGACCGGGGCCGACAGAAGCAACGCCAGCACGGCCAGTCCGGCGGCCATCAGGTAGGCGTCGTAACGGAAGAACCACCCGATGCCGGCGCACTGGAGGTGCATGAGAGCGGTGGCGCCCAGGAGGATGGTCATGAGAGTCAGGGGCTCCCAGAAGCCCTTGCCGACGGCGCGGCGGTGGAGGTAGACCCCCAGGCCCAGGGCCAGCAGAAGGCTGACGAGGTAGGGGCTCCAGCCCAGTTGCGCGAGGGCCCTTCCGCCGAGGGCGAAGAACGCGTCGCCCAGATGGTTCAGGCTGAACTGGGCCTTCTTGGCGACGATGGAATTGGGCAGGAAGAGCCATCCGTGGGCGCGGGAGACCCACCCGTAGACGACGACGGGCAGGGCGGCCCCGGCCGCCCCGACGAGGGCCAGGAGGAAACGCTTACGCAGCAGCAGAAGCACAGCCAGGGCGGCCGCGAGGAACAGGCCTTCGTATCGCGTGGCGACCAGGAAGGGCAGGAGAAGCAGCAGGAACAAACCCCCGCGCCGGGGTTGGCCCGGGGCGGATGGGTCGGCCAGGAGGCGGGCGCCGGCGTCCAGGGCCAGGACGGTCAGGAGGGCGTGGAGAAGATGTTCCAGCCCGGCCAGGGCCAGGGCGGGCATGGGGGTCAGGAAGACGACGGCGAGCAGGAGGGCCAGCGAAGCCGCGCCCCCGACGCGGTATCGCCGGAGGAGAGCGAAGACGGCCGCCAGAAGCCCCACGCCGCAGGCGCTGGCCAGCAGGAGCGGGAGGAACTCGCTGAACCCCGCCAGCTTGTAGATGGCGGCCAGCAGGAGGGTCCAGAGCGGCGACGACGAGCAGGAGGCGAAGGCGTCGGGGCGGATGCCCCAGACGCCGCGGACGGCGAGGTTGCGCGCGACGGCCATATGGATATACGAGTCGTCGAGGGGATAAGTGAACGTGCCGCCGGTCTTGGTGACGATGGCGCCGTAGAGATACCACACGTCGAGCAGGAAGACGGCGACGGCCGCCGCGAGCGGCCAGAAACTCCAGAGCTTTCGCATGGTCGCTCAGTCGCCCGTTTTGTCCGGGCCCTCCAGGAGACGGGAGTAGAGCAGCCCGCCCAGGGCCGCCCCGACGATCGGCGCCACCCAGAACAGCCAGAGTTGCTGCAGGGCCCATCCGCCCACGAACAAGGCCGGGCCCGTGCTCCGGGCCGGGTTGACGGAGAGGTTCGTGATGGGGAGGCCGATCAGGTGAATCAGGGTCAGGCACAGCCCGATGGCGATGGGGGCCATGCCGACCGGGGCGCGGGGGTCGGTGGCGCCCATGATGACGGTGAGGAAGGCGAAGGTCAGGACGACCTCGGCGAGCAGGGCCGACTCCATCGTGTACTTGGCCGGCGAATGTTCGTTGAACCCGTTGGCGGCGAAGGCCCCCAGTTGAAAGTCCGGCTTGCCTGTGGCGATGGCGTAGAGGACGGCCGCTCCAGCCGCTCCCCCGACGACCTGGGCCAGGATGTAGGGCGCCACGTCGCGCCAGGCGAACCGCTTGCCGACGGCCAAGCCGAGCGTGACGGCCGGGTTCAGGTGGCATCCGGAGATGTGCCCGATGGCATACGCCATGGTCAACACGGTCAGCCCGAAGGCCAGGGCCACCCCCAGCATGCCGATGCCCCCGCGCCCGAAGCTGGCGGCGATCACGGCGCTGCCGCAGCCGCCGAACACGAGCCAGAACGTGCCGATGCCTTCCGCCAGAAGCCGTTTGCTCAGAGGCATGGAAGTCTCCTTCGCGATGTGTGATTCTATGCCCGCCGCGGCAATGGCGGCCTGGGGCGCCCTATTATCGTCCGCGTAGATTCGGGCACAAGAGATTTCCGACGTCGGAGGGACAAACAAGACGGAATCGCCTCGCTACCGTGCCCCGGGGCCAGAGTCCCTGCACGCGCGGGCCATCGCCAGGAGGTTATCCAGCGGGGTGGCGCGGGGCACGCCGCAGCCGGCGGAGACGACCAGGCCGCTCGTCCGTCCGTGGCGGCGGATGATCTCCCGGGTCGCGGCGTAGACGGCCGCGGGGGTCTCCCGCAGCAGGAACGTGGTGGGCAGATTGCCCTTGAGGGCGATTCGCTCGCCCAGAAGCCGCCGGGCCAGCGCGATGTCGACCAGGGCGTCGACCTCGAAGCCGTCGATGGGCAACCGGGCCACCTGGGGCAGGATGTGCTCGGTCTGCCCGCAGATGTGCAACCACAGGTCGCAGCCTCGCCCGGCGAGGGCCGACAGGCTCTTGTGCTGATACGGCAGGGCGTACTGGCGGTACATGTCCGGGCCGATCAGACTGGCCACCGAGTCGCCGTATTGGATGCCGTGCACGCCGGTGGCGATCATGGCTCGCCCGTAGGCGATCACCGCCTCGGTGCAGAACTCGAGGAATTCAGCCAGTAGGGCCCCGTCGCCCGTGGCGACGTCCATCATGAAGTTCTGCACGCCCCGCAGGACGGCGGCGACGGAAAAGGGCCCGCAGTCGATGTTAGCCTGGATGTAGTACCTGTCGCCCGCGAGGGCGACGACCTCTCGGGCGGCCGCCAGAAGCGTCTTCATGCCGGGGGCGTGTTCG
This sequence comes from Planctomycetota bacterium, assembly GCA_026693065.1. GTDB lineage: Bacteria > Planctomycetota > Phycisphaerae > SM23-33 > SM23-33 > JAPLNA01. Next base: position 6,320 of record JAPLNA010000216.1, read on the forward strand.
GGCTCCCCCAGGGCGAGCCGGCGAAAATCCTCCAGCGACGCCAGTACCGCCCGGGGGGCGTAGGGCTCGTCGTCGTCGGGGAAGACCAGCTCGCCGCCCAGGGCCTGGTGGTAGACCCAGTTGTCGCGGGAGACGTAGATGCCGTCGGCCTGCGTCAGGTCGCGGGCGGCGAGCAGCGTGTCGGCCATCACATGGGCGTCCTGCGAATACCGACCCTGGGGGGTTCCGGTGAGTTGGCAGGCCGGGGCGATCAGGATCGAGAAGTTGGGCGGGTAGTCCACCGCCTGTCCTCGCATGCTGCACCGGACTCTGTCCAGACTGTTCATCGTGGCGCCTTTCCGTAGCCGATCGGGACGCGTGCGTCAGGTCTCTGTCGTGGATGCTACCGGCCACGGCCGCGATTGACCAGTACCCAGGCGACGAAGCCGGGGAGTCTGATTTTGCCCCTTTGCCGCGAGAGGATCCCGGGGTAAAATCCGGGCATGACATATCACCGCAACGACCCGCGGAAGGCGTTGTTCGTGCATTCCGCCCAGATCGAGTCGTACCATTACCCGGCGGAGAATCCGTTCCGGCCCGAACGGGCGGGCATGACGCGGGGGATTCTGGCGTCGCTGGGCCTGCTCTCCCCGGAGGACATGCTTTCTCCCACGCCCGCGACGGAGGCCGAACTCCAGGCGTTTCATACGCCGCGGTATCTCCAGACCCTGCGCCGGGCCGAGCGGGGCGACCTGGACGTCGAGGGGCTGCACATGGGGCTCGGGTCGGCGGAGTGTCCGGTGTTCATCGGCATGTACGATTACGCGGCCTTGGCGTGCGGGGGGACTCTGGCAGGGGCGCGGGCGATACTGGACGGGCGGGCGAGCGTCGCGTTCAATCCCTCCGGCGGATACCACCACGCGCGCCCGGAGCGGGCGGCGGGGTTCTGTTACCTCAACGACGTCGTGCTGGCCTGCCAACTGCTGGCGGGGGCCGGGAAACGAGTGCTCTTCCTGGACATCGATGTGCATCACGACGACGGAGTGCAGGAGGCGTTCTACCGGCGGCCGGACGTGCTGACGATGTCGTTTCACGAGACGGGTCGGACGCTGTTCCCGGGCACGGGGAGCGAGGACGAGATCGGCGAGGGCCCGGGGGCCGGCTACTGCGTCAACGTGCCGCTGCCTCCGGGCACACGGGACGAAGAGTACCTGAAGGCCTTTCGTGCCGTCGGCGCGCCGATCCTGAGCGCGTTCGATCCGGACGTGATCGTGTTCGAGGTGGGGATGGACACGCTGGCGGGCGACCCGCTGGCGCATCTGGACCTGACCAACCACGCCCCCGCCGAGGTCGCGGGGATTGTGATGGGGATGGGCAAGAGCGTGCTGGCGGTGGGGGGCGGGGGGTATCACCCGCGGAACACGGCCCGGGGATGGGCGCTGATCTGGACGATTCTCTCCGGGCAGGGCGCCGAGGACGCCAGTTGCTGCGGGCTGGGCGGGGTGATGCTCGAGAGCACCGAATGGCTCGGGGGCCTGCGGGACCGCGCCCTGCCCCACGCCCGCCCGGACGAGGGCCTGCGGCGGGGCATCGAGGAGACTGTCGAGAAGGTCAAGGCTAACGTGTTTCGGTATCATGGGCTCTGAAGGCGGGCGGGAAAAATAAGTTTCTCAAAACTGGCTATTCCCCTTGCCTGGGCGTTTGTGTAGTATGACCGCCCCCCCGCAGCCGGCCCGTCGGGAGCCGGCAGGAAGGAATAGCACAGCCCATGAGTATGGAATCTTTCTTCAACCCAAAGTCGGTGGCCGTGGTTGGCGCTTCGCGTCAGAAGGGCAAGACCGGCTACGAGATCCTGGCCGCCCTGGTCCGGGGCGGATTCGCCGGGCAGATCTTTCCGATCAATCCCAAGGCCCCCGAGGTCGAGGGCCTGCCCTGCTACCCGGACTTGAAGAGCACCCCCGTCAAGCCCGAACTGGTGGTCATCGTCGTGCCCGCTCCGATGGTGCCGGGCGTCATGGAGGAGTGCGTCGAGCTGGGCGTCAAGAGCGTGGTGATCATCACGGCCGGGTTCAAGGAAGCCGGCGAGGAAGGGCGTAAGCTCGAGCAGACCGTCGTCGAGATCGCCCGGCGCGGGGGCATTCGGGTGGTCGGCCCCAACTGCCTGGGCGTGATGGTTCCGATCAACAAGCTGAACGCCTCGTTCGGGGGCGACCTTCCCGGCCCGGGCGGCATCGGGTACATCTCGCAGTCGGGGGCCCTGCTGGCGGCGATCCTCGACCTGGCCCGCGCCAACGAGATGGGCTTCAGCATGCTCATCAGCATCGGCAACAAGGCCGACCTGAACGAACTGGACTTCATCGACGCCATGGCCGAGCATGAGGGCACGAAGGTCATCGCCGGATATCTCGAGAACATCACCGACGGCGACCAGTTCGTGCTTCATGCCGAACGAATCAGCCGCCAGAAACCGATCCTCCTGATGAAGTCCGGCGGGACGGGCGCCGGCGCCAAGGCCGCCAGTTCCCACACCGGCAGCCTGACGGGCGACGAGGTGGCCTACGAGGTCGTCTTCGAGCGGGCGGGCGTGATCCGGTGCGACTCGATCCGCACGCAGTTCGACTACGCCCAGGCCTTCGCGATGCAGCCGCTGCCCAAGGGCCCGCGGGTGGCCGTCATCACGAACGCGGGCGGGCCTGGCATCATGGCCGCCGACGCCATCGAAAAGGCCGGGCTCACCTTCGCCAAACTCACTGACGCCTCCCAGGAGCGGCTGGCCAAGTGCCTGCCCCCCTCGGCCAATATCCACAACCCCGTCGACGTGCTGGGCGACGCCCTGGCGGACCGGTATCAACAGGCCCTGGAGATTGTCCTGGCCGACGAGGGCGTCGACACGGCGATCGTGCTCCTGACGCCCCAGGCGATGAGCGATGACAAGGGAACCGCCCAGGCCGTGGTCGACGCCGCTCGCGTCCATCCCGACAAGTGCGTGCTGGGCTGCTTCCTGGGCGCGGCGAAAGTCGCCGCCGGCGTGAAGATTCTCCGGACCGGAGGGATTCCCCAGTACGATTCCCCCGAGGCCGCCGTCGAGACGATCCAGGTGATGTGCCACTACGCCGCCTGGAAGAACCGCCCCAAGCGAGTGGTGAAGCTCTTCCCCGTGAATCGCCGCAAGGCCGAACGCATCATCGACCGCCATCTTCGCCGCGGGCTTCGCGAGATCGGCGAGATGGACTCCAAGGAAATCCTCGAGGCCTACGGGTTCGTAACCCCGCGCGGTTCGGTGGCGACGACGGCGCAGCAGGCCGTCAATATCGCCGATCAACTGGGCTACCCCGTCGTGCTGAAGATCTGGTCGCCGGACATCATTCACAAGTCCGACGTGGGCGGGGTTCGCGTGGGGCTGACCAGCGCCCGCGACGTGACCGACGCGTTCGACCTGATGATGTACCGCATCCCTCGCAAGATGCCCAACGCCGACATTCTGGGCGTGCTGGTGCAGGAGATGTGCACGCGGGGCAAGGAAGTGATTCTGGGAATGAGCCGCGACCCGCACTTCGGCCCGCTGCTGATGTTCGGGATGGGCGGGATCATGGTCGAGGTCCTCAAGGACGTCGCCTTCCACCTGGCGCCGATCACCGCCCAGGAGGCCAAGGAAATGCTCGTCAAGACCAAGACCTACCAGATCCTCAAGGGGGTCCGGTCGCAGGAGGGGGTGGACGTGGACGCCATCGCCGAAGGCCTCCAGAGACTTTCGCAGTTGGTGACCGAGTTCCCCCAGATTCAGGAAATGGACGTTAACCCCTTCATGGTCGGGCCCGAGGGCGTCACGCCCGTGGCCGTCGACGCGCGCATCAGCGTGGAAGGAATGTAACAGGAGACCCCATGCCGCCCACCGATTGGAAGGAAAAGTACAAGGACCGCATCGCCACAGCCGACGCGGCCGTGAAACTCGTCAAGCCGGGCAACACCGTGTTCATCGGCACGGGCTGCGCGCAGCCCCAGCACCTGGTGCGGGCCCTGACCGCGCATGCCAGCAACGCCTACGACGTGCACATCGTGCACATGCTGACCGTGGGCGAGGCGCCGTACACGCAGGAGAAGTTCCGCGACCGGTTCAAGATGAACAGCTTCTTCCTGGCCGACAACGTCCGCCACGTCACCGACGCCGGACAGGGCGACTACACGCCCATGTTCCTGTCGGAGATACCCGAGGAATTCGAGAGCGGGCGGACGACGATCGACGTGGCGTTGATCATGGTCGCCCCGCCCGACACGAACGGGCTGTGCAGCTTCGGCGTCTCGGTGGACGTCGTCAAGGCCGCCGCCGCCAACGCCCGGTTCATCGTCGCCCAGGTCAACTCCGCCATGCCGCGAACCCTGGGCGACAGTTTCATCCACGCCAACCAGATCGACATGCTCGTGCCCTTCGACGAGCCGATCCCGGAGGTCAACATCCTCGCGCCCGACGACGTCCTCCGCAAGATCGGCGAGAACATCGCCCACCTCGTCGAGGACGGCAGCACGATCGAGTGCGGCATCGGTCGGATTCCGCAGGCCCTCGTGGAGTTCCTCAAGGGCAAGAAGGATCTGGGCGTTCACACCGAGATGTTCAGCGACTGGATCATCGAGCTGATCGAGTGCGGGGCCATCACCTGCGCCAAGAAGACCGTCAACCGCGGCAAGGTCGTGGCCAGTTTCGCCATGGGCACCAAGAAGCTCTACGACTACATCGATAACAATCCGTTCTTCGAGTTCCACCCCACCGAGTACGTCAACGACCCGTTCCTGATCTCCCAGCACGACAAGATGGTCGGCATTAACGTCGGGCTCGAGATCGACCTGACCGGGCAGGTCTGCTCGGACTCGCTGGGCTACCGCTTCTACAGCGGCATCGGCGGGCAGGTGGACTTCATCCGCGGGGCCGCCCGAAGCCGCGGGGGCAAAGCCATCATCGCCCTGCCCGCCACCGCCAAGGGCGGCGTCATCTCCCGCATCGTGCCTCGCCTGACCGAAGGCGCCGGCGTGGTCACCACGCGAGGCGACGTGCACTACGTCGTGACCGAGTACGGCACGGCCTACCTGCACGGCAAGAGCATCCGCGAGCGGTGCCTGGCCCTGATCAACATCGCCGACCCGAAGTTCCGCCGCGAACTCATCCAGGCCGCCAAGGTCCAGAACTACATCTACGAAGACCAGATCGAACTGGCCTGGGAAAACATCCGCTACCCCGAGGAGCTCGAACGCCGGGAGACCCTCAAGGACGGCATGGAGATTCTTTTCCGCCCGGTCAAGCCCACGGACGACACGGCCCTGTCGGAGATGCTGTACTCGCTGAGTTCCGAGTCGGTCCGCAAGCGGTACTTCGCGCACACCCAGGCCTTCCCGCACCGGGAAGTTCAGAAGATCACGAACATCGACTATAAGAACGAGCTGGCCATCGTGGGCGTGGTCCCCGGGGCCACCGGCGAGGAGCAGATCGTCGCCGTCTCGCAGTACTTCCTCGACCCCCGGACTAGGTCGGCGGAGATCGCCTTCGTCGTCCAGGACGAGTGGCAGCAGAAGGGCATGGGCACGCTGCTGCTGGAGTACCTGGCCTCCGTGGCACGCGTCCGCGGCGTGCGGCGGCTGGACGCCAAGGTCCTGCCCGGCAACAAGGCCATGCTCGCGATCTTCAACAACAGCGGCCTGCCCGTCCGCACGGAGTTCGACGGCGAGGTCTACAGCCTGGTGATGGACCTGACTGCCCCGCCGCCCCCGGCGGAGTGATGTTGCCATAGTCCCCCCTCGCGCAGGGAAAAACATCCGGCGCAGATCATGCCATGGAAACGCGAGTTCCGCGACGGCTGGGAATCCGTTGGAGGACGCCCCTGGCGAGTTCGAAGGCGGCCAGTTCAAGCGGCAAAGAGACGGGGATTAGGGGATTCTTGGATTAGGCGATTAGAAACCGAGAACACAGATTCGATACTTGAGATTTGAGATCTGAGATTTCAAATCTGATATCGGCCCCGCGCCTGATCCTCTTCTTCTCTCTCTCAATCCCCTAATCCAAGAATCCTCTAATCCCCGTCTCTTTGCCGCTGATGCCGGATCGCTATGTTTCGGAGGCAGGGCCTCCCGATTCTTTCGCCTTTCCTCGGAACAGGCCCACGCCGGCGCGGGCGGCCAGGAGGGCGCCCATGGCCACCACCGCGGCGTCC
>JAPLNA010000217.1 GCA_026693065.1 Planctomycetota bacterium
CCGTCGTCTCTGCCGGCGCCTACGCCGGCGCCGCCGCCGGCACGGCCACGCTCCTCCAACTGCTCGACGCCCGCGCCAACCCCCCCGCCCTGCCCCGCGTGACGCTCGCCGACCAACCCTTCACCCGCTACCGCTGTCTGATGATCGACGTGGCCCGGAAGTACCACAGCGTCGACACCCTGAAAAAGGCCGTCGTCCTGTGCCGGTTCTACAAGATCAACTACCTGCAACTGCACCTGAGCGACGACCAGGCGTTCACCTTCCCCTCGAAGGCCTTCCCCGGCCTGGCCACGCCGGGGCATTGCTACACGCTGGAGGAGCTGCGCGATCTGGAGAGTTTCGCCTCCGCCCGCGGGGTGATGATCATCCCCGAGATCGAGACCCCCGGGCACGCCTCCAGCATGCGGAAGGTCAAGCCCTTCGCCGGGCCCGCCCCGGGCGTGATCGACATGGCCAGCGAGGATATGTACAAGGGCATGGATACGTTGGTGGGCGAGATCTGCGACGTCTTCCGGAGCACGCCCTATTACCACATGGGCGGGGATGAGTGCTGGCTGGAGGGCGTGGGCAACACCGAGGCCGAGAAGGCCTACGTCGCCAAGTACAAGCTGGCGTATCCCCACGAACTCTACACGCATTTCATCGGACGGATGAACGACATCGTCCGCAAGCACGGCAAGACGATGGTGGTCTGGGAGGGCTTCAACGGCAAGGGCGGACCCAACAGCACCATCCCCGACAACGTGATCGTCCTGGCCTGGGAAACCATGTACGAACTGCCCCAGAGCCTGCTGGCCAACGGCTTCACCATCGTCAACGCCACCTGGCGACCGCTCTATATCGTGGGCGACACCACGCGCTATCCCAGAGACATCTACGACTGGAACCTGTATCTCTGGAAGAACCACTGGCGGTACGCGCCCTCGTTCATCCCGATCCAGTTGCCGGCCAACCCTCGCGTGATCGGCGCGCAGATGAGCGTGTGGGAACAGACCGAAGAGACCGAGATCGCCCGCCTCCGCTTCCGCCTGCCCGCGATGGCCGAGCGAATCTGGGCCCCCGCCGCCGGACAATCGTTCGAGGACTTCTACCGCCGCCTGCTCGCCCTGGACGACAAGGCCGCCCTCCTGCTGACGCCCGCCCGCCTCCGCGCCACCGGGCTGACCGACCCGGCCGCCTGCGGGTACAACCACCAGGAGAACTGGCACAACCAGCCGCTGCGGCTGGAACTGACGGCCACCCTCCCCGGTGCGACCGTCCGCTACACCACCGACGGCAAGGCCGTCACCGCCGACTCGCCCGCCCTCACGGGCCCGCTGACCCTCGAGGCCCCCACGACGGTACTCAAGGCCCGCGTCTTCGACAAAGCCAACCAACCCCTCGGCCAGATGCTCTGGAACGTCTACCAGTACTTCCCCGTGACGGGCTCGACGGCCTTTGTCGGCGTCCACCGCGTCAACGACGAGGGCGGCGCCGACGGCTTCGAGCCCGGCAGCACGGTAACGGTGACTCTCTCGGCCGCCCGGATGGCCGGCGGAACTCTTCGCTATGCCCTCGACGGCGCCCTCGACGCCAAGAGCCCCCTCTACGACAAGCCCGTCGTGATCACGAAGAACGGCTCCTTCGCCGCCGGCTACTTTGACGCCCAGGGCAAGCTCGTCGGCCAGCCCTACAAGCGGCAGCTGACCGTCTTCGACAACTTCCAGCGGAACCTGGCCCTGGACAAGCCCGTCACCACCAGCGCCGGCCCGACGGACCGGGAAAACCCCCGCGTGGTGAACGACGGGTTCGTCGAGGAACGCGGCTTCTGGAACGCCGGGCCTGTCCCGGGCTGGTGGCAGGTGGACCTGGAGAAAACCCACGCGATCCACAAGATCCACGTCTTCCCCTACTGGGACGGCGGGCGCTATTACCAGTACACCGTCGAGGTCTCCACCGACGGCAAGACCTTCCGCCAGGTGGTGGACATGAGTAAGACCACCGCCGCCGACACGCCGGCCGGGCACGTGCACGAGTTCCCCCCCGTGCCGGCGCGCTACGTGCGAGTCAACGTCCTCAAGAACTCCGCCAACCCGGGCATTCACCTGGTGGAAGTGCGGGTGTTCGGGCAATAACGGGAGAACGAATCATGTGGCCAATGCGTTGGACGACGGCGGGGTGGATGCTGGCGTGTGTGCTGTCCGTCGGGTGCGCCCCGCGAACCTGGGCGCCATTCGAGAATCTCGCCGTCGGCCGGGCCGCGCCCGACCCACTGCCGGGCGAAATGCACCGCTTCGAGTTCTGGCTGCTCGAGGCCAGGCCGATCATGGCTGAAACGCAAACCCGGGGAAGCCGCGAATTCCTCCGAGCGCTGGTCGATGCCGATGGGCGGGTAGTCGCCAAGAGTTACACGTATCTCTCGGTCGCCCGTCAGGCGGCCGCCGTCACGGGCGAGTATTGCTACATCCTGGAATTGGAGGTCCCGGCCGAGGCTTTCCGCGATGCACCGGCGTCTTGGCGGCCGGCGGAGGAATTGGAGATGCTGGCCGGGGGACTGTACTCGCCTGGGTTGGTGTCGCGCCAGGCGGCGGGCAGTACGGCAAGCCGCCCCGCGGCGGTCGTGCCGCCGACGTCGCTGCCTCAGGGGCGCCAGGCACTGGGGGAACGGCTGGGCATGTTGCGGACGGCCCTGACGGAGGTCCACGACAAAACGAATAAACTGAATCTGTTCACGAGTTTCCGCACACGATTGGACGTAGCGGCGGAAATCGCCGGTCTCTATCTGCGGGCGATGCTGGGGCCCCTGCCGGCGGCCACGGCCACCAGGCCCGCCGGGCCGACCTACCCAGCTCCGGCCAACGCGGCGGAATTCGCCATACACACCAATCTCCTGCTGGCTTCCGGGCCCCCGCCGGAGAAACTGTATTCCTGTGCCACGACGACCTTGTTCGAGATGGCCTTCCGCGACGTCGGGCGCCGTCGGCTGGCGGAACTGCTGGGCAACCCGGCGGCGTTCGCGGGCGTCACGCGGGATGACTGGAAGTGGACGCTCACCAGCTGGGACGGCGTGCGGATGTCCGTCCGGCGGCTGCCGGGGCGGCGGATCCGCATCGAAGTGTCCGGCACGGTGATCCGCGACCCGATCCTGTTCCCGCTATAGTTGATCTCCGGGTGAACCTTGCTTCACACTCGCCTGGCGCGAAAAAAGGTTCATCCGGCTTTTCCGGGGATGCATCACCATTCCGGTCTTGCAGTTTCTCAGCCCGCGCAGCGGGCGACTGCGCGTAGCCCTACCCGACCGAAGGGAGGGTAGGGATTCAAGGTGGCCTCCCTTCTTCCCTCTCCTTCCCTTTCTTGGAGCCCCCGCAGGGAGGCGACTGAAGCGTGCGGGCGTCAATCGCCCTCTGCGAGGGCTCTGGAGAAGAAGAGGAAGGGCGGGACCGCTCCCCGCGTGATCCCCAGGCTCCTCCGTCGCCTGGGGCTACGCGCAGTCGCCCGCTGCGCGGACTTTGAGGCGGGGCTGGCCAGCCTTCCCCGGAAATCCCGGATGAACTCGAAGCAAGCGGGCGGCCCGGTTTCCCGGCGCCGCCCGCGAGGGGTTGAAGTCGCGAGGTTCGCGGCGTCTAGCGACGACGACGCCGAAGGGCCGTCAGGGCGCCCAGGGCCAGCACGGACAGCGTGGCCGGCTCGGGGGTGGTGGAGCTGAAGCCGCAGACCGGGCCGATCGTCCCGTCGCTCTGGAGGCCCAGGGCGGAGATCCGGATGATCGAGGGCTCGTTGGTGGTGCTGCCGTTGTCCCAGTGCGTGCCCACGCCGGGGGTAGACCCGTTGGACCCGCCGTTCTCGTACTGGGTGACGTAGAACGCGCAGTCGGGCCCGACGGAGGCCAGGTCGCCGTACGCCCCGCCGGTGGAACCGCCGGTGTACAGGTTCGTCGCAATGTCCGTCGTCGTGATCAGATTGGCGAAGTTCGGGCTCAGGTCGTACCGGGTAATGGAGCCGTTGTTGTTGTTGCTGAACAGCGAGCTGGAGGCCGCCCCATCTCCGAAGGCCAACCCGTCGGGAAAGTGCGGGGTCGAGAACGTGTTAATCCACGCGCCGGCGTAGCTGATGATGGTGATCGTGCTGTTGCTGTGCCCGGCCAGGGCGATCTGCCCTGTGGTGCTGGCCTCGATGTCGTCGACCTGGACGCCGCCGGGTACCGTGTAGATCAGCGAGTTCGTCCCGCCGGCCGGGTCGTAGACGTAGATGTTGCTCGGGCTGTTGCCGTCGGAGTAGGCGATCCGCCCGTCCATCAGGGTGGTGATGCCCCACCCGGCCCCGCCGACGGTGCCGGCCAGGGCCTGCGCCGGGGCGGCCCAGTTGCTGGGCTTGAACCGCTCCAGGCCGGTCGCGGTCGCGGTGTAAATGTACCCGTCCTTGCCGCTGGTCATGCCGTACCCGCTGGTGCTCAGCCCGGTGATCGGGTGCGTCAGCGTCACGCCGTGCAGGTTGGTGCCCTGGTAGGTGGCGTTCTGGGTCAGGCTGTGCTCGAAGATCGTTGACCCGGCCCGGGTCAGGAGGTTTCCGCTCGTGGTCCAGGCCATGCCGGCCTCCTGGCCGAACGTCAGCGGGGCGGCGAAGATCTCCTGGGCATACCCCGGATCGAGGTAGCTGAACTGAGTGGCCTGGGCGGCGGCGGCACAGAACAATACGACCGACAGAAGGGTAAAGGCTTTCATCGCGAGGCTCCTTTGCCTGGGCGGAGACGCCGGCGCTACGCTTTGGTCCGGTCAGGGCGTTCCAGAGCGTCTGGAACTTTCCTCTCCTGAACGGACGCCCTCGCACGGGTCGCCACCGGAAGGCTCTTTGCCTGCCTTGGCGGGCAATCGCCTCATTCTATGCCTGTCACATCGTGATACCAATGTTCGTCGATAGATTTTCTTCGGAGTCGCCCCGAGCCCGCCTGCCCACCCGCGCGAACGCCCCCGTGCCGCCGGATCGCCTATACTGGTTCGGCTGGCGGGTGAGCACCGCAGCAGGGCCGAAAGGCCCTGAGCGAGGATGCGGGCTCTTCCTTCCAGCCGCTTTATTCCACGCCCCCGCCGCCTACCGCGGCGCCTGGGGGAACACGGTGACACGCAGGTGCGTGCTCCCGTAGGGCACGAGGGTGACGGTCTCGAGCTTGCCGCCCAACCGCTTGCCCAGCGTGGCCGGGTCGGGCAGTTGAGGCGTCAGCGTGAAGTGCCCGCGGCGTTTCTCGACCGCCGGGCCGGGGTACATGCCCTCGACCTCGCGGCGAACGTCCAGCTTCCACCCCTTCACCCGCCGGGCCGGCACGCGAAGCGAGATGGGCGGATTCACCCACGGGTCGCCCGCGCAGGGTGATTCGACGACCTCCACGCGATCGGCCAGCGTCTTGGCGTCCACCGCCAACGCGTAGTTCCACGTGCTTTCGGGATACACCCCCCAGGCGGGGAATTCCTTCGTCGCCTTGGCCGTCTCGCTGGGGTCCACCACCCACCGCTCGGCGATCTTCAGGGCGAACACGAGAGGCCCGCGTTCGATCGCGATCCCGCCGTGAGGCCAGTGCGTCAGCTTCAGGGCCATCGGAAGCACGAGGGTAACGCGGTCGTTGTTGTCGAACGTGCGGCGGATAGTGAGGAACGTGCCGGCCTTGGGCTTGGCCCGCCACGGCTGGCCGTTGACGAGCACGCGGGCGTTGCGGCACCAGCCGGGGATCCGAAGCACCAGCGCGAAGGCCGCCGGCGCGGGAGTGCGAACCTGGAACTCCACCCGGTCGCGGAACGGGTAGGCCGTCTCTTCCACGATCGTCACGGGGGTCTTGCCCACGGTGGTGCTCAGCCGGCCGGGGGCGTACAGGGCGGCGACGATCTCGTCGTCGGCTCCTCGCATCCACATCCGCGCGGCGAAGTTGGGCATGAAGCGGTTGACGTTGCCCGCGCAGCACTCGGTGGCGGGGTTGGGGGCGTACCGCATGAAGATGTGCCCGCGGCTGAACAGATTGTGGTTGGACGTCTTGTCCGAGACGACCTGGTTGGGGCAGGAGAAATACTGGGCCGCCCGGAAGTCGTTCTTCACCGCCCCGGGCCCGGCGTTGAAACACGCCCGCTCGATCAGGTCGGCGTACCGGGCCTGGCCGGTGGCCATCAGCAGGTATCCGCACGACCAGGTGAAGTCGCTGATCACGCAGGCCTCGTGGCTGTCGAGGGGGTCCTTGCCCCGCAGCTTCTCGCTCGAACTGGGGATGCCGTCGGCCAGCATGCTGAAGCGTTCCATCTTGGCCACCGCGTTCACGGACGCGCGGAGGTATTTCTTTTCGCCGGTGGCCCCGTACAGCACGGCCCCGAGCTTGGCGCTCTCGCAGTAGGAGACGCCGTGCTCGGTCGGGCGCTTGGGGCTCAGTTGGGCTTCCAGCGACGTGTCCAGGTCGGGCAGCCGTTCGTTCATCGCGTCAAACGCCCGCACGGCCTGCCTCACCATGCGGCGGTCGCCCGTCTGGTGGTACAGCCAGACCATCATCTCGATGTTGAGGGCGTCCCGCTGGTCGCTGTGCGAATGGGCCGTGCCCAGATAGTGCTTGTGCAATGCCCGCACGAGGCCCTCATCCCCCGTCGCGCCGTATTCCACCATCAGCGCTCGGAAAAAGACCACGTGGGGCCAGCGGTTGAAGGAGTATTGCCACCCCGTCTGGGATCGGTCTTCGGTTTTCAGGAAGGAGGGGCCCAGGTAGCCGTCTTTGTCGGCCCGCTGGAGCACGTAGTCGATCTGGGTGCGGGCCTTGCCCACGAGGAAGTCATCCCCGAGCAGCCGCCCGCAGCGGATCATGCCGTCGACCCAGTAGGCCGTCTGCTCGTAGGGCCACCAGTACGTGCCTGTCTCGTGCTTGACCTCCCGCGTGGCCCAGCCGGGGCTGTTGAAGGGAAAGCCGGCGGCCTCGAGGTGGCCCGTCAGGCCGTTGCGCTGCACTTCCAGAAACCGCCGCAGCCAGCCCTCCGGCGACACGCCCGACAGGGGCACTTCACCCAACACGTTCCATGATTGCATTCGAGGTCTCCGCATGAGGAATCCCCGTCCGCCTCGGCCCGGGGGCCCCGCACCCTACCCGCTCTGACCCCGCCCCCCGTTTCAACCGAGGCCTTGACGCGGTGGCTTGCGACGCGAGAGCAACCACGTCGGTGTTTGTGGCAAAGAGACGGGGATTAGGGGATTCCTGGATTGGGGGATTGAACCGCAGGCAGAAGAAAGATCAAGATGGGCATCGGCGCCCTGGTTGGCCTGCGTGCCTTCTTTCTTCTGCTGTTCTATCCATTTCTTCAATCCCCTAATCCCCGTCTCTTCGCCCCGATTACCGCAGACGTTTCGGCGCCACCGCCGCGCACGCCCCGTTCGTTGCGCGAGCCTACGTATTCTCTTCCGTGAATGCTTCCAGGGCCGCGACGGCGTTCGCCAGGGGCGTGCCGGGTTGGAGGTTCTTCGCGGGGGCCAGGATGTAGCCTCCGCCGCGGGACATTTCGCGGCGGAGCTGGCGGATCTCCGCCCCGATGGCGGCGGGCGTGCCGAAGGGCAGGATGCTCTGGGCGCCCAGGCCGCCCCAGAAGGTCAGCTTCTTCCCCCAGCGGCGCTTGAGCTCGTAGGGGTTCATGCCGGCCGGCTCGGGCTGGACGCTCTCCAGGACGTCTAGGCCGATCTCGATGGCGTCGTCGATCAGGGGCGCGACATTGCCGCAGCAGTGGGTGATGACGATCTTGCCGTGTCGGCGGCAGCAGTCGTAGAGTTTCGCCCAGCGGGGCTTGTAGAACTTCCGCCACCGCTCGGGCCCGACGATCACGCCGCGCTGGTCCGTCCAGTCGTCGGCGAACAGGATCGCGTCCACCGGCAGCAGCGTGCACGTCCGCTCGGTCAGGGCCAGGTAGATCTCCGTGATCCGGTCGAGCATCTCGACGAAGAAGTCTTCCTCGGCGACGATGTCGGCCAGGATGTTCTCGAAGCCTCGCATGGCCCAGCTCTGCTCGAAGAGGCCCCAGACGACGTAGCCGATCTGGAAGAGGTCCGGGTGGGCCTGGAGGGCGGCCTGGTCGAAGGCGAGCTCCTTGTCGGTGTAGAAGAAGTCCTCCGGCCGGGGCCAGCGGTAGTTTTTCAGGCTCGGCTCGGCGAGGGCGGGTTGGACCAGTCGCATGGTCGAGCCGTCGCTTCGCCAGAGGGCGCCCCAGATATCGCGGCCCAGGGCCGGGTCGGCGTCGTCGACGGGCCAGCGTTTCATGGTGTGGCAGGTGGCTGTGCCGTGCGTGTAGGTCTTGATGCGGTCGCGCCAGTGAGGCCCGCCGTAGTGCTTGTCGAGCTGGGCGGGCAGGTCGCCGTCGAAGCCGAGGGTGTAGGGCACGGGGGCCACCTGGATATGGTGGATCGTATCGAGGATCGCCTGGCGTGGGGTCATGGGGTTCCTTCTCTCGCGGCCTCAGAGCGTCACGCGCCGCCCGGTCGCGTTGGACTCGTAGGTTGCCAGGATCATTCGCAACACGTCACGGCCCTCGCGGGCCGTCGCGATCGGCGGCCGCCGCCCTTGGAAGAACTCCGCCAGGGGCCCGGCCAGGCCCGCGATCCGCTCGCCGTGGTTGGCCACCTCGGGCGTATCGCCCGCCGTCCACCGCCCCTCCTCCTGGAGGAACCACTTGAGCCCCACCGACCCGGGCCAACGCGGAACGTTCGCGCTGGGTACGTCTCCGTGGTTCTGGATGATCGTGCCCTTCTCGCACACGATCTCCGTCGTGTTCTCGCCGGCGAGGCAGGTGAACGAGCAGCAGATCTCCGCGATCGGCCCGCCGGCATAGCGGAAGATCGCGATGCCGTTGTCGTGGGGAATCTTCGGGTTCACCAGCGTGCCCAGCTCGGCCGTCACGCTGGCGGGCATACCCAGCAGCCAGTAGAGGAAGTCCGCCGGGTGGGAGGCGTCGTCGGCCCAGATGTCGCGGTTGTATTCCGGGGCGACGTGCCAACTGGTCTCGAACCCCGGCCACGTGTGCGTGCCCAGCCCGTGGCGGCGGCGAACCATCAGCACGCGCCCGAACCGCCCGCCGGCCAGCAGCTCCTTCATCTTCAGGTTCTGCGGGTCCGTCCGCATCTGCCAGGCCAGCGAGAAGGGCACGCCGGCCCTCTCGACGGCCTCGACGATCCGGTCGGCCTCCGCCAGCGTGAGCGCCAGCGGCTTCTGCATGACGATGGCCTTGCCCGCTCCCGCCGCCCGCTCGGCCAGCCGTGCGTGGTCGGAGGTCTCCGCGGCGATCACCACTCCGCCCAGGCCGCAGTCGTCCAGAAGTTCCTCCTCCGTCGCGCACGCCCGCAGGGCGTAGTCCTTCGCCGCCTGGTCCCTCCGCGTCGGGTCGCGGTCCCACGCGGCCGTCACGCGGAGGCCCCATTCCGGGCGCTCCTGCCACCGCCCCACGTACGCCTGCACGTGCGGGTGGGCCAGTCCGAGTATACCGATATCCATTCCTGCCGCTCCTGTGGATGCGAGGCGAGAACCGCCGCGGGGAGGTCAGTCGATCGCCAGTTCGGGCTTGCTCTTGTCGATGCCGAAGCCGGGCTTGTTGCAAGCGGGGCAATACTTCAGCTCGTCGGCGTTCTTGATTTCGAGGAAGGGCCCCTTGCAGGTGGGGCAGGCGTGGATGGTCATGACCTTGCCCGTCTGGGCGTCCCAGACCTCCCCCAGCGGCGCGGGGCGGGAGGTGGCTTTGATCCGGCCCTTCATGTTCGCGGGAATGTTGTCCCGTGTCCAGCGAACGTGGACGAACTTCTTGCACGCCCGGCAGTACCCGCTGACCTGGTCGAAGAACATCCCTCCCCCGAAGGTTACCTCCACCTCATACCCGCAGGACTTTTCCGCCTGGCCGGTCGTGGCGTCCTTGTCCGGCTGGGCCTGGCATTTCATGCTGAAACCGCGCCCGGCATACACGGCGGCGGTGGTCAGGAGGCACAGGGCCAACGCCAGAACCATGATCTTTCGCTTCATGTAACGCTTCCTTTCCATAAGGGCCGCGGCTGTCTTCGCCGTCACGGCGGGCATGTCGTATAAGATATCCGACCGGGGGTTCGGTTCCAGAAAAACATGATCTCCCAGACACCCCCCCGGGCCGGGCCTGGACAGGGCGGTTTCCCTCGATACCGGCTGCCTTCCGTCTGGACACCAGGTTATAATACAGAGGAACACGTTGGGTTTGCGACGGCTTCAGGCGCCCCGCCGGGCGCAAGAGGGCGGACCATCGGCCGGACGCCACCACATTTCTCGGGCGGGCTCACCGGGACGTCGTCCCGGCGGCGGGGGGGCTTTACACTCATCGAACTGCTGGTCGTGGTGGCGGTCATCGTCGTCCTGCTGTCGCTATTGGCCCCCAGTTTCCTGCACGTCAAACGGATGGTGTACCGGATCTGGTGTCAGTCCAACGAGCACCAGTTGCTGATCGGGTGGCAGCAGTACAGCGTTCACAACAGCGGGGAGCTGCCCTGGTCGGGCACGGACGACCCGTACGCTTGGGTCTCCTCCGACGCCTACGGCGACTCCGCCGGGGCCCTCACGCACGGGGCGATCTGGCCCTACACGCAGGGCATCGACCTCTACCGCTGCCCCTCCGCCTACTTCAAGTACTACGCCACCTACTCGATCACCGCCTACATGAACGGCCAGCACATCTCGGCAACGTACCGGCCGGGAACTCTGACCCGCTTCGGCCAGATCATGAACCCTTCGGGCACCTGCGTTTTCGTCGAGGAATTCGACAACCGCGGGTACAACATGGGTTCCTTTGCCCCCTTCCAGTTCGGGCCCTACCAGTGGTGGGACGTGGTGGCCGGCAATCACGAGGGAGGCGACATCATCGGCTTCGTGGACGGGCGGGCGGAATACTGGCGTTGGGTCAGCCCGCTGACGTTGACCTTCTACGGCGGGCACACCGCCAACGACCCCGGCAGCGTCGACTGCGACCGCCTCCGCGCCGCCTTCTTCGGCGACGACAAGATCACCCCGGGTTGGTGAAGAAGCCGCCCATGACCCTCCGCCTTGGCCCAAACCCAATCCAGAATGCCCTGGAGCATTCATTCCTAATCCCGGAACGGTCCACTCACCCGGCGGCGGACGCTCCCGCGGTACGTCGGGAGTCCAGGTAGAGGGTGTCGGGGCAGATGTCCTGCTCGTGCGGCCAGGCCACGGTTCCGTTGACCACGCGGGCCTGGCGGAAATAAGCGTCGTCCTGGAGTTCGGCGAACACGCCGAAGGTCAAGAGGGGGCGGCAATCATAGTGGCCGATCTCGCCGTTGGTGAAGGCAAGTTCCAACTGGTGGTCGGCGAGGGCCTTGACGTTCTTGACTCGCGGCAACATGGGGCGTCCTCTACCTCAGCGGCTCGATCTTGTGCGGCTGCTGGCCACTCACGGCCAGAGCCCAATCGGCCAGCAAATCGTCACGGTGGATTTCGATCCAGGCCTGCACCAGGCGGGCTTTCGCAGGAGGGATGGCCCCGGACAGCAATTCGCCGTCCGGAATCGAATACACCGCCTCGTCGTCCTGGTAACCAACAAAGACAATGCCCCGCTCGTCATTCACCGGTTCCTATACAATGGGGAGTGCGTTGCTCACCCTCTTTCGGAGCGTTCCCTTCCCATCACTCTGACTATCGGAGAATCGGATACCTTCGAAGAGAGCAACTATCCCAAGGAGATCATTTACTTTGAAGTCGAAACGAATCGCGGTACTTTCAAGTTCAGTAGCAGCGGCAGTCGTGAGTGAGACCCAGATCAGAGCATTCGAGATTCTACCACCACCCGCTCCGCCCATGTGGAATAATCAGTACTTTTTCTTCTTTCTGGGCATACGGGGTTCACCTGATGGTTTCCTATGACAGGGCTCCTCCTGAAATTCTGCGGGCCTGATAAGGCTGTACTGGTTGCCAACGACCTTTTCACCACCAGCCGTCACAGATTGTTCCAGCAACGCCCAGAACGCTTCCGCCCCTTGAACCGACTCACCCGCTCGTCCCAAGCGAGATGTTCGATCCTGGATTCACCGGTGCATGTTTTTCCTTCTGTAAGATATTCAGAACCGCCTCCCGATGACCCCTTGCCGGAAGCGTCTTTTCTTCGCCGATTTCTCTTCTGTCTTCTCTGCCTGAAAGATTTCCATTTGCCGCGAAAAACGAGCCGTTTTCCAGCCCTTGCCGCCTCTCCCACGTCGCCATTTCCGGTGGAGAAGGTTGTTCAGATGGCGGAAAAAACGTACCACGGAATGCCGAAAAACGTACCACGGCATTTTCGCTCTTAAACGAACAAAGCCTGCAACTTGTTGATTTTGCAGGCTTTGTGTTACTACGCCCGATAGGATTCGAACCTATGACCCCTTGCTCCGGAGGCAAGTGCTCTAATCCACTGAGCTACGGGCGCGGGTCACATCCATTGCCGATTGCTCCGCCAAAGGCGGACCGATTGGAACGGAAAGAGATTCTCCGCTGGGACGACGGGATTGTCAAGAAGAAACGCCCGGGTATTGCGGCGGAAGGGGGCGGAGGGTATGAATAGGATGTGAAGAAGGGATGAACACATGAGGCATGAACGAACGATTCTGATTTCGGCGATGGCGGCGGCGTTGGCCCTGGCGGGGGCGGTTGTGGGCGGGTGCGACATGAGCACGGCCAGCCAGTCGATGTCGATGGGATGGGTCCCGCGGGCCGAGCACGACCGGGCGCTGGCCGAGGCCAAGAAGCAGCGGGAAGAGGCCGACCGCCAGCGGGCCGAGGCCCAGAAGTGGCAGGCGCAGGCGCAGCAGGAGCGTCAGGCGGGCGAGGCGGCGAGGACGGCCAAGGGGGCGGGCCCCCAGCAGGCCACCGAGGATCTCATCACGCGGGTGCAGGACCAGGCCCAGCGGCTGCAGGGCCTCCAGGCCGACCTGGCCCGGGTGGAGCAGTAGAACAAGAGCCTTCGGGACGAGAACCGTCGACTTCAGGCGGCCGCGCCCGTCGAGGCCCTCAAGCCCGCGGCGCCTGTCGAGGCCCTCAAGCCCGCGGCGCCGGTCGAGGCCATCAGGCCCGCGGCGCCCGTCGATGGCGGAAAAACTCCCGCGCCCGCGCCGGTCGGGGGGAGCAATGAGCCCGTCTTTACGTTGGTGGTATCGCCGACGAGCGTTCCGGCCCAGGGGGCCCAGAAACCCGCGGCGGCGGTGATCGTGACGGCAACGACCCGGCCGGCGCCCGGGCCGGCGGCCCCGGCGGCGGGGATGACGCCGGCCCAACGCGAGAGGCAGCGGTTGTTGGATGAGGCGGCCAAGGCCTTGCGCGAGGCCAAGGAGGCCTTGGGCGATCCGCTGCCAGGCGAGGGCGCCGAGGGGACCAAGGGCGCACAGGGCGGGACGGGGGAATCCCCCCGCGGTGCGGGGGGCTCCTCGAGCGAGGGGACCGCGCCCGCGGCGGCGGCGGCCAACGGACCGGCGGCGGCGGGGCTGGCGGGCGATGTGACGGTGGTCAAGTGGGCGCAGGTGCCGATCAACCTGGGCTCGCGGAACGGGCTGAAGAAGGAAACCCGGATGTACGTCCATCGGGGCAGCCAGTTCATCGGGGTGCTGCAATTGACGACGGTGGAGGCCCAGAGCGCCCAGGGCATCGTCGACGGGCGGCTGAGCGCGGCCATCGGCGACCAGGCGGTGGTGTTCGGAGAGTAGGAAGGAGCCGGCGGTGGAACGATTGCGTCTTGGCATTATCGGATTGGGCCAGTCGGGGCAGATGGTTCTTCGCGCGTTGCGTGGGAGCGAGGCCGTCGAGATCGTGGGCCTGGCCGACCGCGAGAGTTCGCTGGCC
>JAPLNA010000218.1:0-3707 GCA_026693065.1 Planctomycetota bacterium
CAGCGAAGCCGCCGACTCCCAGGACACCGGCGCCCTCGAAATGAAACGCTACTACCGGGCCCTGGGCCAGCCGTAGAATGCCCCAAAGGAGACTCACCATGAAGGCCGCGGTGATTGTCAGGCATGGCGGGGCCGAGTGCATCGAGGTGAGGGAGATTGACACTCCCGCGCCCGGGCCCGGGGAGGTGCTGCTGGCTGTGCGGGCGGCGGCCTTGAACCATCTGGACGTGTGGGTGCGCCAGGGCGGGCGGGCGAGCCTCCCCATGCCCTGGGTGGGCGGCTCGGACGCCGCCGGCGTCGTCGCAGCCGTCGGGCATGGCGTGACGGGGTGGAAAGAGGGCGACGAGGTCGTTCTCAGCGGGGGGCTCGACCGCCTTGATCCGGCCCCCGCGCGGCGAGGGGAACATCGCAGGATCACCGGCATTGTCGGGGCCAACCGGCCCGGCACGTTCGCCCAGTTCGCGGCCGTCCCGGCCTGGACGCTCCACCGCAAACCCGCCCACCTGGACTGGCCCGGCGCGGCGGCCCTGGGGCTGGACCACGTGACGGCCTGGCGGATGCTTTTCTCCCGGGCGGACCTCGGGCCGGGCGAAACCGTGCTCATTCACGGCATCGGGGGCGGGCTGGCCCTGGCGGCGTTGCAACTGGCCGTCGCGGGCGGCGCCCGCGCGATCGTCACCAGCAGCAGCGACGAGAAACTCGCCCGCGCCGCCGCCCTGGGCGCCGCCGTCGGCATCAACTACAAGACCGCCGACGTCGCGGCGGGCGTCCTGGCCGCCACCGAGGGCCTGGGCGCCGACGTCGTCTGCGATTCCGTCGGGGCCGCCACCTGGGGCATCAACTTCGCCGCCACCCGCCCCGGCGGGCGGATCGTCCACTGCGGCGTCACCACGGGCCCCGACGCCCACGTCAACCTCCGCGACCTCTACTGGAAGCAACTGACCGTCATGGGCTCCGCCATGGGCAGCCAGGAAGAATTCGCCGACATGCTCCGGGCCGTCTCGGCCGCCTCTCTTTCCCCCGTCCTCGACTCGACCTGGCCCCTCGAACAAGCCCGCCAGGCCGCCGAGCACCTGGAGAGCGGAAAACAGTTCGGCAAGATCGTTCTCACCGTCAGCGAATGATCACGCGGAGACCGATCGCCTGCAGGACGTGGTTGCGGCGGCGCCGCAAACCACGGCACCCGGCCCGTTTTTGTTCTTCACTTCCTGAATCCATCCCCTAATCCAAGAATCCCCTAATCCCCGTCTCTCGTACCCGCGTATTCAACCGGCCTGCTTTCTTCAAGCGGCCTGCCTACTTTCTTCGTGTCTCGGCCAGTGCCTCCATCACCACCGGGATCGACTCGCGCCAGTTGCGGGGGAGGTCTTCGGAGACTTCGAAGGCCAGTTTGGTTCCGTCCGGGCCGGCCTGGGCGACGAGCTCGTGGACGCGGGCCTTGAGTTGCTTGGGGGGCAACTGGTAGTCCGAGACGTTCAGGTTGGCCCAGAAGAGTTTATCGGGCCAGGCGGCGCGGCACTGGTCGTACGTCATGTCGCCCTCGGGCGGGCCGGTGAGAGACTCGATCAGGTCCACCGGCGCCTCCGCGATCGCGTCGCGGCAACTGGCCAGCTTGCCGTCGTAGTGAACCCCCACGATCTTGCCCGCCTGGTGCAGCATCGGGAAGAGCTCCCGGTACACCGGCAGGATGAACTGTCGATACCGGTCCGGCCCCATCGTCTCGGCCGTGAAGTTCTCCAGGCACGAGACGTACCGCCCGGGGCCTGCGGCGACGATCTCCACCCGGCGGCGGAATTTGGCGAGCATGGCCTGGTACAGCTCCAGCATTTCCGCCTCGAAGTCGTAGAGGTGGACGGCGAAGTTCTCCAGCCCGACCATGTCGACGAGGATTTCCTGGATGGGCGTGCGGAACACGCTCGGGGCCAGGACGGCGTAGGGGGCCATGTCGCGCTGGAGCTCGGCCCAGTACTGGTACATCGGCTGGACGTCGCGGTGATTGACGATCCACGTCATCACCCGGTAGTCGGCGGCGGTTTTGAGCCAGTATTCCTGTCGCCACCCGGCCTTGCTGAGGGTGGTGATTTCCCCCACGGGCGTGCGCTGCCCGTCGCGCCGCCAGGTGGCCCCGTCTTTCTCGAACGAGTCGTTGAACCACTCGACGCCGGTGACGGGCTCGTGGGTCATGCCGACGCAGTGGAACGGCGCCAGCCCGGCCTCGAACAGCGCCAGCCACGCCGGGTCCTTCTCCTTGACCCAGTCGCCGCAGAAGAACCCGTAGATGGTCAGAGGGATCTGATCCGGCCTTTCGCCGGCCCAGAAGGCCTGCATCCGTTCGTGAATGTTCATGGGCATTTTCGCCAAGACCTCCGCCGCCGGACTCACACGCGCCCGGCAACGCCGGAACCGTATCCGCCCGGGCCCGCGAATGCAATGGTTGAAGGCACACTGGCATCTGAACAAGCCCCCGGCACGGCCGGGGGATCGGTCTCACGGGCGCCCGCGGGTTCACGAACGGCCGTCGGGCCGACGAACCCCGCCAGGCCCACGAACGGCATCCCCCTGCGGTGCAGGGGGCTTTTTTCCCGCGGAGTCTTGCGGTCTTCTCTGTTCTTCTTGGGTGTAATCCCCTAATCCCATAATCCTGAAATCCCTTTCTCTCGTACTCGCGGTTGCCGCGCGACCCCCCGCGTGGTTGCTGGCGAGCAAACCACAGCCCCCGAGGCAGGCGGCCGTCGGGAAAAACCTCCGGCGGGGACACGATGTATGGTGATCTTCGTCGGGAACGCCGTCGCGCCCCGAACGCGTTGGGCGTCAGGAAGAGAAGACAGAAACGAAATCGAGAAGATGATTTCGTTTCTGTTTTGTGTCCCCGCCGGAGATTTTTCCCGCCGGCCTCTACAGGAGCCCCCGGTAGAGAGCCTCGATCTGATCGGCCATGTGTTCATGGTCGAAGCGGAGGCGGCAGGATTCGCGTCCGGCGGCGCCGAGGGCGGCGCGGCGGGCGGGGTCGGAGGCGAGATCTTCGATCGCCCGGGCCAGCCCGGCGACGTCTTTGGGCGCCAGCAATACGCCGGTGCGGTCGTTGACGACCTCGCGGGCGCCGTCGACGTCGAAGCTGACGACGGGTCGCCCGGCGAGCAGGGCCTGGGGCAGCGTGCGGGCGAGGCCCTCGCGCAGCGAGCAGTGCACCAGAATGT
This sequence comes from Planctomycetota bacterium, assembly GCA_026693065.1. GTDB lineage: Bacteria > Planctomycetota > Phycisphaerae > SM23-33 > SM23-33 > JAPLNA01. The sequence continues at coordinate 3,198 of JAPLNA010000218.1, forward strand.
CGGTAGCGTGCATGACGGCGGGCATCTGCTCGGGGGGCAGCAGGCCGGTCAGGTGGACGCGATCGTCCAGCCCGCGCGCGTGGATGTCCCGGGCGATCCGCTCTCGCCACGCGCCGTCCCCGACGAAGCAGAAGCGGACGTTGGGGTCGCGGACCCGCGAGGCCGCCGCCAGAACGTACTCGTGCCCCTTGTGCTGGGCGAGCCGGGCGACCTGGGTGACGAGCAGGGCCCCCTCGGGCAGGGCCAGGCGGCGGCGGAACGCGTCGGTCCCGGCCGGGCGAGTGAGAAACGCCCCCACTTCCATCCCGCTGTAGATCGTGACGAAGGGTTTTCCCGCGCCCACGCCGACGGCCTGCATCTGGCCCGTCATGGCATCGGCGACGGAGATATAGGCGTCGGTGTATTTCGCCGCCCGGCGCTCCAGCAGGATGTAGAGGCGATTGAGCCACCAGCGTTCGTGCGGGTGGAAGGGCAGGCCGTGAATGGTGTGGACGACCTTGATGCCCCCGA
>JAPLNA010000218.1:3759-12927 GCA_026693065.1 Planctomycetota bacterium
GGCCAGGATGCCCGCCTTGGACGAGTGGGTGTGGACGACGTCGGGGGCGAGGTCGGCGAAGAGTTCTTCGAGTTCTCGCCCGGCCCGGGAGTCTCGCAGGGGGTGGATCTCCCGCCGCAGCGAGTCCACGACGGCCAGGCGATACCCCCCCGCTCGCGCGCGGTCCATCAATTGCCCCTCGGGCCCCAGGGCCGGGCCCGTCACCAGCGTCACCTCGTGCCCCCGCGCGTGCAGCCGTTCGCAGGTCAGGAGGGTGTTCTCCTGCGCCCCGCCAAGAATCATCCGCGTAATAACGTGGCAGATCTTCATGAGGGGGCCCCCTGGGGGGGGAAACGATTGCCGATTGCCGATTGCCAATTGCCGATTGAAGAGGGAGGGAACCGGAGACGGGCCGCTTCGGGTTCTTTCTGTCTGTTCAATCGGCAATCGGCAATTGGCAATGGGCAATCCTTTCCCTGTCGTCGCATCATACCACTACCCATTCTCCTCTCTCCACGCCATAATCTCCCGGATGGATTCGAAGGAACATCAGGAGCGTGAGAAGTTCTTCGGTGCGGCCAAGCTGATGGCCGTCCTGACGCTGGCCAGCCGCATTCTGGGCATGGTCCGGGACATGGCGATCACCAGCCTGGGGGCCAACCGGATGACCAGCGCATTCGTTCTGGCCTTCAAGGTGCCCAACCTGTTCCGCCGGCTGTTCGGAGAGGGCGCCCTCTCGGCGGCGTTCGTGCCCGTCTTCACCGAAACGGCCGAAACCGTCGGCCACGACGCCGCCCGGAAGCTCTTCGCCAACGCCCTGGGCTGGCTGTCCGTCCTCATGGGCGTGTTGATGGTGCTGGGCGGGGTCGTCCTGTGGGCCTGGGGGCGTTTCTTCCCGGGCGAGCCCGAACGCCACCTGCCCCTGGTGCTTTCCCTGACGGCCGTCATGCTCCCCTTCATGGTCACCATCTGCCTGCTGGCGCTGGGGTCGGCGGCGTTGAACTGCAAGGGTCATTTCGGATACCCGGCCCTGGCGCCGCTGATTCTGAACGTGTTCATTATCGGCGCGACGTGGGGGGTGGCGCCGCACGTGGGAGGCGGGCCCGCCGGGGGACTTTTCGCCATTGCGGCCAGCGTCACGGTCGCCGGCGTGGTCCAGTTGGGGGGCATTTTCTGGCTGCTGCGCCGCGGCGGGTTCTCCCTCCGCCCGACGCTCCGCCCCGTCGAGCCGGGCATCCGCCAGATTCTCGCGATGATGGCGCCGGTGGTCCTGGGGCTCGGGCTGCTCCAGATCTGCGAGTTGTTCAACGACGTGCTGGCCTGGACGCTCTCGGGCACGAAGGACTCCATGACCATCCGCCTCTTCGGGCTTTCCTTCCAGGCCCCGCTCGGGGAAGGCGTGCTGGTCCGGGTCAACGCCGCCCAGCGGCTCTACCAGTTCCCCATGGGCGTGCTGGCGATGTCGCTGGGAGTGGCCGTCCTGCCCCTGCTGAGCCGCTATGCCGCCCGGGGCGACCTGCCCAACCTCCGCGACGCCCTCAACCGCGCCCTCCGCCTGGCGGCGATGGAAGGCCTGGCCGCCGGAACCGCCCTGCTCGTGATGGCCCAACCCGTCACCCGACTGATCTACGCCCACGGGCACTTCACCCTCGCCGACGCCGACAACTCCGCCTTCATCCTCCAGATGTACGTCCTTGGGCTGATCGCCTACTGCACCCAGACGATCCTCCTCCGCGCCTTTTACGCCACCAAGGACCTCATGACCCCCCTGAAGATCTCCTGCGCCCTGGTGGGCCTGGGCCCCCTCCTGGTCCTGAGCCTGGTCTGGATCCCCGCGCTGGGCCCGGGGGCCTTCGGCCTGGCCATGACCGTCACCGCCCTGGCCAATGTCGCCGTCCTGGCCGTCATCCTCCGCCGACGCCTCGGGCGACTGGGCGGGCGGCAACTGGCGCGAAGCCTCGCCCGTTCGCTGGCCGCCTGCGGAGCGATGGCCGGCGCCCTGGTCCTCATCCGCCTCGCCCTGGCCGGGCGACCGGACTGGCTGGTCGTCCTGGTCGCCGTCCCCGCCGGCGCCGCCGTCTTCTTCGCCGCCGTCTTCGCCCTCCGCTGCCCGGAACTGGGCGAACTCTTCGGCAAACGCCGCGCCACCGAACCCCCCGACGCCTACAATGGCCCAGGAGAAACTCCCGCGCCATGACCCAACCGCGACATACCGACGACCTGCCCGTCGAATACGGCCTGCTCGACTCGGGCGAGCTCCAGCGCCGCATCGCCGACCGCAAACGCCAGCTCGGTCGCGACCTGTGCCTGCTGGCCCACCATTACCAGAACGACTCCGTCGTCCAGTTCGCCGATTTCGTCGGCGACTCGCTGAAACTCTCCCAGCAGGCCGCCGCCACCGACGCCAAGTTCATCGTCTTCTGCGGCGTGCACTTCATGGCCGAGTCGGCGGACATCCTCTCGGGGCCGGGCCAGAGAGTCGTGCTGCCCAATCTCCGCGCCGGCTGCGCCATGGCGGACATGGCCGACCCGGACGACGTCGCCGCCGCGTTGGATGAGGTTCGCTCCGCCGGGGGCGGAAGGGTTGTGCCCATCACGTACGTGAACTCCACAGCCGCCGCCAAGGCCCTCACCGCCCGCGCCGGCGGGGCCTGTTGCACCTCCAGCAACGTCGCCAACGTCTTCCGCTGGGCGTTGTCGCCTGAGGGCGGGGCGGCCGACAAGATCTTCGCCATCCCCGACCAGCACCTCGGGCTCAACACCGCCATCGCCCTGGGCTACTGTGCCGACGACGGCGTCCTCTACGACCCGGCCCAGGGGCGCGGGGGTTTGACCAACGAGGCCCTCGCCCGCGCGAAGTTCATCCTCTGGAAAGGCCACTGCCACGTGCACCAGGTCTTCACGCCCGCCGACGTGGCCGCCGCGCGGGCGGCCGACCCGGGGGTGTTCGTGATCGTGCACCCGGAGTGTCCGCGGGCGGTGGTGGCCGCCGCCGACGCCGCGGGCAGCACCGAGCAGATCATCGCGGCCGTCGCCGCGGGAAAACCCGGCAGCCGCTGGGCCATCGGGACCGAAAGCAACCTCGTCGCCCGCCTCGCCCGCCGGCACGCCGACCGGAAGGTAAGCCTTCTGTCTCACTCGCCGGCCCTGTGCTGGCAGATGGCCCGCATCGACCTGCCCCACCTGCTTTGGTCCTTGGACGCCCTCGCCACCGGCGAGCCGGTGAATGTGGTGACCGTCCCGGACGACTTGGCTCGCGAGGCCCGGGTGGCCCTGCAGAGGATGATCGACATCCGTCCGGCCGAGGCGGCTTCTCCGGAACAGGCCAGGGGAACCACGAAGATCACAAAGCACACAAAGAGCACGAAGCAAAAAGGGAAATAGAGTTTTGTTCATTCATCCCCGTTGTTCTTTGTGCTCTTCGTGTTCTTTGTGATCTTCGTGGTTCCCCTGGCCCTACAATCGGCAATTGGCAATTGGCCATCGGCGATGCATAATGAAGGCTCGCAACAACATCGGAGCAGACTTGTGTCACGCAGAATTCTGATCGTCCTGGCCGCGGCGTTGGGCGTAGGGCTCCTCGCCCGGGCCGATCCGCCCGGGCCGACCCACATGAACCTGAAACACGGGTTCAGTTTCGCCCCGCCCGAGGGGGCGCTGGCCATGCCGCCGCAGGGGTCGGGCATGCTGGCCAAGTGGGTGGCCCTGGACGGCGAGAAGAAGGCTCTGGCCTGGACGCTCACGTTCTACCGGGCCCGCCCGGAGGAGTCCGCCAAGGCCGCCCTCACCCCCGCCGACCTGCCCAAGTACGCCAAGACTCTCCAGGACCGTCTGGCCGAGGAGACCCAACTGGCCGTCGACTCGGCGAAGGTCGTCACGGTGGCCGGCAAGGGCGCCGTCGACGTCGTCGGCTCGTTCGCGCTGGGCCGACGCGGCAACGTCGAGTTCCGCCAGTTCCGCCGGCAGGTCTGGGTGCTCACCGGGCCGGCGGAGTTCCTTGTCGTGAAGATGGAAGGCCCGCTGCGAGACGGGGAGAAGCTCTCGGCCCTGTGCGACGGCGTGCTGAAGGGCCTGACCGTGATGGACGCCCAGGAGCTTCTCAAGGCCCGGCAGGAGAGCCTCCAGCGGGGCAACGCCCTGCTGAAGGAGCTGGCCGGCCCCGCCGGCACGCCGCGGCTCCACGCCGCCGCCACGAGTGAGAGTGAGTGGTTCCTGATCCAGCTCGAGGGCAAGCCCATCGGCTTCAAGGCCCAGGCGGAGGGCAAGACCCACCGCAAGGGAACCCCCGGGCTGGAGATCCGCACCTGGACCATGACCCACCTGAGCGGCGCCCCCGCCGGCGTGCAGACGCAGACGCTCTTTGTCGCCGACGGGCTGGCGGGCGAGAGCTGGGAAACCCTCCGCCGAAGCGGCGAGGGCGCCAAGGCCCTCGTCGACAGCGAATCGGGCACCCTCCGCGAGGGGGGCAAGATCGCCTGCGAGATCGCCCACAATGGCCAGGCCGTCACGTTGCATCGCGAGATTCCCGCGGCCGTCGACGAAGGGCCCGTGAGCATCCCCAACGTGTACCTGCCCCACGCCGTGGGCGAGATGCTCGCCCGGCTGGTCGACCGGTCCGCCCCGGGCGTGTACGCCTTCGCCACCTACGACGCCCAGGGCGACCACATGGCCCGGCGGGTCTTCCGCGTGATCGGACCGGCCAGGGTCGCCGTCGGCGGCACGACCGTCCCGGCGGTCGAGGCCTCCGACTCGGCCTCCGACGACGCCCAAGCCGTGCAGCTCTGGCTGGACGAGAAGGGGCTGATCCTTCGTCTGTCGGCCCCGGGCGGATTGACCATGGAACGCACGACCCGGGCGGCCGTCTTCAAGGCTTTCCCCGAGGCCGAGGCAATCGTCACCGGAAAGAACTGACTGGACCCACACGGAGACCACCACACGATGGCTTCGCAACCGCTGTATGACGTGATTATCGGCGGGGCAGGCCCGGCGGGGCTGGCCGCGGGACTGTATGCCGCTCGCGACCGCTACAAGACCCTCCTGCTCGAACGCAACGGGCTGCCCGGCGGGCAGATTCTCCTGACCGAGCACGTGGAGAACTACCCCGGCTACGTGAAGATCGGCGGCTTCGAGCTCGTCGAGCAGATGAAGCAGCAGGTGCTCCGCTTCGGGGCGGAGCTGGCCGTCAATAAGTCCGTCGACGCCATCACCCGCCAGGCCGACGGCACGCTCGTGCTGAGCGTCAACCGCGGCAAGGCCGCTTACCAGGCCCGGGCGGTCATCCTCGCCCTGGGCAGCGACTACCGCCAGCTCGGCGTGCCGGGGGAGTCCCAGATGCGCCAGGCCGGCAAGGTCAGCTACTGCGCCACCTGCGACGGGGCGTTCTTCCGCGACAAGCACGTGCTCACCGTGGGCGGGGGCAACACCGCCGTCGAGGACGCCGTGTACCTGGCCACCCGCTTCGCGAAGAAGACCACCGTCATCCACCGCCGCGAGGAATTCCGCGCCCAGAAGGTCATCGTCGAGGAACTCTACGCCGCCGCCAAGAGCCACGACGTCGACATCAAACTGCCCTACGTGCTCGACGCCATCATCCCCACGCCCGACAAGGCCGCCATCGACCACGCCCTCATCCGCCACGTCAACACCGGGGCGACGGAGACACTCGCCGTCGACGGGGTGTTCATCTTCGTGGGCATGAACCCCAACACCGGCTGGCTCAAGGGGCTCTTGCCCGTGGACGCCAACGGCTACGTCCCCGCCGACCCGCGGACGATGAAGACCGCCGTGCCGGGGGTGTTCATCGCCGGCGATTGCCGACAAGGGGCCGACATGCAGCTCGTCGCCGCCTGCGCCGACGGCGTGGCGGCGGCCCTGCAGCTCAAGGCCCACTTCCGCGACGGGGGGGCCTGGTCCGCCGACCTCGAATCCGACGAGCCCGGCAACTGGTAAGATCCCCGGGTGCCGGGATTCTGCGGCGAAAGCATGACCATCCGGAAGGGGGCGCTGCCCCCACGCCCCCGAAGTTTATCGCATGGAAGCTACCGGCAGGGCGGAATACAACGCGGGGGCCTCTGCCTGTCTGCCGGTAGCCGTAATGCGCTAAACTTCGGGGCCTGGGGCAGAGCCCCAGCCCGACACCCTTTTTCCATGGCGGTTTCGATGGGATACCGTGAAACTGGGGATGACTCAGCGGGAATTGGCATTGACTCATGGCAATTGCCATCCTATAATGCCATGAGAGGTAACCATGCGATTGCGAGTCGACAAGTTCGGACGGATGATCATCCCCAAGCCGTTGCGGCGGAGAATGGGCATTGAGCCCGGCGCCGACGTGGACGTGCAGGAAGAGGGCCTGGCACTGCGCGTGACGGCCGTCCAGGAAGAGCCCGCCGTCATACGCAAGAATGGGCTGCTCATGTGTACGGCCAAGCCACTCGTGGACCTCGACGATGCCATCCGCCAGGACCGGGAAAAGCGGGCCAGGCACGTGTGGGGCGGATCGGAGCCGTGAAAGTCCTGCTCGACTCCTCCGTTCTGGTGGCCGCCTTCGTGGAGAGCCACCCGCGGAACGAACCGGCGGCCGCCCTGTTCGGCCGCATCCGCCAGAAACAATGGGCCCTGTTTGTGGCGGCCCACTCCCTGGCCGAAACGTATTCCGTGATGACCGCCACCCCCTTCAACCCCCGAATCAGCCCCTCGGACGCGCGGGGTGTCATGTCCGATAATCTCGACGAGGCCCACATCGTCCCCCTGACAGGCGACGACTACCTGGCCGTCATCGACCTTCTGGCCGGATTGGGACTCTCGGGCGGGGCCGTGTACGACGCCCTCTTATTCCGCGCCGCCCAGAATGCCCGGGTCGACAGAATCTACACCTTTAATGCGGCCCATTTCCTCCGTTTCGGCGCCAAAGGCAAGCCCGATATCGTCACGCCCTGACCAACCCCGGGACCCGTGATCGGCGGTTCAGCCGCAACCGGGCTTCCCGCCACCGGAGAGATTACCGGCCGCGTTACGTCTGCTCGTCTTGTTTGGGCTTTCGCCACCGAGTGAATGCCAGCACGGCGAAGAAACCGACGCAACTGGTGGCCGTGATAGCCCCCGCGAGGATGGCCAGGCCCAGGTTTTCCGGCCTGCGGTCCGGCCACCCGGCGCAAGAGGCGCCCACGTACCCCACGATGACAGCCAGGCATACGAAACCGATCGCCTCCCCCAGAATCCGCGGCAGAGAATACATCCGCAGCCACCAGCCCAGGAACCCGCCCACCATCGCGCAGAGCGCCGGAACGAGGTCTGATATCACGTCGGCGTTCGACGCGAACAACGCCAACCAGCACCCAACGGTGAACCCAACCGCCATGCCTGCCACCACGCGAGCCACCCGGGTGATACCCGACATCGAACGATAGTCGTAGTCCGTCGGTTCTGTCGGCATTCTTCGCCCCCGAGTTCCCTACTCCTGCCGGCGCTCGATCTTCGCCCCCAGGGCGCGGAGCTTGACCTCGATCTGCTCGTACCCGCGGTCGATGTGATACACGCGGCGGATCGTCGTCTGCCCCCGCGCGACCAGTCCGGCGGTCACCAACGCCGCCGACGCCCGCAGGTCGCTGGCCATCACCGGCGCGCCCACCAGTTCCTTCACCCCCGTCACGATCGCCACCGAACCTTCCTTGCGGATGTTGGCGCCCATGCGCGACAGCTCGGCCACGTGCATGAACCGGTCGGGGAAAATCTTCTCCACGATCGCGCTGTTGCCCTCCGCCAGCGCCAGCAGCGACATCATCTGGGCCTGCAGGTCGGTGGGAAAACCCGGGTACGGCTGGGTCGTAATGTCGATCGGCGTAGCCGCCCCCTCCGCCCACACCACCACGGCGTCGCCCTTGCGGTCCACGTGAACCCCGATCCGCCGCAGCATCGCCACCACCCCCATCAGGTGGTCCAGCCGCACGTTCTTGAGCACCACCCGCCCGCACGTGATCGCCCCGGCGATCATGAACGTCCCGGCCTCGATCCGGTCGGGGATCACCGTGTGATCCGCCCCGTGCAGGCTCTTGACGCCCTCGATCTCGATCCGCGGCGTGCCGGCGTGGCTGACCTTCGCCCCCATCGCGTTCAAATACTCCGCCAGGTCGGTGATCTCCGGCTCGCACGCGGCCGACTCGATCACCGTCCGCCCCGCCGCCAGCGTCGCGGCGCACATCACGTTGGCCGTCCCCAGCACGGTCGAGCCGAAGGGCCCGCCCAGGAAGATCTCCGCCCCGCGGAGCTTGTCCGCCCGGGCGATAATGTCGCCCCCGTCCAGCTCGATCGTCGCCCCCAGCGCCTCCAGCCCGCGCAAGTGCAAGTCCACCGGCCGCGAGCCGATCGCACACCCGCCCGGCATCGACACCTTCGCCACCCGTCGCTTCGCCAGCAGCGGGCCCAGCACGCAGATGCTCGCCCGCATCTTCCGCACGCGGTCATACGCGGCGTGGCTGTTGGACTCGTCCTTGACCTCGACGAGCATCTCCCCATTCTCCTGCCTCACCGCCGGCACGCCCAGGTCGCCCATTAGGGCCGCCAGGTGCCCGATGTCCGCCAGGTCCGGCACGTTCCGTATGCGGCTGGGGCCGTCCGCTAAAATCCCCGCGGCCAAAATCGGCAACGCCGAGTTCTTCGACCCGCTGATGGCCACCGTGCCCGACAAGGGCCCGCCGCTCTCGATCTCGAAAATATCCATCGCAATCCTTCCAGTCTCACACGGGAATCCGCCGGGGCCCTTCCGCCCCGCGGCGACGCTACTTCTTCATCGTCACCGCGATTCGCTCGATATGAGCCTGATCGATTTGCGGCTCGGAGAACGCCCCCGTCCCCACGATCACCTCCCGCACGGCGTCGGCCTGCCCGCGCCCGAACTCCATCACCAGCCACCCGCCCTCGGCCAAAACTCCCGCGGCCATCGGCACCAGCCGGCGAATCACGTCCAGCCCGTCCGCCCCCGCGTACAGCGCCCCTCGCGGCTCGTGCTTCACCGACTCGCCCACCACGTCCCCCTCGGCCACGTACGGGGGATTCGCCGTCACCACGTCGAACGGGGCCAGGTCCGCCCCCTCCGCCGGCAAGGTCAGCAGGTCCGCCCGCGCCACCCGCACTTGATCGCCCACGTCATGCGCCCGTGCGTTCTCAGCCGCGATGGCCAGGGCGGGCTCG
>JAPLNA010000219.1 GCA_026693065.1 Planctomycetota bacterium
CCACCCCGCCCCGCTGTTTTTTTTTGCCGTCGCCGGTCCCTCGCGGGACGGAAACCGGAACGACCACGAATGTCACGAATCAAGACGAATGACACGAATGGAATCGTGTTGAGAAACCGGGAATGGCCGCGAGGGAGGTACAAGTCGCACAACAGAGCAAGCCCCCCGCACCGCGGGGGGAATCCGGCCGACGGACGCCATGAGATCTACGAACAACATCCCCCTGCGATGCAGGGGGATGTTGTTCTTGCTTCGCGCACAGATGTTGGCCAAGCGACCTATGGGGCGATAGGATGGCGCGATGATCCTCGCGGGCCACATTCACGTGTTTGGCGTCGCGCTGTGGACGGCGCTGGGGATTCTCGCGGTCGTCTGGGCGCTGGTGTTCTTCGGGCTGCAGATCTTCGGACGGACCGATCGCCGGGGCGACCCCGGGAAAGGGCACGTGATCTGGGTCGAGCCGCTGCGGTGGCCCGAGGCCTACGGGCGCCACACCGTGCCGCGAGCGCTGCGGGCGGCGGGTTTCGAGGGGACGTTCGAGTACTTCGCCTGGCAGAAGCGGTGGCAGGGCCTGCTCGTGCTGCCCGTGCTGTGGCGGGGGCGGCTGGCGGAGCGGGCGGCCGGGCGCCTGGCCGAGTCGATCGCCCGGCGGCGGGCCCAGGCGTCCGGAGCCCCGGTGTATGTCATCTCCTACTCCGCCGGCGGATACGTCGCGGTCCGCGCGATGGAACTCCTGCCCCCCGGCGTGACAGTGCGGTCGCTGGCGCTCTGCCAGGCCGCCATGCGGGCCGGGTACGATCTCACGGAGGCGATGCGGCGCGTCGACGGCGTGACCGTGGTAACGGCCTCGGTGCTGGACTTTCTGGTCCTGGGGGCCGGCACGAGCCTCGTCGGCGGCAGCGACGGCGTCCGAGGCCCGTCGATGGGTTGGCTGGGGGCACGGCACCCGGCGATGGCGAAGGCAGGCCCGGAGCGATTCCGCCAGATCCGCTGGCGGGCGGCACACGTCGTCCGTCTGGGGCTTTTCGGCTCGCACCTGTGGGCGTTCGCGCCGCGGTTCATCGTCCAAGTGCTCGCGCCAGCCATGGGAATCGGCCCGTTTTCCCGGTGAGTGGGTTTCTCCCGCCCGGGCTCCTATAATTATCCGTCGAACGCCACACCGGGCCGGTGTTCGACGGCAGGCCCCGCCGACAACCGTACCAAGGCCAGGCCCGTCGAGGCACGGAACGAGTGCTCTCCCCGCAAAGCCCGCGAAAGGAATCGCCCCCATGGCAAAGAAGAACTCAGGCATGTTGAACACGTCCTCCCCTTTGAAGGCCGGCTCCGCCCAGGCCCCGGCATCGGGGAGCTATCAGAGCTCCGCCCACCCAACGGCCCGCGCCATCGCCCTGCCGCGTCTGTCTCACGAGCAGATCGCCCGACGCGCCAAGGCGATCTGGGAAAAGAAAGGCCGGCCCAGCGGGCAGGACGAACAGAACTGGTATCAGGCCGAAGCCGAATTGCGCACCGAATCGCAGGCCTGACCCCCGCCCTACCGCGAGGCCGTCAGAAGGAAGAAGGGCGTTTCCAGTTCCACTCGTACCGCCGTCGCCGGGGCGAAGCCCAGGTCCGCGCACGTGTCGACGTACCATCCCGGGCCGCGGAAACTGCGGAATAGCAGGAGCATGGGCAGGAGGGAATACGGCACGGCGCCCGGGCCGATCGCGATGGGGCTTCGCTCGAAGATCAGCAGCGTTCCCCCCGGCGCCAGGGCTTGGCGCGCCCGCGCCAACAGCGCCCGTGCGTGCGAGTCGGGCCAGTCGTGCAGCATGCTCTTGAAGATCACCAGGTCGAACCCCCCGGGCCAGGGATCGGCCAGCGCGTCGCCGGGCAGGAACGACACCCGCCCGCTCAAGCCCAGGCCCTCGACGTGGTCTCGCCCGATGTCGCACACGACGGGCAGGTCGAAGACGACCCCCTCGACGCGTGCGTGACGGCGGCAGATGGTTGCAGCGAACTCGCCGCTGTTGCCCCCCACGTCCAGCACGCGGCGGTGACGGGAGAAGTCGTAACGGCTCAGGCACACCGGCCCCTCGTAGCGGGTCAGGGCGGTCGTCAGGGCCACCCACCGCCGCGTGGCGGCCAGGTTCTCCGGGCTGCGTTGGCAGGCCAGGTCGTACCGGAAGAGCTCGAACAGCCGGCTGTCCCGCTGGAAGCCGTCCGGGTCGGCCAGCAGGAGGGTGAACCGGTCGGCCAGGTCACCGGCGAGGGCGTCGGCGAAGTGGAGTTTGGCCTCGATCAGGTCGCGGAACCGCAGGGCCCGGGCGAAGGCCTCCGTGAGGACCGCCCCCCCGTCGCGCCGCTCGATCACCCCGTTGACCGCCAGCAGCGAGAGCAACAGTTCCAGGCCGCGATAGTCGCCTCGCCAGGCCGCCTGCAGCGTCGCCAGGTCGCACGGGGCGCTACGGGCGAGCAGGTCGATCACGCCCAGTTCGATCGCGGCCCGCAGCGCGCGGGCCTCGGCGGGCGTGGCCAGGAACGCCTCCACGCACAGATACTCCCGCTCGGGGGCCCGCTCGTTGCCGCCTGTCGTCATGATCGAAGGCCCTTTCTCGCCGGCCGCCACGCCCGCTAGAAAAACGCGTAATACCCGCTCTTGAGGATCTCCACCTGCCCGGCGCGCGAGCGGTAATCCAGCCCGACGTCGAAGAGCAGGTGGTCCAGCATCGAGCGGTTTTCCCGCACGAACGCCACCGTCGCCTCCGGATACGCCAACCGTTCGAGGAACAGCAGCAATTGGTCCACCCTCAAGCCGGAGAAATACGCACAGTCGCTGCGGGCCTTGTTGGCGATGCACACGGTCGTGCAGTCCATCAGCTCGGGCCACAGGATCGCGTCGACGTCGACGGCGGTCGAGTCGATCTGGGCCGAGCAGCAGACCTTCGCGATAATGTCCGTCCGCTGGGTCCGGGCGTCGAAGAAGAAGTAGAAGTTCTCGAGCACCGTCTCGTCCGCCCGCAGCGAATAGCTGATGCCCGATGAAACGCTGCTGCCCACGTTGCCGACGTACATGTGCACTTCGCTCAACGCCCGCGCCCCGGAGAGCAGTTCGTCGTTCACGTCGAGCGAAAACATGAAATACGGCAACCGTTCGTTGGGCACGACGGGGCATCGCATGACCGGACGGACGACATCCAGCACCTTGGCGATGCTCCGCTCCCGCTCGCGACGGCGGTAGTCGTAGAAGTAGAACTCCCAGGCCGTGCGATCGCCGAGCTTCTTGACCCCCCACACCGTCCGCCCCACGCCGACGGCGGCCCGAACGCGGTCGACGAGTTCGAAGCACCGCTCGTGGGCGCCGGCGACGGCGAAGGAGTGGTACAGGAGGTTGACGGCGCGGAACTTGCCGGCCTGCTCGGCCGCGGGAGCGTAGGGCCAGAGACAGTAGTTGAACAACTCCTCCCCGGCGGCGGCGTATTCGAAGCGGTCGGTCGGATCGGTCATGGGCTTTTCGTTCCGCCTTCGCCCGCGGCGTGCGGGGGTGTTGAGAGAATCGGCCGGAGGAGCTCCCGCTCATCGCCGTATTTGGCCTCGTACGCGGCGGACAGCCCCCAGCAACGCCCGGCCGCGCAGCCGTGTTTGTGCACGCACGTACCGAACCGGTTGCGGTCGAAGGCTTCCCAGAACAGTTCGGGCAGCAGGGCCAGGGGAAACTCGTTGTCGATGAAACACGGCGGGCCCGGGCAGAGGCACTCGGGGAAGCCCTTGAGCACGAGGGGCCGCCCCGACCCGTCGACGGCGGCGACCCAGTCGGGCAGCCGCGCGAGAAATTCCCGCAGGCTCACGATCCGCCCGTCGACGTCCGTGGGGGCCATCGGGTAGTAGTTCCAGACGTGGTGTTCGGATATCGTCCGCGGCGCCAGCCAGGCCAACAGCGAGGCGATCACGGCGGCGTTGACACTCGTCAGGACGGTGTTCGTGATCACGTTGACGTCGAAGTCTTCGAGGTTGTCCATCGCCCGCTCGAGCTCGGCGAAAGCCCCCGGCACGCCGGTGATCGCGTCGTGGACGTCGTGTCGCCCGTGGATGCTGACGAAGAACTCGTTGACCCCCCAGCCCACGAGGGCCTCCAGGTACTCGCGGTCGGCCAGCCGGCGGCCGTTGGTCTGGATCTGGATGCGCCCAAAACAGCCCAGCGACGCGGCGAACCGCACGTAGGGTTCGAGGCCCTCGAACGTGGTGACCTCGCCGCCCGAGAGGATCAGCCCGTCTCGCCGCCCGTCGGCGCGGGCCTCCAGGAGCAGCCGCTGGTACTGCTCGAAGTCGAACACGGGGAGAATCTTCTTGAGGGGCCCGAGCATGCAGATACCGCAGCGGTTGTTGCACCCGTACCAGACGGGCACGACGACGTAGCGGGCCAGGTCGATTCTCGGGCAATCCATGGTGGCACCGTGCCGGGGCGCGGGCGTTCTACTCGCCGCGGCCCTCAACCCCGTAGTATACGCTGAAGAACCCCTCGCCCCCGCGATGGATCCCGCCGGAAAGGTGCCCGAACGACTTGTCCTTCGCCGGCTCGTACAACGCGGCGAATTCCTCGTACGGCACTCCCCAGTGGCGGCACATCCGCGACAGCAACGGATACAACGGGCCCAGCTCCAGCCTCGCCTCGTACAGGTTGATATCGAACGACCGCCGCGGCGTGCGCTCCTCAAGGGCCTCCAGATACAGCATCGCCTCCGGGCGGATCCGCCGGGCGGCGATCTCGAGCAGCCCGCGCAGGATCGCCAGCGGCTCGGCGTGCTCGGCGCCCGCGAAGATCGCCCCCACCCGAGCCTCAATCTGGGCGGCCGACAGGTCCGGATACCACACGTACTTCGTCAGGAACCGCGACTCCGGCCGCTGTGGGTCCCACTTGTACGCCCAGTGCAACAGCCGCCCCTCTCCCGGCGCGGGGGCGGCCTCCTGACGCAGGGCACGCCCTCGCTCGAGGTACAGCTTGTACAAGCACCGCCCGCCGTGGCCCTCGAAACCCAGGTGAACAATGTCCGCCTCGTCAAAGTGCTCCGCCACTCCGGCCAGAAACTCTTCCGGCATGCCCAGCCGCCCGCAGACCTCCCTCACGCGGGCACGGGCCTGCTCGCCCAAAGCGTCGCGGTGGAGGCTCAGAAGAAACCGACCGGCCTGGAGCGAACTGGGGCTCAGGCGGAACGACCGCTCGAATCCGTAGGGAACGCCCAAGGCGTCGACCAGGGCGACGATCAGGTCCGCCTGGTCCCCCGCGCCCGGCGGCGCCTGCCCCGCCAGGGCCGCCATGCTGCCCACGCCCTCGGCTCCGCCCGCGGCCTGGGCCTGGGCGGCCGCGTGCCGCCGGTCGTGCTCTTGCACCGCCCGCGACAGGGCCGACGCCAACTGCCTCGCCGTCGTCGCGCTCAGCACGGCGCAGTCGCTGAATCGCACGACGGTCCCGTCCGGCCCGGGGCCCGGGTTGGTCCCGAACAGAATCGCGATCTCGCCCGGCGCGCCCGAAACGTTGAACGCGTTGGCGTAAAAACTCCGCAACGCATCGCACGTGACTCGCACGCTGTCGCGTCCGGCTGTGGCGTCTGGTTCGTTCACGTCGTATATCCTATGGGCCCGCACCGGCCGCGGCAACGGGTCTACAGGAACATCGCCATGAACGTCCCGTCCTCGGCGGTCGCCGTCGCGCCGGGCGCCGCCAAGGCCGTGCCGATGTTCGTCACCAGCAACGTCCGGATCGTCGGGGCCAGGTTGTCCAGCACGAACGTCTGCATCGGAACCAGCGTCTTGGCGTCCGGGACGCTGCCGCTGGTCTTGTGGAACGTGCCGGTGGCCCCGGGCCCGACGGTGATGGCGTTCTTGCCGCCGCCGCCGAAGACCGTGTCGTTCGAGCCGTTGACCGTCATGTTGTCGTTGGCGATGAGCTTCACCAGCTTCTGCCCGCTCGCTTCACCAGCTTCTGCCCGCTCGTCACCAACCCCACGTGGCGGTTGTTCTGCATGTCGGGCATCTCCACGTTGATGCTGCCCAGGTCCAGCAGCGCCGCCGGCGAGGCCGTGTTGAACGGCGTCGTGAAGAACAACCCGCCGCCGAACAGCACGTTCGTTCCCGTCCCGCCGATGAGGGCGTCGCAGGCGGTGGAGTAGGTGATCGGGTCCGATCCGGCCAGCCTCTTGCCCGTGAAGTCCTTGCCCTTGTCAAAGAGCGTCTTGCCGACGTTCCTCGCGGCGATCTGGCCGACGTAGGTCTTGATCACGCCGGTGATGGCTCGGACGTCCTTGGCGGCCTGGGCGATCTCCTTCGGCGTCGTCGGGTTCGTCACGATCACCGGCATCGTCAGGACGGCGATATCGGCCTCCATCAGGTCGTTGCCGTCCCCGCCCGTCAGCGTGTCGTTGCCGACGTACCGCGAGTATTCGTACGGGAACGTCACCAGCGCCAGGTCCGCGGGGGCGGGCATACGGCTGCGGAAGTCCGCCGCCGTGGCGTGGTCGGCCTTCACGTGATCGGCCAGGGCCTTGTCCCGAACCTTCGCCAGGGCGACGACGGCCTTCTTCGCCGCGTTGTACGTCGCCTGCGTGACGTTCAGGTACTCGATGGGCTTCTTGTAGACCTGCCCATTGACGGCCGGAGCGAAGACGATCGCCTCGTCCCCGAACGCCATGTCGTTGCCCGAACCCGTCTGGATCGTGTCGCAGTTGATGTGCAGCACGTGGTAGGCGGGATCGTGAACGTCCTTGGCCACCGGCTTGACGCGGCCGGGGTTCTTCACGAGGGCGTCGGCCGTCAGGCTCGTCAGCACCTGCAGGTGGGCTTCCTGCACGACAAACCCGAAGTCCACCGCCATGTCTCGCAGGTCTTTCACCTGTCCGCAGAACTCCACCGCGGCGGCCGTGAAGTCCGCGTTCGCCGACGGCAGGCCCGTCATGAACGCCGAGGCGAACATGGCGTTGTCGCCGAAGAGGGTGTCGTTACCGTCGTCGCCGCTCACGTCGTCCTGCCCGACCGACACGTCCTTCACGTGCGTCAGGCTCAGCACGTTGTGCTCGTACACCTCATAGTCCAGCGACAACTGGTGCAGGGCCCTGGTGACCCCGATCAACTGGGTGGTCATGTCGGCGAGGGCCTTGTCCAGGTCCGGCATCCCCGTCAGCAGCGGGGCGAAGAACACCGCGTTATCGCCGACGACCGTGTCGTTGCCCTCCCCGCCGTGCAGCGTGTCGTTGCCCGGCAGGACGTCGACGTGGTGCGTCACGTCGGGGACGACGGCGATGTAGGGAGTCATGGTTCGGTCGTCGGTGCGGTCCAGCGCGGAAGCCGCCGCGAGATCCTTCAACGCCCCGGCCACCGGCGTCAGGGCCGTCAGCGCGGGCATCGCGAAGTTATTCATCTCGTCCGGGTAGACCGTCAGTTGCGGGACGATCACCGAACCCAGCGGGTTCAGCGTGACCGGCACGCTGGCGTCGGCGGAGAGCAGCCGCACGCCCTGGACGACCTGGGGCACGTCGGTGCGGAACGGGGAGACGTTGGTGATCTGGTCGCCGACGACCAAGTCGTCGCCGCCGTCGCCGTTCATCGTGTCGTCGCCGCGCTGGCCGACCATGAAGTCGTCGCCGTCTCCGCCGTTCATGGTGTCGTTGTTGGCGGCCACCAGGTCGATCAACAGCCCTTCGGTGTCCCACGCGCCGGTGTCGGCGTTCATCCGCTTGGACCCGTCGTTATTGTAGACGCCGCTGATGACGGTCATGTCGGCCAGGGTGATCTTCGCGCCCAACGCCGGATCGACCGCCCGCAGGGCGGTCTTGTCCAAAGGCACCATGCCGGTGATCGTGCCGACGTCCTCCAGGAAGCAGTCGCGGTGGAACGTGCCGTCGGCGTCGATGCGGGCCGAGCCGTTGGCGTTCAGCACGCGAACGAAGTAGCCCTGGTCGCCCAGCATGTAGTCTCGCCCGGCGTCGCCGCTCATGGTGTCGTCGCCGAGCCCGCCGATCATTTCGTCGACGCCGTCGCCGCCGTACATCGTGTCGTCGCCGCGCTGGCCGTACATGATGTCGTCGCCGGCCTGGCCGTACATCGTGTCGTCGCCCCCGACGCCATCGATGTCGTCGTACCGGGTGACCTCGCGGATCACGTCGGCGAACGGGGCGGGCCAGCGGGTCCAATCGCGGGTCTGTCCTTCCCGCAGGTGCCGCAGGATCAGGGCGTTGTCGCCCAGCATGACGTCGGCGCCGTCGCCGCCGTCCATGAAGTCGTTGTTCGCTCCGCCGTCGACGGCCCCGATCACGTTGCTGCCGCCGGTCATGTCGTCTTCGCCGGCCCCGCCGTACAGGGTGTCGTCGCCCTGCTGGCCGAAGATAAAGTCGTCGCCGCCGTTGCCGTAGATCGTATCGTCACCGGCCCCGGCCGCGGCGCCCGTGTCGATGGCGAACACGTTCTGGCCCCACGGCAGGTACGCAATCGGGAAGAACTTCGCGTGGTCGCCCATCAGCACGTCCGATCCGTCGTCGCCGGCGGGCGTGTCGCTCGTGTCGCCGTAGATCGTGTCGTCGCCCGTCCCACCGAGGATCGCATCGTGGCCGCCGTTGCCGTAGATCACGTCGTTCCCGCCGATCGTCGGATCGGTGGTCATGACGCGGTCGAGCGTGCCGGTGACGTCGTCAAGCGTGACGCCGCTGATGTCCAGCCGCCCGTCGATCGTGTCGCTGGCCAGGTCGTAATCCACGCGACCGTTGTCGCCCAGGATCACGTCGTCGCCGGAGGAGACGACGGTGTCCAGATCGGCGGCCTCGCCGTAGATCGTGTCGGCCCCGGCCCCGCCCAGGAGGACGTCGTTGCCTTCGTTGCCCTCGATTGTGTCGTCGCCGCCAATCGACGGATCGGTGGTGGCGACGTAGACGCGGGCCAGACCGTCGAAGACGGCCTCGCCGTTGTCGCCCAGGATCACGTCGTCGCCCGGGCCGCCCGCGCCGTCCAGCGGGAGGATGTCAGGCGTGACGCTCTTGCCGCCAACGGCCGGGCCGGCGTCCCCGTACAACGTATCGCCGGAGGCCCCGCCCAGGATGATGTCGTCGCCGTCCT
>JAPLNA010000220.1 GCA_026693065.1 Planctomycetota bacterium
TGATCATGTTCGCCAACGGCGGGTATTGGAATTCGAGGGGGGAGGCGTTGAAGTCGATGTTGAAGTCGGCCCCGGGGCGGCCGGCGGCCTGACGAAGCAGGGCCAGCGGCTCCCGGGAGAAATCAATGATCGCGGCGACTTCCGCCGGATGCTGGCGGCGGAAGGGGGCGTTTCTCACCAGGTCCTGCATCATATCGCGGAAGCTGCCCACGTCGGCCTGGGAATACTTGCTGGTGGGTTCGTTGATCAGGCCGTGGGCCCTCACGTACAGCGGCACGGCGTTCTGGTCGTCAGGGACGGGCGGGCCGGCCAGATCCTTCCAGTCCAGCGGTTCGCCGCGGGAGCGGATGTCGGCGGTGAGTTCGTCCAGGCGTTTCTGCCCGACGTAGCCCCAGCCGAACCATGCACTGACGGCCAGGCACAGGATCGTGCCCAGGATCGTCAGCAGCCAGCCCCACCATCGCATGCGTCGCCGGCGCGGGAGTGTTTCCACGGCATCCGCCGTTTGGGCCGTTGCCTGTGAGTTGTCGTCTTTCACGCGGGGCCCCTTGGCATTCGAGAGTCTCTTGACGACCAGATTACACAGCCGATTACACAGCCGGGGCGGCGTTGTCCACGCCGGCAATTCGTGTAATTCGTGGAATTCGTGGACGGATTCCTTATCATTAAAGAGGTGAACCCGCAGGGCCACACGGCATGACGAGCGTAGAAGACTATCGCGGCATGACGGATATCCGCCGACGGCTGGACGGGGTGCGGAGCGCGCAGTGGGTGGTGAGGCTGTTGACGGCCCTGGCGGCGACGGGGGCGACGACGGGCGGGGCGACGTTCGTGGCCGCGGCGGTGATGGGGTACTGGCCGGGCCAGCCGCCCGAGGCCTTGCGGTGGGCGATGCTCGCGGCGGGCGGGGCGGCGGCGTTGGGAGGCATGGCGGCCGTCGCGGTGAGGCTGGCGCGCGGGCCCATCGGATATGCCCAGGCGGCCAGGCTCGTCGAGAGCCAGCGCGACGGGCTGGAGAACCATCTGATTAATGCCGTCCTGCTGTCGCGGGAGACCAGGCCGGGCGGAAACGAACTGGTGCAGGGGGCGATCGACGAGGCGGCCGTCGCAGCCGCGGGGATCGATCCGATCGGCTGCGTGCCCAAGCGCTCGCTGCGGCGGTGGGGGCTGGGATTGGTCGGGGTGACGGTGGCGGCGGTGCTGTTTGCGATGTTCCAGGGCCCGGTGTTTGCCCGCGGGCTGCACGCGGTGCTCTCGCCCGGGCGGTGGGTGCCGGCGGCCAATCGCATCCAGTTGCAGTCCCTCACGCCCGAGGCCGACACCACGTTGTTTGCCGGGGCCGACCTGGACGTCGAGGCCGTCCTGATGAACCTCGGGGCCCAGCCCCTGACCGCGCAGGTCGTCACCGAGGACGGGGCGGTGCATGAAATGACGCCTTCGAGCAAGGGCACGCGGTTCACGTATCGCTTCGCGGCCCTCCAGGACGACGTGCGGTACTACGTTCGGATCGGCGAGAGCCGCTGGCCGGTGGAGCGGCCGTTCTTCAGCGTGAAGGTCATCCGCCGGGTGGCGGTGACGGGGATCGAGCGGCGGATCGAGCCGCCGGCGTACGCGCAGTTGCCCGCCAAAACCCTCACCGGCCGAGACGGGCGGATCGAGGGGCCCGTCGGCAGCGTGGTGGGCATTCGAGCGGCGCTGGGCAGCCCCGTGCCCGGTGCGACGCTCGAGGTCAAGGGCGCCGCCCCCGTCGAGATGGACGGCGCCGGCGACGGGCGGTCGTTCTCGACCTCGCTGAAACTCACGGGCGCGGGGGCGTATCGCATCGTCCTGCACGATCAGGCCGGCCGGGTGGTGGGTCAGTCGCCCGACCCGGGCCAGGCCGCCGGCGCCGCGGCCGCCGAGGCGGGGTGGTTCGCCCTTGCCGCCCAGGCCGACCCGCCGCCGGTCGTCGAGATCCTCTCGCCCAGCGCGGACACGTGGGTCGCCCCGGGTGGGAAGGTTTCCTTCCGGCTGCACGCGGCCGACAAGTACGGACTGGCGGGGCTGAAGTTGTTGGTGGGGCGAGAGACCCAGGCCCCCGCGGCCGTCAAGGAATGGAAGTACGCCGCCGCGGACAAGAAGGAGAAGGTCCACGAGCGGTTCGAGCTGGCGATCCCGGCGAACGTGGCGGCCGACGGGAGCGTGGCGTTGCTGTGCCAGGCCGTCGCGGCCGACCACCGGGACATTCCCTCGCTCAAGCTGACGCCCCAGACGAGTGTTTCTCGCCAGATTCGGATCCTCGTGCAGGAGCCGGCGAAGGTGCAGGCCGAGCAGGCGAGGCGGTACGAGGAGTTGTATCGGCGGTTGACGGCCCTGCTGCGGTTGCAGGAAGGCAAGCGGGTGGACACCCAGCGGTGCCGGGTTCAGTTGGCGGATCTGGCGGGGGTGCAGCAGGCGGGGCGCGGGATTGTTCAGGGCCAGCAGGACGTGCTGAAGGAACTGGCGGACCTGCGGGACAAGTTCCCGTTCGACAAGCAGCTCGAAGCGATCCGGCGCGGGATCGCGGACATCGCCGACGGGCCCGCGCCCGTGGCGGTGCAGCAGGCGGAGGCGGTGGCGGGGCTGGGGCAGTGGGCGCAGCGAGAGCGGGCGTGCGGGCCTTTGGCATCCACGCAGGACCAGATTCTCCAGGCCCTGCGGACGCTGCTGGCGGTGATGCCCTCGCTGGCGCATCCGGAGGAGGCGGGCAAGGGCAAACCGGGCGGGGACATTCCGCCTGAGGCGGCGGAGAAACTCAAGAAACTCACCGACGCCCTCAAGGACTTCGTGAAGGACGAGCGTAAGGCCATCGAGGCCGCCGAACGGCTGGCGAAGAACCCGGTGGACGCGTTCGAGCAGGAGAAGCTGACGGAGGAGCTCAAGGCCTTGCAGGACAAGTGGGAGAAGTTCATGAACGAGGCCCTGACGGACTTCTCCAAGCTCGCGCAGCAGGATTTCTCGAATCCGTCGCTGCTGAAGGAGCTGCTGGCCGTCAAGAGCGACGTGACGATGGCGAAGGATGCCTTGAGCAAGAAGGCCACCGAGATCGCGACGGCCCTGGAAGACAACGGGATCGAAAACGCCAAGAGCCTGACGAGCAATATCGAGAAGTGGCTCAGCGACGAGCCCGACCGCGTGAAGTGGGCGATGGAGGCCCCGGCCGGGCAGGACAAGATCGAGGCCGCCGAGCTGCCCACGCAACTGGAGGACCTCGTGGGCGACCTGCTGGAAGAGGAAGAGGACCTCTTCGACGAGATGGAGGACATCTCGAGCAAGTGGACGGACAGTTTCGACAAGGGGGCCGGCTGGGACGCGATGGACGGGCCGATCTCGTCCATGAACGCCCAGGGCGTCACGGGCAACCAGTTGCCCAACAACAGCGAGATTCAAGGCCGAAGCGGAGAGGGGCGAAGCGGCAAGAGCTCGGGGGAGTTCGTCGAGGACAAGGCGGTGGGCAAGGGGGGGCGGAAGACGCCGACGCGGCTGACGGAAGAGCCGTTCTCGAAGGGGCAGGTGAAGGATGTTTCGACGGACCCGCCGGGCGGGGCGACGGGGGGCGGGAAGGTGTCGGGGGCGGGCGAGGAGGGGCTGGAGGGGCCCGTGCCGCCGGAGGTGAAGGAGAAGATGGGCCCGCTGGCGGGCAAGCAGGCGGCGTTGATCAACAAGGCCGAGCGGGTCAAGGCGACCTTGAAGCCCAGCGACTATCGCAATTTCGAGCTGGGCAAGATGGTCACGCTGATGGGGCGGGTGCGGAAAGATGTGGAGAAATACGATTATCAGAATGCGTTGCGGCAGCGGAAGACGGTGCTGGCGGGCTTGAAGCAGTCGGCGATGATGATCACCGGCGGGGTGAGCGTGGCGGGGGACACGTCGGCGGGCATGCCCAAGTACGTGCGGGACAAGGTCGCCGACGCGGAGAAAGACAAGGCCCCCGAGGGCTATCAGGACGTGATGCAACAGTTCTATCGGCGGCTGGGTCAGACGGAAGGGGCGGCGGACAAGTGAGTTGGGCCCGGGAATTTGCTGGAAATTTACGCGCGGGCGCTTGTCGGGCCCGGCCCGGGCGAATAGAATATGCTTGCACGAGTGAAGTTGTTGTGGTAGGTTGAGTTGCACGTCGATGGCCGGCATGTCAGGTTCGACGGGCCAAGTGCGCCGCCAAGTGAGTTCCTGCAGACAACTGCTTTCTTGAAGAGGGCATTAGAATGCATACGGTAACGAAGAAGGAAATGGTGGATCGGATTGCCGAGAAGCTCCAGCAGAAGCGCGTGATCGTCAAAGACGTCGTGCAATGCTTCCTGGACGAGGTGATCAGGGAACTGGCCGAAGGCAATCGCCTGGAGTTCCGCGATTTCGGGGTCTTCGAGACGAAGCAACGGGCCGCCCGACAGGCCCAGAACCCCAAGACGCTCGAGCGCGTCATGGTGCCGGCCAAGCGGACGGTCAAGTTCAAGCTCGGCCGCATCATGAAGCAGGAAATGGTCAAGCCCGAGCCCAAGTAACGGGCCGGCGCGAGGGGGAAGCGACTCACGCGATGAGTCCCACGGACCGCCGTCCGTGGGCGTTGCCGGCAAGGGGGGTTCGAGAAACCGGTTCAATCCACAAAAAAGAAACCCACGGGCCGCCGTCCGTGGGTTCTCGTTTTGAGACAGAGGGAATCCGATGTTGGTCGTGGGCGAGTTAGACGACCGCTTTCGCGCAGACCAGCGTGTTCTTGAGCAGGATGGCCGTGGTGACCTCGCCCACGCCGCCGGGCACGGGGGTGATGGCGGCGGCCTTCTGGCTGGCGCCTTCGAAGTCCACGTCGCCCACGGTGACCATGTCGGGCTTGCCCTTCTCGTTCAGCGTCGCGTTGCCGGCGGCGTCCAGGGCGCGGGGGATGCGGTTGATCGCCACGTCGATGACGATGGCGCCGTCCTTGATCATGTCGGCCTTGATGAAGCCCTTCAGGTCGGGCGCGGGCGGGTTCTCGCCGGCCTTCTTCTTGGCCGAGTATTTCTGCCAGCGGACCTGGGGCACGCCGGTGGCGACGATGACGACGTCGGCCCGGCGGGTGTGGAAGGCCAGGTCTTTGGTCGCCACGTGGCAGACGGTGACGGTGGGGGCGGCGTTGAGGCTCTGGAGCAGGATCATGGCGATGGGCTTGCCGACGATCTCGCTGTGCCCGACGATCACGACTTCCTTGCCCGCCAGGTCCGGGCACGTCCGCCGGAGCAGTTCGACCGCCGAGGCCGGCGTGCAGGGCAGCACCGACGAGCCGCCGTAAAACAGCTTGCCCATGTTCACCGGGTTCATGCCCTCGACGTCCTTGACCGGGGCGATGGTCTGCTGGACCAGCCGCGTGTCGATGTGGGCGGGGAAGGGCAGCAGCAGGAGCAGCCCGCTGACGGAGGCGTCGGCGTTGAGGGCGGCGACTTTGGCCAGCAGGTCGGCCTGGGAGATCTCGGCCGGCAGGGCCAGCAGCTCATGGGCGATGCGCACTTCCTCGCAACTGCGGGCCCGGGCGCCGGAGTACATCTTGGACGGGGCGGACTCCCCGACCATCAGGGCCACCAGCTTGCACTTGCGACCGGCAGCGGCGAGGGCTTTGACCTCGGCGGCGATTTCCTGCTTCATCTGGGCGGCGACGGCCTTGCCGTCAATGATCTGTGCGGGCATCAGTCAGTCCTTTCGTTAGACGTTGGTTTCGTTCAAGGCGGCCCGAAGCCGTTCGGCGGTCTCCGGGCCAATCGTTTTCTTCCGCAGGGCCAGGGCGACGGTCCACTCTCCGGCGGCCTTGTAGAGGGCCTTGAGCCTCGCGTCCACGCCGGTCAGGGCCCGCATGTGGCGGCGGACGGTCTCGACGTCGCCGCGGTCAACGGGCCCGGTGAGGGCCTCGGCGGGGCCCAGCTTGGCTACGTTGTCGGCGGTGGCCGTTACGATCGGCCCCAGGGCCGCCAACGCCGTCGCCCGGTCCAGTCCGGCATTCTCGCACAGGACGGCCGCCGCGTCCACAAGGGCCGCCAGATAATTGCACGCCACCACCGCCGCGGCGTGATACAGCGCCTTGCCGGCCGCCTGGATCCGCACGGGCTTTCCGCCGATCCGCTCGGCCAGCGCCGTCACGACGTCCACGGCGTCCTTGTCGCCCTCGCAGAAGCAGTACGAGCCGGGGCAGCGGGTGGAAGGACGCGACGGAGGCCTTGCACGCCGCCCGCGCGGGGGCGAGGCACTCGCTGGACAGCGCCCCGCTGCAA
This sequence comes from Planctomycetota bacterium, assembly GCA_026693065.1. Classification (GTDB taxonomy): domain Bacteria; phylum Planctomycetota; class Phycisphaerae; order SM23-33; family SM23-33; genus JAPLNA01. The sequence continues at coordinate 6,255 of JAPLNA010000220.1, forward strand.
TGGGCCACCACCGCCCCGGGGCGGATCGCGGCGGCGTCGACGAGGTCCTGGCAGACGGCCTCGATCACGTCGTCGCGGACGGTCAGGAGGACCAGCCCCGCGGTCCGGGCGGCCTCGGCGGGCGAACAGACGCGGATGGCCCCGCCGATGGCGTCGGCGGCGGCCTTGGCGCCCCCGCCCCCGGCGACGGCCGACACCGTCAGCCCCGCCCGCCGCGCGAGCACGCCGATGGCCGTACCTACCCGCCCGGCTCCGATGATCGCAATGTCTGGAACGTTCGCCATGCGTTGTCCTCCCATAATAGCCTGCCTCGGCGGGCTTGGGAAGAATCCCAAGCGAAGTTCGTTCTCGCCCCGGGCCTCGCCCACGCGCGATGGGCGCCTTGTTCGCGGTGGGTGCCGTGGTTCGCGGCGCATCCGCAACCACGTCCTGAGGAACCCGAATGCCGTGGGATCGTGGTTGCGGCTGCGCCGCGAACCACGGCACCCGCGCATGCAGGGTTTCGGCGGCGGCCGGAGAGGAGTCGGGTCCAACTAGGTTTGACAGGCCCGGCCCGGGAATGCGATGATGGGGGACGGCCGGGGCGCCCTCGGCCGGGATAAGGACGTGACATGCTGCTAAAACTGATCGCCTGCAACGTATTCTGGCGGGAGGCGTGCCACTGCCTGGCCCGCAGCCCGCACACGGTGGACGCGGAATTCCTCGAGCTGGGCGAGCACATTCGCCCGGACGTCCTCCGCCAGGCGATCCAGGCGCGGATCGACCAGGCCGCCGGCGGCGTCAAGGGGTACGACGCCGTCCTGCTGCTCTACGGGCTCTGCGGCAACGCGGGGGTGGGGCTGCGGGCGCGGACGCAGACACTCATCATCCCCCGCGCCCACGACTGCTGCACCATCCTGCTGGGCGACCGCGAGCGGTTCCGCCAGCACTTCCAGGAAAACCCCAGCATGCCCTTCAGCTCCGCCGGATACATGGAACGGGGCAGCTACTTCCTGCGGACCAGCGAGGACGGGCAATCGGCCGTCGCGTACGGCGACCAGTTCGCCGCCCTCGTTGACCAGTACGGCGAGGACGACGCCAAGTTCATCTGGGAAAGCATGCACCCCAAGGCGATGGAGTCGGTCAACAACAAGGTCGTCTTCATCGACGTGCCCGAGACGGGCGGGCTGGGGTTCCGCGAACGCTTCGGCGAACAGGCCCGGGCCGAGGGAAAGGTCTGCATCGAACTGCCCGGAAGCCTGGACCTGATCCGCCGCCTGGTCAACGGCGAATGGGATGCGGGGGAGTTCCTCACCGTCGCCCCGGGCGAGCAGACCACGGGCGTGTACGACTGGACGGAGATCATCCGCTCGGGCCCGGGGGAGTGAGCGGGCGCGGGAGCGTTCAGGCGTTCTGCGGCTGGGGGGCGGGGGCGGGCGCGGGGGTGTCGAAGGGGACCATCATCGCCGGCAGGTCGTGCGAGGCGATACCGCCCTCGACGCTCCGCATCGGCAGCGCGCTGTACGTGGGGCGGGTCATGCGGCGAATCCGCCCGGTCATCAGACGGAACATCCACCCGGTGGTGCGGCGGATGGTGTACCCCAGCCCGGCGATGCCGAGGATCTGCATCATGATCCGCTTGCGCGACAGCGGGGTCCGCCGCCGGAACATCAGGCCGATCATGCGGAAGATGTTGTAGAAGGACAGGTACGCCAGCGTCAGGTTGAGCTGCTTGCGCCAGGGCTTCTGGGCCAGCGAGGCGATGACGAAGTTGCCGTCGTACATGTGGTCCTGCACGGGACGCCCGGCGACGGATTCGTACACCATGCCGGAGCGGAACGTGTCTTCGTAGAGTTTCGACCCGGCCGAGGGCGTCACCATGAGAACCTGGAGGCTGACGGCGCCGGCCTTGCGGAGCAACTTGACCTGGTTGTACAGCCCGTCGGGCTTGCCGCGGGTGTAGAAAGGCTGGGCGTCGTGGTGCATCATCATGGGCATGGGGCTGATGCCGATCTCGTTGAGAAGGGCGAAGGCCTCGAGGGTCTTGTCGACGGTCTGGCCCTTTTTGACGAGGGCGCCGGTCATGTCCTCGATGCCCAGCCAGAGGGCGCGCAGCCCGGCCTGGCGCATCATGGGCAGGTGCTCGCGGAGGGCCAGCGTGTCGTGGATGGTCGCCTCCGTCCCCCAACGCACCCGCCGGCGGACGTGCCCCAGGTCGTCCTTGGCCTCGTGGATGCACTTGACGATCTCCAGGACGCGGGCCTTGTCGTTGAAGAAATTGTCGTCGGCCCCGAAGAAATTGCGGATGCCGTACTCGCGGCTGATCCGGGCCATCTCGTCGGCAATCCTCGGTCCCGACTTGAACCGCAGGTTCCGCTGGTTGTAACCGGGGATGGGGCAATACCCGCAGCCGTACTTGCAGCCGAACGTCATCACCAGCGAGCCGATGGGGCTGCGCCGGCGGACCTTGTTGGGCGGCAGGGGTTGCGAGGCCAGCGTCGCCCGCCCGCTGGGGGCTTCCAGAAGGGCGTACCCCAGCACGGGGTGGGGCAGTTCGTCCAGGTCGCCGGCGAGCCTCTGGATGCCGGTGTCGACCAGTTCGGCGGGGGCGCCGTCGCGTCCGCCCCGGCCGTAGATCAGCCCGGGGACGCCGTCGAGGGTGCCCTCGTCGCGAGCGCGTGCGAAGGCGGCCCGGAGGCTCTCGCCCTGGCCGCGGTAGTTCAGCAGGACTTCCAGCAGGCTCAGGAAGACGTATTCCTCGCCGGTGACGACGACGTCGGGGCTGAACGGGTCGGCCGGGTCGGTGCTGAAGACCTTCCAGGGCTCGTATACGCAGACGGACCCGCCGGCGATCACGAGCGGGCGGTGGGCCGGGTCGATCCGCCGGGCGTCACGCAGCAGGGCGTGCGCCTGACGCATGTGCAGGCTCATCGACGAAACGCAGAACAGGTCCGGCACGCGTCCGTCCAACTGCATGCGGGACGGGCGGAAGTTCTTGTTCCACTGTTGCAGGACGATCCGGGTCTTGGACAGGCCCGCGTCGGCCAACGCCGAGCCGATCGCCCGAACCCCCGCCGGCGCCATCCGCGTGTCGGCGAAGAAGAACGGCAGCATCCTCGTGCGGCGGTCGAACGCGCAGGCGATCACGGTGGCCAGGTCGTGGCTGGGCGCGAGGGTTCGCAGCCGCCGACGGATGTCGGTCAGCTCGCCGGGGGGCAGCAACTGGTCGCCCTTGGCACGAAACGGTAATTCCATTACGGTCGCCTTGTAGTCTGGGGGGGGAACCGGACGAGACGCCGCCCAGACCCGCCTCACGATAATGTCCCCCTATTCTATCCTCTTCTCCCTCCGCCCACAACCCGAATCTCCGTCCCTATTGGTTTAGCGGTCCGCCGAAGGCGGACTTGCACCGCGTTTCTCCCCTCGCCTTGCTTCCGTTCGCCCTGCTTACTTAATTAGAGGGACCGCGAGAGATGCACTTCCTGCGGAAAAGGGGTACAAGTCGTTGGCGTGTTTGGTGTTAAAGCAGGCCTTTGGTCTTGCTTCCGGGGGGTTTTTGTCGAAAAAGTCTCAAATACCAAGTTCGAGTGTCCTGTCCAGCAGCGAAATATGTTTTTTTCCCTCTCCGTCCACGAGAGTGCCCCAGGCGGTTGATTCAGGGCATTCGATCGTACAAGTGTTTGAAATGAAAGCCGTTGGATCGGAGCACCCTCGTTCTGCCGCCTTGGTGCCGTCAAACCCCCACCCGGCCGGGCGTATCTCCTTCAATCTGCCCCCGGCCGCCACTGGCCCGCGCCGCGGGGGGCGGCCTATGGTTAGAGCGAGGGTTACTTCCTCCCCGCAATCATACGTACTACGTGGCGTTTGAGAGTCCCGGCAACACAGGCAACCTACTCGGGAGGTCCGGACATGAAAGCCATTGTTTTTCGCTGCGAAGATTGTGGAACCCTCATCACCGCCAGGCCGGATGACCCCGGCCGTCTGCAATGCCCCAACTGTGGCGGGGGGGTGCGGAGGCACGAAGAGGACGCCCCTGACGCGACGCTGGTGGGGGTGGCCGTGCCGGGGGTCGCCGACGAGGCGAACGGCGACGTTGTGAGGGTGTGTTCCCGGGACGAGGTTCGGGAGAATCCCCGGGAAGTCTTCCACCGCCTGGTTCCGTGGTTGGGCAGCAGTTGCTTGCACGCGACGGGGATGCTGATGCTCATGATCGCGGTGGCCGGCGCCGTGTCACCCCCGGCGACGGAGTCTCCCACCGTGCCGCCGATGATCGGCACAGCCCGTGAGACGGGCGTCGACATGCGGCGCCCCGAAAGGGAGTTGAAGAACCCCGACGGCACGCTTTTCGATCAGCCCCGCCCCAAGGACAACACCCAGCCGACGAACCGGCAGGCGAGGGCCCAGACCAAATGGGGAGATTTCAAGGGCACGGGCGGCGCCGGCGGCGGCCGCGATGCGGTGCTCGTCAGGACGCGGAAGGACTGGAATCTGACCGCCGTTTTCGGCAGCGGCAAGAACCTGGCCGCTCCGGGCGAAAAAGACTTCAACCCGATCGGGACCGGGGAATTCGGGATCTTCGCCGGTACGGGTCGCGACCCCGGTGGAACCAAGGTCGTCATCGGTCCGATCGGCCTGGGCCCTGACACGCCCGGTCCGGGGCCCGGCGGGCGATTCGACAACGTCGTCTTCGTGATCGACCAGAGCGGGTCCGTCCTGCCGGCGTTCGAGCGGATCTGCGGGGAACTCATCGACTTCATCTCCTACCTGGAAGACACCCAGTCGTTCCACGTGGTGTTCTTCGCGAAAGACACCTGCCAGGAGAACCCGGCCGGGCGACTGCTGCCGGCCACCGAGGAAAACAAGAAAGAGGCCGCACGGTTCCTCGCCAAGGTGAACGCGTCCGGGTACGGCTCCTGCCCGATCCCGGCCTTGGAGGCCGCCTTCCGCGCCCTCGCCGGCGCCAAGGCCGACCAAAGCAAAGTCCTCTTCCTGCTGACCGACGGCGATTTCGAGACCACCGGTCGCGAGTACCAGAGCGGCGGCCGCGTGCTGCGGGGCAACGATGCCGTCGTGGCCTGGCTGCGAGACCACAACGCCAACCGGGCCGTCCAGATTAACGTCATCATCGTCGGCGACAAGCCCAGCAGCGAGACGGAAGCCTGCATGCGGGGGATCGCCAAGGACAACCGCGGGATCTACCGCTACGTCGAACCGAAGTGACAGTCCGCCAAGGCCGGATTGTTGGGCAATATGGCCGGGAGAAATGCCGGGAGAGTGTGAGTTGGTTTCGGGAAGCACGGATTTGTGCGGCGAGTATGACTGCAAGACTCCGGGGAAACCGCACGACGCGGCGGCCGGGCGGATCGAAAGGTCTGCCCGGCCGCCGGCCTTTCCGCCGATCGGGCCGGCCGCACCCCACGGCCGCGAATGCCTTGCTAACGCCGCTGGGGAGGGTATAACGTGGGTCGATCCAGGTGAACGCCCGCGACGGTCGCGGAGCGCGGGTCGGACGGGACACGTCGAAGGGAACGGACGTGAGCGATATGGAAACCGAGGCGGGCATTCGGGAGCGGCAGGCGGAGGCGTTTGCCAGACGGTTGAACGACCCGGGCCTGTTCGAGCGGGGGGAACCTCGCGTGTACCGGGGCGAGCACCTGGCGGCGATCAGCCTGCCGGTGGGCGGGATCGCCGCCGGGCCGATCCAGATCAACGGCGAAGCGAGGCGAACCGTCTGGCAGATCATGAAGAACTTCGCCGGCGTCCCAATGCCCAACAGCTTCTTCGCCGTGCGTGCGAAGCCCCGCGGCGGTTCCCCGATCGTTCGGGCGTTGCAGACCGTGGCCCAAGGGCCCCTGCCGGGCATGCAGGCCCTGCACTTCCGCGGCGAGTATCCCTTCGGCTGGTACACCTTCGAGGATGACGCGCTGCCGGTCCGCACGAGCCTGGAAGTCTTCAGCCCGCTGATCCCGCTGCAGGAGAAGGACTCGTCCATTCCGTGCGCCATCTTCAACTTCACCGCGGCCAACCCCGGCCCCGAGCCGGTCGAGGTCAGCTTTCTGGCTACGCAGCGGAATGCGGTGGGGGGCCATTTCCAGGCCACGCAACACCACGAGGTCGGGCCTGTCGGGCCGGGACTCGGGGGCAACTCCAATCGCGTCCTGCGCGAACCGGGCGTGACGGTCCTGCACATGACCTCCGCCCAGCCGAAGGATTCTCCATGGACGGGCGACATGGCCCTGGCCGCCTTAGCGCCGGATGTCCAATCGACGGCGTCCTGGGAAGACCTTTGGGCGTTAGGCCAGGCGTTCGCCGAAAGCGGCGGCGTTATCGGTCCCGGCGCCGCGGGCCCCTCGCCGGCCGGCGAGACCCTGGACGGCGCGATCGCCGTGCCGTTTACGCTTTCGCCCGGTCAGACGCGGACCGTCTCATTCGTCCTGGCGTGGCATTTTCCCAATGTCCCGCACGCCAACACATATCACGTGGGCAACATGTATGGCAACTGGTGGCCCGACGCCCTCGGCGTCGCCCGCGACGTGACCGCCCGCCTGACCGAACTGACGCGTCTGACGCGGCTCTACCACGACACGTTCTACGAATCCAATCTGCCCCGCTGGTTGCTCGACCGCATCAGCTCCCAGGTGGCGATCCTCAACAGCCAGACCTGCCTCTGGTCGAAGAAGGGGTTCTTCTATGGCTGGGAGGGCTGCATGTCGAGTCGCGGCTGTTGCGAAGGCAACGCGACGCACGTCTGGGGCTACGCCCAGGCGCATGCCCGGCTGTGGCCCGCGATCGGGCGCGCGATGCGCGAGGAAGACGCCGATAACCTGGGGCCCGAGGGCATGCTGCCCGTGCGGTTTCGCCATCCGCCAGGGCAACAATGGCAGTTTCCCGCGTTTGACGGGCAATGCAGCTTCGTGATGAGCAGTTACCGCGAGCATCTGCTGAGCGCCGACGGCGAATGGCTCGCCCGCCACTGGCCGGCCGTCAAGAAGGCGATGGACTACCTGATCATCCGCTGGGACGCCGCCAACACGCCCTCGCTGTCGGTGGAGAACCCGCGCGAGGGCATTCCCGACGGAATGCTCTCGGGCCCGCAACACGGCATGGACAGCGACCAGGGGGGCACGTCGTCCTGGATGGGCAGCATGTACCTGGGCGCCCTGGCCGCCGCCGAGCGGATGGCCAGAATCGAAAAGGACCTGGCCTCGGCCGAGTTCTACCGCAAGATACGCGAAGCCGGCTCGGTCAACCAGGACAAGGCCCTCTTCAACGGCGAGTACTTCATCCAGGTTCCCGACCCCACCCCCTGCCGCGACTACCTGACGGGGTGCTACATCGATCAGATGCTGGGCCAGTGGTGGGCCAGGCAGGTCGGCCTGGGGTGGCTCTACCCGCCCGAGCACGTGCGTTCGGCGATGCAATCGCTGCTGAAATACAATTTCCGCACCGGTTTTGACGGCGTCCCCCAGGCGCCGCGGACATTCGTGGCCGACGACGATGCCGGCATGGTGCAAGGCACCTGGCCTCTGGGCGGCCGGCCCGAACCGGACGAGGCCAGTCGATGCACCGAAGAGGTCATGAGCGGGTTCGAATACTCGGCCGCGGGCCTGATGGCCTATTGCGGCCTGTTGCGCGAGGCGTTCATGGTGGTTCACGCGGCATCGGAACGATACGACGGCCGCTTGCGCACCGGCCTGACCGCCAGCGACCAGGCCAGCTGGGGCTACAGCGGCAATCCCTTCGGCGATGACGAGTGCGGCAAGTTCTATGCGCGCACCCTGGGCATCTGGGCGATCCTGCTGGCCTGCCAGGGCTACACCTATGACGGGCCCGCCGGACTCATCGGGTTCGAGCCGCTCTGGAAGGGCGACGACCACGCCTCCTTCTTCACCGCCGCCGAAGGCTGGGGTCTGTTCACCCAGACCCGCCAAGGCGGCGCCCAGCGCTCCCGGATCGAACTCCGCCACGGGCGCCTCCGCCTCCGGACGATCCTGCTGACCTCCCCCGGCCCGGAGTCGCCGCCGCAGTGCCGCATAACAGTGGCCGGCCAGCCGCTATCAGCCAACCTGGCACTGGAAAACGGCCGTATCACCATCCGCCTCGGTACCCCCCTGACCCTCCAGGCCGGCGAGACGATGGAACTGGAATTGCTGTCCTGAGTGGTTACGGGACGGCCTTGTGGTGCAGGCATCTTGCCTGCACGAGCGGGGATGCCGCCTTGCAGCAATGGGCGGGCCGGGCGTAAGATAGACGGGCCGTGATGGGGCGGAGGATCGCAGGCATGATCCGGTTTCGATGTTCGGAATGTGGATACGACGTGAGCATCGAGGGCGTCGAGCCCGGGGCAAGCCCGGTGTGCCCCAATTGCGGTAACGTGGCCCGGGCTTCGGAGTCGCCCCGGGGGCCGGCCCTGGGCCCGCGGTCTCGCGTCCCGGCCGCAGGCCAGGCCTGGGCGCCGGCGCTGCAGGCGAACATGGATTCCGAGAGGCAGGGAGAGGCTCACGTTCTCTGGGAGGGAAGGCCCTCCGTGTTGTGCTATCTGGGCAACTACGTGCTGGGCGGGGTGTTCATCCTCGCCGGCTCGATGTGGCTGACCATGGACAACGGGCCGATCGGCCTGGGGTGCGTCTCCCTGCTGATCGGGGCCTGGCTGGCCCTGTCGGCCATCCTGGGCAGAGCCTGCACGAGACTCACGATCACCTCGTGGGCCATTCGCATTCGCAAGGGCGTCTTGTCCCGGCAGGTGATCGAACTCCCCGCCTCCGCCATTCGTGAGGTGCGGCTGCGGCAGAGCCCCTCCGACCGCATCCTGGGCATTGGCGCCATCGGGTTCTTCACCTCCGGCGACCCGGACGCCAAGATCGTCTTCCGAGGCCTGTCCGATCCGGACGAGGTCCTTCATCTGGTCAACAGCCTTATCGGGGACGATCGCCACGCCATGCCGCCCGAGACCGCGGGCGAACGGCGGTCCATGGCTGTGGTGGCCGGAATTGTGGCGGCCGTGATTGCCCTCCTGGTGGTGACCTATTTCGTCGTCCTTTCCGTGGAAGACAGGGTCGTGGAGGAAAGGGTCGCGAAAATCCATCAGTTGGTCTCCGTTGGAATGGACGTGGATGAAGCCGCCGACAGGCTTCAGAAGGCCGGGCTCAAAGTGGGAGAGAAGTATTTCCCAACGGCTTCCCACGACTACTACATGGTCTACGTGGTGGTTCGGAAGGACGCCCCGGCCATCGATGTCTTTCGGTACTCCATGGGCTATGGAGGGGGCAGGCGGCTGTGGGTGGTGATCGAGGCCGACCCCACGGGCAAGATCACCAGCATCCGCTGAACTCTGTGGCTGAGGCACTCTCCCGGGCTACGGGCGAGACAAGAATCCCCCTGCGACGCGGGGGGCTTGCGACTCGTGGCGGACGGGCGTAAGATGGCCGACCGGTGATGGAATGCGAATGCGAGTTGGGAAACCACAGCCTCCCGCGGAGATCGCCTCGGCGGCAATGGGCGGGGGGAAGAACGGGCCTATAGGAGATATCGGGTGCGATACCTGATTGCCGCGATAACGATCGTGATCCTGGGCGCGGTGGTTTTCTTCGCGGCCGGCAGGTGGAAGTCCGGCGGCGGGGCCCGGTCGAAGCCCTCCCAGGGGACCATCAATCAGGCCTACCAGGCGATCAACGCGGGCGACGCGGTGAAACTCAAGGCCCTGATCGTTGAGGGGCTGGATGTCAACTTCCTCTACGGCAACAGCATCATGCTCCATGAGGCGGCGACCCTGGGCCAGACCGAGTGCGTCAAGGTGCTGCTCGAGGCCGGGGCGAAGGTCACCGCGAAGGATGCCAACGGTTCCACGGCGTTGCACCGGGCATGCGGGGGTCAGGAAACCGCGGCCGTCGTGAAGGCGCTTCTGGCGGCCGGGGCGGACGCGAACGCACAGGACGCGGGCGGCCAGACCCTGCTCCACCGGGCGTTGGTAGACAACTATCACAAGAGCACGGATGAGTCCGGCGTCGAAACGGTGCAGTTCGGGGGGCAGGAGATCGTGGTGATGCTCCTGGCGGCCGGGGCCAATCCCAACCTGGCGACCACCGAGGGGCAGTCGCCGCTCCACTGGGCGGCGCATGGCGGGGGGGCCGAGCCGGTGGCGGCTTTGCTGGGCGCCGGGGCCGACGCCAACGCCAAGGACGCCCGCGGCGAGACTCCGCTGGCCTATGCCCTGCATGGCAGCGTTTCGCCGGCGTTCGTTCGGATGGTGGAGTTGTTGCTGAAGGCCAAGGCCAACCCCCTGGCCCCGGACAGGGACGGCCTGCCGCCGTTGCATTTGTCATGCCGGATCGACGCGGCGCCGATCGCCGAGGCGATCCTGAAGGCCGGGGTGGACGTGAATTCCGTGGACGCCAAAGGGCAGACGGCGTTGCGGGTGGCCGCCGACCAGAATAGTGCCGAGGCGGTGAAGGTGCTGCTGGCCCATAGGGCCGACGTCACTCTCCGCGACAAGGAGGGCAAGACGGCGCTGGCGGGGGCGGCCATGCGGGGCAGCACCGGTTGCGTTGACGCCCTCCGGGCTGCCGGGGCGTCGGAAGAGACCTGGACGCGGTTGTTCTGGGCGGCGATATGCGGCAACGAGAAGGTCGCCGCCGAGGGCGATCTGAACGCGGGCGACCGGTATGGGTACACGCCGTTGATATACGCCTCGGCGCGAGGGGACACGGCGATGGTCCGCGACCTGCTGGCCGCCGGAGCGTCGCCCAACCCGGCCGCGGCGGACAAGGTCACAGCTCTCATCGCGGCCTGTCGGGCCGATAGCGAGCCGGTTGCGGCGGCCCTCATTCGGGCCGGCGCGCCCGTCAACGTGCGGGACGCCGACGGGTGGACGCCTTTGCTGTTGGCCGTCGATGACCTTCAGGGCGGGACGGTCAAGTTGCTCCTGGACGCCCACGCCGATACCGCCGCCCGCCGGCCCGACGGCCAAACCGCTCTCCACCTGGCCGCCGGCTCGCGGGGGTTCCATCTGACGGAAATCGATCGGATCGCCATGCTGCTCCTGGACGCCAAGGCCGATCCGCTGGCGCGGGACAACGAGGGCCGGCAGCCTATCGACCTGATGGACGCCAAGGGCGGAACGGTCCACGACCGCTTCGCGTCGGCGACGGCCGCGGCGGACGACGGATTGTTGGACGCGCTGCTGGAGGCGGCAAGCAAGGACACGGCCGCTCCGGGGCCGGCCAAGACGCCTCGGGATGCGCTGCGGAACTACGCCCGCGCCCTGTACCGAATGGACAAGGCGGCTCAACGGGCGTGCGTTGCCGGTGGAAAGGCCAGTCAACGATTGGGCGAGGCTATCGCCGAGTGCTTGGGGCAGGGGGTCGACTTTCGTCGGGCCATGATCGCCGCGTACGGCCTCACGGGGTGGCGGCGATGGCGGAATCACGATGGCGGAGTAAAGGGCGATATCCAGTTCCCGCTGTATGACGCGGAAGCAATCAGGACCGCTCGGATCACGATCACGGGCGAGACCGCCGTGTACGAGCAGCCCGAGCGGCTGCGGGGAGGGGGAACGATCGGGTTCGTGCGGGAAGGGGGGCAGTGGCGAATCCGTTTCCAAAGCGCCCTTGATTCCGACGACGATGGCGAGAAGCTTGCCAAGGTCATGACGGACTTCGCCGCGAGCATGAAGGAACTCCAGTCGGAGATCGGCCGACCCGGCGTGACCGCAAAGGACATCAACCGCGACTTGGGCCGGAGGGTTTTCGAACGGATCGGCCTGAGTTCTCGGCCCAAGTAGCCGTGGGCGGTCCGGGCTATGGGCGAGGCAAGAATCCCCCTGCGGTGCAGGGGGATTGCGAGGCGTGGCGGGCGGCCGTAAGATGACCGGCCGGTGATGGAATGCGGACGCACGTTGTGAAACCCAAGACTCCGGCGGAGATCGCCTCGGCGGCGGCCATAGGCGCCGACGTGCTGCGCAAGGGCGGGCTGGTGGGGTTTCCGACCGAGACGGTGTACGGGGTGGCCGCCGCGGCGGATGTGCTGGAGGGGATGGAACGGCTGCGGGATCTGAAGGATCGGCCCGAGCGGCCTTTCAGCGTGCACCTGGCCGGGCCGGGGGAGGTGGGGCGGTATGTGCGGGCGGTGCCCCCGGTGGCCCAGAGGCTGGTCCGGAAGGCCTGGCCGGGGCCTTTGACGCTGGTGCTGCCCACGGGCGGACGGCTGGCGGAGGCGGCGCTGCAGAAGGCGGGGCTCTATGAGGTGCTTTGTCACGACGGGTTCATCGGGTTACGGTGCCCGGATGAGCCGGCGGCGTCGGCGCTGCTGGCGCGGGCGGGCGGGCCCGTGGTGGCCGCCAGCGCGAACCTGAAGGGTCAGCCCTCGCCGCGAGACGCCCGGGAGGCCCTAGCGGCCTTGGACGGGCGGATCGAGTTGATGATCGACACCGGCCCGACGCGGCACCGGGGCGACAGTACGATCGTGCAGGTGGATCCGAGGTGCGTACGATGGCCGGGTTGCGCCTGCTGTTTGTGTGCACGGGCAACACGTGCCGCAGTCCGATGGCGGCGGGGCTGGCCGCGGCGATGACGGCGGGGCGGGACGTGACGGTCGAGTCGGCGGGGCTGGAGGCGATGGAAGGCGAGCCGGCGGCGGCCAACGCGGTCAAAACCGTCGCGGAGCTGGGGGGCGACATCCGGAAGCATGGCGCCCAAAATGTAACACCCCAGTTGATTCGTCGGGCGGATATGATATTCTGCATGACAGCCAGCCACGCGGCGGCCGTTTGCCGGATGGAGCCGGGCGCGCGTGGGCGGGTGAAGTTGCTGGACGGCGAGCGGGACATACCCGACCCGTTCGGCGGCCCGATCGAGGAATACCGGACCACAGCCGGGCGAATCAAGGCCGCCCTGGAACGCAGGGCGAAAGAAGGTTGGACATGAGGATTGCCGTAGCGGCCGATCACCGCGGACATGCCGTCAAGGAACGCATCATCGTGCTGCTGAGCGAGCAGGGGCACGAGGTGCTGGACATGGGCACGAACAGCTCGCGCAGTTGCGATTATCCGGACCTGGCGTATCCGGCGGCGAAGGCCGTCGCCGACAGCAAGGTGGACCGGGCGATCCTGGTTTGCGGCAGCGGGATCGGCATGTCGATCTGTGCCAACAAGGTTTCCGGGGTGCGGGCGGCGTTGTGCCACGACGAGCTGACGGCCCAGATGTCGCGGCGGCACAACGACGCCAACGTGCTGTGCATTGCCAGCGACGTGCTGGGCGAGGAGCTGATCCGGCGGATCGTGGACAGTTGGATGGGGGCCCAGTTCGAGGCGGGCGGGCGGCATTCGCGGCGGGTGGCCAAGATCGGCTGGATCGAGGACGGCAAGGATCCGCGGGGCTGCGAAACGCCGAATTCCTCCGATTAGACTGAGAAATTGGGGGCCCATCCCGGGCGCGTGGGGCGGACTTTTTTTTTTGGCGGCGCGAGAGTTGTTCTGTATAGTACCCCCTCTGCCGTCGTACTACGAGGACGGGCATTTTCCGCCTGATTGGATGAGGTTGCCATGCGAGGTGCTGATCTGACATCGGGAGAGGCCGCGAAACTCTCCAGCGCGCGGGAGTTGATGGAACGCGAGTGGGCGCCCTGCCGCCACAACTGCCCCGTCCACGCGGACGTCCGGGCGTATATCGAGCTGGCGGCCCGAGGGCAGTGGCAGGCGGCCATTGACGTGATCCGCGAGCGGCTGCCGTTCGCGAGCGTCTGCGGGCGGATCTGCCATCACCCCTGCGAGGCCAATTGCCGCCGCAAGGGCGTCGACGAGGCCGTCGCCATTCGCGAGGTCAAACGCTTCGTCTCCGAAACGCAGGGCGCCGCCGGCGCCACCGTGCACAAGGCCGCCCAGACCAAGGCGAAGGTGGCGATCGTGGGCGCGGGCCCGGCCGGGCTCGCCGCGGCGCTCGATCTGGCGAAGATGGGCTACAGGCCCACCGTCCTGGAAAAATTCCCCGTCGCCGGCGGCATCCCCGCCACGGCGATTCCCACCTACCGCCTGCCCCGCAAGGTCCTCCAGCAGGATATCGACTGGATCTGCGCCCACGGCGTGACCGTGCAGACGGGCGTCGAGGTCGGCAAGGACAAAACGATCGACGGCCTGCTGAAGGAAGGCTACGCGGCCGTGCTGGTCGCCACGGGCCTGTCCCGCAGCCGCATGCTCCCCATGCCCGGGGCCGACCACAAGATGGTCTACCCCGTGCTGGAGTTTCTCCAGAAGGCCGCGTTTGCCCAGCCGGTGACGGTGGGCAAGGACGTCCTGGTGATCGGCGGGGGTAACGTGGCGATGGACGCGGCCCGGACGGCGGCGCGGATGGGGGCCGCCCGCGTGCGGGCGATGTGCCTGGAAAACGAGCAGGAAATGCCCGCCTGGAGCTGGGAACAGGAAGAAGCCCGGGACGAGGGCGTGAGTTTCATTTACCGGCGCGGGCCGGTCGAGGTCGTCGTCAAGGGCGACACGATCGCCGGGCTCAAGACCCGCAAGGTCACGCGCGTCTTCGACGAGCAGCGGCGGTTCTCCCCCCAGTACGACGACGCCGACGTGAACGTCATCGAGTGCGACACGGTGATCCTCGCCATCGGGCAGATGGCCGACATGGGCTTCACCCAGGGCAGCGGCGTGAAGGTGAGCGATCGCGGGCGGGTGGAGTTTGACCCGGCGACGCACCAGACCAGCCAGACGCACGTGTTCGCGTGCGGCGAAATCGTGACGGCCCCGGGTTCGGTGGTCGAGGCCTGCCGGTCGGGCCAGCGGGCCGCCGCCGCCATCGACATGCACCTGACCGGGCGACCGATCGTCATCGACGAAACCCTCCCGCCGGCCATCGGCGAGATCGCCCCCAAGACCGCCGAGAAGGTCCTGAAGGTGACGCGGACGCCCGTGCCCGTCCGCCCGGCGGCCGTGCGAAAGAATGACACCTCGCCGATCGACGAGAACTACTCCGCCGAGGCGGCGATGCGGGAGGCGAGGCGGTGCATGACCTGCGGAGGCGGGGCCGAGGTGCTCGTCGACAAGTGCGCCGCCTGCCTCACCTGCAAACGCGTCTGCCCGTTCGACATTCCGGTGGTGACGGACGTGGCTCGGATCGACTCGGCCCTGTGCCAGGCCTGCGGCATGTGCATCAGCGACTGCCCGGCCAACGCGATTATCGCCCGGAGTTGGGACGTTCGCGGGCAGATCGCCGAGACGGCCGCCAAGATCGCCGCCGCGGGCAAGCCGATCGTCGCGTTCGTGTGCGGGCACCATTCTCCGGCCGCCGCCTGGAGCGGCACGCTGGAGGACACGATCCCGGGCGTGATCGAGATCTACCTGCAGAGCATGAGCCGGCTGGGGACGGCCCAGATGCTGCACGCCTTCGGCGCGGGGGCCCGGGGCGTGATCGTGGTCGAGTGTTCCAGCGGGGCCGACCGGTATCCGCACGCGACCGAGCGGATCGAGCACCGCGTCGCGACGGTGAAGGAAATGCTGGCGGAAATCGGGATCAGCGCCGAGCGAGTGCAACTGGTGACCAAGGCCGACCAGGGCCGAGAGGCCATGCGTGCCGCGATGGCCGAGGCGGCGGATAGGATCGCCGCGAGCTGAAAGAGGGGGAGGGGCGCGCCGCGGAGACCGCGGAGAGCGCAGAGACGGAAAGAGACGGACGAAAACAAGAGGAAGGACC
>JAPLNA010000221.1:0-701 GCA_026693065.1 Planctomycetota bacterium
ACAAGCCCCCAGCACCGCTGGGGGATTCCCCCCGTATTCCATGGCCCCCCCTGCTCCGCCCGACCCGCTCCCATCGGCGTCCCTCAATCCGTCGTCGCACCCCCGGCCCCACGAACAGCATCCCCCCGCGGTGCGGGGGCTTGTCGGGGCGGCCTATTTCCCGACGCAGAAGCGGCGGAAGATCAGGCCGAGGATGTCGTCTGTGACGACTTGGCCGCTGATGGCGCCCAGGTGGGCCAGGGCGTCGCGGAGTTCGACGGCGGCCAGTTCGGCGACGTCGACGATGACGGAGGCGGCGGACAAGAGCTCGCCCGCGCGGGCGGCGGAGGCGGAGGCGGCCAGGAGGGAACGCTTCTGACGCTGGTGCAGACCGAGGGATCCGCCGCTGCGGACGGTGCGGGTGTGGAGGAGGGACTCGATGCGAAGGCGAAGGGAGGAAAGACCCGCGCCCGTCACCGCGGAGGTCGGGATGGGAGGGGAGATGGAGGGATCATCGTCGCGGACGCCGAGCCGCAAGCGACAACGGGCGCCCGATTCGTCCACATCAGGATCCGCGAACCCAAGACGCAAGCGAGAACGGGCGCCCGATTCGTCCACGTCAGGACCCGCGAACCCGAGACCGGGAGAAACGCCCAGGTCACACTTGTTGACGACGACCACCACCGGCGCCACCGGATTAATCCGACGTACCTCCTCCAACA
>JAPLNA010000221.1:714-15252 GCA_026693065.1 Planctomycetota bacterium
CGTCCCCCCCTCTTCTTCTTTCCTCTCCTTCTTCTCTTCATCCCGTTTCTCTTCTTCATCCCTTCTCTTCAATCCCCTAATCCAAGAATCCCCTAATCCCTGTCTCTCTCTACCATCGATCTCACCGCCCGCCCCCTCTCCTCCCCCGCCGCCCTCGACGACGAACACAACGACGTCCGCCCTCGCCACCGCCTGTCGTGCCGCGTTGTCAGCCGACGCTTCCAGATCGCCCTCGGGCGACGTCAGCCCGGCGGCGTCTTGCAGAAGCACCGTCCCCCCGCCCGGCAACGCCAGCGGAGCCGAGAGAACATCCCGCGTCGTGCCCGCCAGGGTGGAAACGATCGCCCGGTCGCTGCCGGTCAGCGCGTTGAGCAGCGAGCTCTTGCCCACGTTGGGCCGGCCGGTGAGGACGACGCGGGGGCAGTCGGCGGTTTCGGGCATGTCGCCGGCCTCGGCGGCCAGGCGCGACAGCACGGCCGACAGGTCCGACAGTCCCGCGCCCAGCACGCCCGGGGCCGTCAGGTCCAGGGGTTCGTCGGCCAGGTCGATGGCGGCCTCCACTTCGGCGAGGGTTTCGGCCAGGCGGGAGGAGGCGTCGGCGCAGAGCCGGCGGACCCGCCCGCCCAGGACGGCCTGGGCGGCGCGGAGGGTGTCGCGGTCGGCGGCGTCGATGACGTCGGCGACGGCCTGGGCCTGGGACAGGTCGATGCGCCCGGCGAGGAAGGCGCGGAAGGTGAACTCTCCCGGCCCGGCCTCTCTGGCCCCGGCGGCGACGAGGGCCGAACGCAAGGCCTCGACGGCGGCGGGCGAGCCGGGCAGGTGCAGTTCGACGAGGTCCTGGCGGGTGTAGCTTCGCGGGGCGCGGAAGACGTACGCGCGGGCGGGCAGGTCAACCCGCGGGCGCCCGCCCGAAACCACGCCGTCGAGGCAGCGGAACCCTGGGGTTTGCGCCAGCGAACCGGCCAGGGGCGAGAACACCCCGGCCGCCAAAGTCAGGGCCCCGGCCCGGGGGTTGAAGAGCGCGCCGGCCAGGGCCAGGGCGTTCGGGCCGCTCAGGCGGAGGACGGCCCGGGCGGCCGAGCCGGCGGCGGTCGAGAGGGCGACGATCGTGTCCTGGGTGTCCAGCATGGCGGGCAAATTTGCAAAACCTTCTTGAAATCTCCACCCCGGGCGGGGATACTGGTTGGCTTGACTAACCTGACAACCGAAAAGGGCTATTGCATGGGAACGCTGCTTGGAGGCCTCCTCAAGCTGCAGGCGGTTGAACGCCAGTTGGCGCAAGTCCGCGGGCGCAAGAGGACTCGGCTGAATATCATACGAGTGCAGGAAGGCAAAGTCGAGCTGTTGCGGAAGGAGCAGGACCAACTGCATCAGCGGATCCTGTCGCGGCGGAAAGACAGCGACCAGCTGACTCTGGACCTCAAGACCAGGGAAGACCATGTCTCCAAGCTCCGCACCAGCCTCAACTCGGCCAAGACCAACAAGGAATACGCGGCCATCCTCACCCAGCTCAACGGGATGAAGGCCGACAACGCCAAGATCGAGGAACAGGCCCTGATCGTCATGCAGGACGCCGAGGCCGTTGTCGGGGAAGAGGCCAAGTCGCAGGAGCGGATCGCCCAGGAGCAGGCCCGGCTGGAGGAGATGAAGAAGTTCACCTCGGACGAGTTGGCGAGGCTGGAGACGATGATCGAGTCGCTCTCGGCCCAGCGGGCGGAGGCGGCCAAGGACGTTCCGGCGACGGCGCTGACGGCGTTCGAGCGGATCGCGGGCAACTACGACGGCGAGGGGATGGCCAATATCGAAATTCGCGGCAACAAGCCGCCCTACGACTACGTTTGCGGCGGCTGCTACATGAGCCTCAACGCCGAGCACGTCAACGCCCTCCGCACGCGGGACGAAATCCGCACGTGCGACAACTGCCAACGGATCCTGTACCTGAAAGAGGACGGCAAGTGACACCCGCCCGCGCCGGCGGGGCCCGGCAGGGCCGGCCGCTGGAGGTGATCGTCTACATCGACGGGGGGTCTCGGGGCAATCCGGGTCCGGCGGCCGCCGGGGTCGTCGTCTCCGCCGCCGACGACGGAACCGTGCTCCACGAGGCCGGGCTGTTCATCGGGCACGCCACCAACAACGTCGCCGAGTACCGCGGGTTGCTGGCGGGGCTGGAGGCGGCCCGGAAGCTCGGGGCCTCGGGCGTGGCCGTCCGCAGCGACTCCGAACTGCTCGTCCGCCAGATGCAGGGGATTTACCGGGTCAAGAACGAGGGGCTGATCCCGCTGTTCAAACAGGCCCGCACCCTCTGTGAAGGCCTCAAGAAAGTTTCCTTCACCCACGTCCCCCGCGAGCAGAACACCCAGGCCGACGGGCTGGTCAACCGCGCCCTGGACCTGAAGCGCAACGTCGAAGACGCCGCCGCGGGGGAGTGAACCCCAAGCCCTTCTTGCGGGCGGGCCGGGGCCCAGCGTATGATACGACTGCCTTCTTCGGGTGAGATTCGGATTACGGATTGTACCGTGCGTTTCATGGAGGTCGCCGTTTGGCGCGGTTTCCCGAATCCTTCGTGCAGCAGGTCGCCCAGGCCACCGACATCGTGGACCTGGTGGGGCAGTACGTCGCGCTGAAGAAGCGAGGGCGGGAGTTCGTGGGGCTTTGCCCGTTCCACAATGACAAGCACCCGTCGATGACGGTCGCCCCGCACAAGCAGTTCTTCAAGTGCTTCGCCTGCGGGGCCGGCGGGGGCGTGTTCCAGTTCCTCATGCTCCACGAGAAGTACGAGTTCCCCGAGGCCGTCCGAGTCCTGGCCGAACGGGCGAACATCCCCCTGCCCCGGCTGGCCGATTCGTTCGAGCCGCGGGCCGAGGGCGCGTTCGTCAAGCAGGACCTGCTCAAGGCGACGGCGTTCGCGGCGGAGTTCTTCCAGCAGCAACTGCGAACTCCCCTGGGCCGGGGGGCCCTGGAGTACGCCCACAAACGGGGCATCACCGACGCCTCGATCGAACGCTTCGGCCTGGGGTACGCCCCGGACGGGTGGGACGGTCTGGCCAAGGCCGCCGCCAAACGCCGCCTGAGCGAGGAACTCCTCCTGGCCGCCGGGCTGGTCGCGCGGCGAGAGGAGAAACGCTCCTGCTACGACCGCTTCCGCAACCGGTTGATGTTCCCCATCCACGACCAGGCGGGGGCGATCATCGCCTTCGGCGGGCGGGCGCTGTCGGCGGACGACCCGGCAAAATACCTCAACAGCCCCGAGAGCCTCCTGTTCGACAAATCGGCGAACCTCTACATGATGAATTTCGCCGCCCGCGCCATCGACGCCGCCGGGCAGGCCGTCGTCGTCGAGGGATACCTCGACGCCCTGATCCCCCACCAGGCGGGGGTGGAGAACGTGGTGGCGACGCTGGGCACGGCCCTGACGGAACGGCACGTGCGGCTGCTGAGCCGGTGGGCGAAGGAGGCCGTCCTGATCTTCGACGCCGACGAGGCCGGCGCCAAGGCCGCCGAGAGAGGCCTCGAGGTCTTTCTCGCCCAGGCCATCCACGTCCGCGTGGCGACGATACCGGCCGGCAAGGACCCGTGCGATTACTGCCTCTCCGACGGGCCCGAGGCCCTGCGGGCGCTGATCGATTCGGCCCCGGACGCCTTGCACTATCTGTGGCTGCTTCGGCAGGAGCAGGTGCTGGCGGCGGGGACGAATCTGGCCGAGCGGCGGCGGGTGATGGAGGAATTCCTCCGCGTGGTGGCCTCGTCGGCGGCGTACGGGGCCATCGACGACATTCGCAAGGGCCAACTCGCCCAGCACATCGCCCACCTGGTGAACGTGCCGGCCGACGAGTTGCAGCAGTTGATGCGGCGGCTGAGCCGGCAGGTGCGTCACGCGGTGGCGCCGTCGGCCCCGGCGGCGGGGCCCCGCCCCGAACAGCCCGCCGGGGGCGATCTGACCGACCTGGCCGAGCGGCAGGTGCTCGAGGTGCTGCTGGCCGAGCCGGACCTGTTCGACGAGGCCGCCGAGCGAATCGCCCCCTCCGACTTCGCCAACCCCACCTTCCGCCGGATCGCCCAGGCGATCTGGGACATCGCCCACGCCGGGCCCTTCAGTTTCGAGAGCCTTATGGTCCGCGAGGAACTGGCCCCGCTGGCGGGTCTCTTGGCGGGCCTGGCCCACAGCGGCGGGGCCCGGGGCAACTATCACGACACCCTCCGCCAGGCCGCCGGCGTGCTGCACTACCGTTCCGATCGCCTGGCCGCCCAGGACCTCCGCACCGCCGGCACGGACGACGCCCTCCGCGAATACCAGAACAAATGCAAAGCCTCCGACGTGAGGCGGCGCCCCCGCGTGCCGTAGCGGTCTTCGACAGGGCCCGACAGCGAGGTCCGTCGGCGAGAATGCAGGCCACGTGGCGGGGAGGCAGAAAGAGACAGGGATTAGGGGATTCTTGGATTAGGGGATTGGGAAATAGAATCCGAGATTTGATATTTGAGATTTGATATTTGAGATTTGAGATTTGATATTTGATATATTAGATATGATATCCGCGATGTGATACCCCCCCGCCGCCCGTTCTCCCCGCGTCTGCGTTGTCTGTCTCCTCCCTCTCAATCCCCTAATCCTATAATCCCCTAATCCCTGTCTCTCTCGCTCTCGTCCCACGCGTGGCCCCCTTCCTGCGGCGTGACTGCGGAACTCCTCGCCGTTTTCCGTGCGAGAAGATCACCGCGCACGCCCCCCCAGCGCAATCCGCTTGAGGGGGCGGCACCACACCCGGTCAACACTCCCCAGACGCTTGACCCCCACCGGCCGAGAACTCACCGGCCGGGCGATCAGGTCGTGCGGCGGCGGCGCGGCGGGGCAGACCCGGCGGGCGCGGGGGATGGCGCGTCCAGATCGTGGAGCGCCTCTTCGAGCAACTTGCCCTGCCAGGTAAGCAGTTCCCGCATGGCCAGCAACGCCTGCCTGGCCCCCTTGGCCGTCGGCATGCCCTTCTCGCCCACAAAGCCCTGCCGTTTCATTGGAGTTTCCCTTTACTGTTGGTGCGATCGTCTGTACAATGCTTTTCCGTACCGACGTAAATACTATCCCGACTTGTGCCCGATGGGAAGGACAATCTTTCGTCTTTGCGAAAGTTTTTTCATGGAAGATACGCAAAACGCAGATTTGTGTCGGAGAATCGCCCAGGTTCGGGTGGAAACATTCGGGGCACGGGGCAAGAGCGCGTTCGCCAAGGCGTTGGGCATATCTCCAAGCACGTACGACTATTATGAATCCGCCCGAGTGCCACCGGCGGACGTTCTCCTGCGGATGGCGACGGTTGGCGGGGTGGATTTGACCTGGTTGCTGACGGGCCAGGCCGCCCAGGCCCCCGTCGCCGCCGACAACCCGATTCTCCAGCGGGCGGCCCGTCTGTTGGCGCAGTCGCCCCAGGCGGCGGCGCCGCTGGCGGCGTTCCTGGATCTGTTGGGGAAGGCGATGAGCTTTCCGGAGAAGGGAACCGCCGATGCACCGGCGACCGCAGACGCAGACGCCGCGAAGCCGCAAGCGAATGCGGGGGAGGGAAAGGTCGCCCCGCCCGTGACCGCCGATCGGGCGGCGTGGGTGCCCGTGCTCGGACGCAGCGCCGCGGGGGTGGCGCAATTCTGGTCAGACGCCAAACAGGCACGCGGCGTGACGCAACTGGCGGACCTGATCGCCCGCCAGGGCCGGCGCGAGCAGGTGCAGCCGATGACCGTTTCCTCCGCCGACGGAGCGGCCCAGGGGCCGGTGTGGCTGGTCACGCTGAGTGCACCCGACGCCGACGACGTGGTGGAGTTCCTGGCCGCCCCGGGCCTGAAGGCCCGCCACGCCGACGCGTTCGCCCTGCGGATCGACGGGGATTCTATGTCACCCGACATCCGCCACGGGGATTTCGTCGTCCTCTCGCCCACCGCCCCCGCCCAGGACGGGCGGGCCGCCGTCGTCCAACTCGACGGGCAGATCGGCGTCACCTGCAAGCTCTTCCGCCAGGCCGGCGCCGGCGTCCACCTGCTGCCCATCAACGAAGCGTTCCCCTCGCAGACCTTCCCGGCCGACAGCGTGCAGTGGGCCTTCCGCGTGCTGGCCCGCGTGCGGGTGTGAGCAGGGATCTGAAATCTCAAATTTCAAATCTCAGATCTCAGATTTGATGTCGAACCATGCCCCGACAGCCGCCCAGAACGGGCGGACTAGGCGGAGAACTTGGTCGAGGTGAAGAGGAAGACCTTGACGTCTTTGTCGCGCCAGGCGCCGACGGGCAGGCCGGCTTTGTGGGCGCAGCAGGTGTCGAGGAACTCCACGGCCCCCCAGCCCTGGTCGGTGGCGACCTCGGGCAGGAAGCAGCCCGAACGCCCGCGTCCGACGATGTAGATCCCGTGCTCGCCCACCGTAAGCGACTCGGGGGAATCCGTCGGCGTCAGTTCGGAAAGGACGGAGACCTCGACGGTCAGTTCGGGCAGTTCGCCCGGGGTGATCGGGTCGTGGCGGAATCGCGGGTCGCCGACGGCGGCCTCGCGCCCCATGCGGACGACGGTCTGGCCTATGGGGAGATCGGCCTGGAACGTGCCGATGCAGCCTCGCAGGCGGCCCTGGTTGGTGAGCGTGACGAAACACCCCAGCGGCTGGGCCAGGGCGCCCGACAGGTCCGCAACCGGAAGCGGGCGGCGGCAGACGGCGGCCTCGACGGCCGAGCGGGCCAGGGAGAGCAAGGTGGTACGTTCTCGATCTGTCAGTTCCATGGCGGGGTTCTCGCGATAGGTGGCGACATTGTACAGCGGCGCCGCCGGCGGGGACGAAGGATTTCGGGGTGGGAAGGAAAAGCGGGAATTCGTCCACGAATCCCCTCCGTAACTCTCCCCCGTTTAGCGGGCGACGGAACGTCGCCGCATTCGCTACGGACCCTCCGGATGGTTTTCCCTCGCCGGCACCGCGCAGTTGTTCGCAGGACGCGGAAGTGCTATCCTGTATTCCATGCCAACGCTGACGATCGACACCCGACAGGTCACCGTGCCGGAGGGGGCGACGATACTCCAGGCCGCCGAGGTTTTGGGGATCGCCATTCCGACACTGTGCACCTGGCCGGGCAGGCCCCCGCAGACGTCGTGCTTCGTGTGCGTGGTGAAGGTGGCGGGGCAGACGGCCCTGGCGCCGGCGTGCGCGACGAAGGCGGCGGAGGGGATGGTTGTGGACGCCTCGGGGGAGGAGGTCCGCCTGGCGCGCAAGACGGCCCTGGAGCTTCTGCTGAGCGACCACCTGGGCGACTGCGTCGCGCCCTGCCAGCGGGTGCACCCGGGAAAGGTGGACGTGCCGAGGGTGTTGCGGCTGGTCAGGGACGGGCGGCCGAAAGAGGCGGCGGCGGTGATCGCCGAACGCGTGAGCGTTCAGACCGTGAAGGAAGGGCCGCGGGAACCCAAGTGGGAGAACGCGTGCAGGAGGGGACAGATCGACGCGCCCGTCGCGATCGACCGGGTGTTGCGGTATGTCGCGGAGCGGGCGGAGGGAGGAGGAGACACTGCGAAACCGCAAGCGGTTGGAACAGAAGAAGGAGGGAAAGAAGAGGGGAAAGGGAAGAAGGGGTACGAGAGTTACACGGTCGCGATGGGGAAACTGCACGAAGGGGAGAAGAGTGAATTCCTGAAAGAGGCGGACGCGGGAGGGAGGACCGAGTGCGGAGGGGAGAGGGAGTTGACGGACCAGGAGGCGGCGAGGGAGGCCGCGAGGTGTCTGCACTGCGATTGCCGGCGCCCTCACTCGTGCCGGCTGCGGAGGGCGGCGTGGGAGTATGGGGCGCACCCGGGGGCGTTTCGGGGCGACAGGCGGAGTTTTCGGCAGGACCGCACGCATGACCGCGTGGTGTATGAGCCGGGCAAGTGCATCGCGTGCGGGCTGTGCGTGCAGGTGACGGCGGCGGCGAGGGAAGGACTGGGGCTGGGGTTCGTCGGGCGAGGGTACGACGTCAGGCCGGCCGTGCCGCTGGGCGAGACGCTGGCGGCGGGGCTGGGGGAGATGGCCGCCGAGTGCGTCGCGGTGTGTCCGACGGGGGCGCTGGTGTGGCGCGAGGGGGAAGAGAAGGCGGGGCCATGACAGGCCGGGGGATTTGGGAAACTGTTGTCCTGCGCGGGGGCAGGCACGTATGATGGGTGGGCGCTTTCGGCTTGAGCGGGCACCCAGGAGACGCGAATCCATGAAAACGGGCATGATCGTTGTGGCGACACTGATAGGAATGAGCCTGGCCTCGTGCACGCCCCCGGCGGCGACGGAACGCGAGGGAATGCTCGGGGCGAGGGACTTCCGCGAGGTCGTCCGGCTGGCCAAAGAGAGCGTCTTCCCCGCGGTCGTGTACGTCAAGTGTCTCCGCGAGGAACACAGTTCGGGCAAGAAGATCACCTCGGAGGTCACCGGTAGCGGCGTGCTGATCACGGCCGACGGCGAGGTGCTGACGAACTGGCACGTGGTGGACAAGGCCGTCGAGGTCCGCTGCCTGCTGGCCGACGGACGCGGGCTGTACGCCAAGGTGCTGGGCAAGGACAAGGACACCGACCTGGCGTTGCTGAAGCTGGAGCGGAAGGAGCAGGCCCCGCTGCCGTTCGCCCCGATGGGCACGAGCGCGACGCTGAACGAGGGCGACTTCGTGATGGCGATGGGCGCCCCGTGGGGGCTGAACCGGTCGGTCTCGATCGGGATCATCTCCTGCACGCGGCGGTATCTGCCCGAGTCGAGCGAGTACAGCATCTGGATGCAGACGGACGCGGCGATCAACCCGGGCAACTCGGGGGGCCCGCTGGTGAACACGGCCGGGCAGATCGTCGGCATCAACACCCGGGGCGGGGGCAACGGAATGGGCTTCGCGATCCCCTCGGACACGGTGCAACTGATCGTGTCGCAGTTGCGGGAGTTCGGCGAGGTCAACTGGAGCTGGACGGGGCTGAAGCTCCAGCCGCTGAAGGATTTCGACAAGAACACGTACTTTGACGGGACCGAAGGGGTGTTGGTGGCCTCGACGGACCCGGACAGCCCCGCGCGCGAGGCGGGCATCCAGACGCGGGACCTGATCCTGAAGATCAACGGCGTGGCGATGACGGGTCTGCACGCCGAGAACCTGCCCGACGTGCGGAGGCAGTTGGCGTTGCTGGAGAAGAACAAGCCCGCGACGGTGGAGATCCGCCGCGGCGAGAAGACCCTCACCGTGCCGCTGACCCCCCGCCGCAAGGGCAAGGTCCAGGGCGAGGAATGGGAATGCCAGCGGTGGGACATGACCGTCAAGACGATCAACAAGTTCGAGAACGAGGACCTGTACTTCTACCGGAAGGAAGGCCTGTTCATCTACGGGGTGAAACACCCGGGCAACGCCTCGGAGGCCGGCCTGCAGGAAAAGGACATCCTCGTCAAGATCGACGCGACGCCGATCACGACGCTGGACGACGTGCGCAAGGCGCACAAGCAGGCGATGGCCGATCTGCCGACGCGGCACAAGGCGATGTTCACGGTGATGCGCGACGGGCTGGCGCGGCTGATCGTGATGGACTACTCGCGGGACTACGAGAAGGAATAACCCCCCGGGCCGCCCGGCGGCCGGCGGAACCTCCAGGAGACAGCGATGCGCAGACACAGGACGGCATGGGCGTGCGTGGCGGCGGCGGCGTGGGTGTGGGCGTGCGCTCCGGCGGCGGCGGAGGACAAAGACCTCACGACGCCCCAGAAGATCGAACTGTCGAAGAAACTCGTCGGTTCGCTGGTCCGGGTGGAATACACGTTCCAACTGGACAAGGGCGACGAGCCGTCGATGGGCGGGCGGTACATCGTCGAGGAGCGCCCGCTGGAGACAGCCGGGTTCGTGGTCTCGCCCACCCAGGTCGTCGCCGTCGAGATCGACGAACACCACCGGTTCATCCAGTCGATCCGGGTCCGCTGCGGGGATCAACTGGTGGACGCGAAAGTGACCGCCCGTTTCAAGAACCAGGACGCCGTGGTTCTCACGACGTCCGGGCCGCTCAAGGCCACCCCGCTGGTCTTCGACGCCAAGGCCTCCGCCCCGTACTACGCCCTGGGCTACGCCCTGCGCGGGGATGAGTGGACCGTCACCCTGGGGCGATACCAGGCCGGGGCGACCCGCGTAGGCGACACCGGGCGGACGTATATCGAGCCCCCGGACGGGACGCTGGTGGTGGACAAGGACGGCAAGGCCGTCGGGTTCGCCCAGAGCGACTTCCCGGTCGACGACTCGTGGAAGGGCTCGCCGCTGTCCTGGCCGCTCTACAGCGACAAGGAGGTCGAGGAGCTCTACCGCAAGGCGCAGGAGATCTCCGACCGCTGCGTGGTCCGGGTGGGGCTGAGCTTCCGCAGCCCGAAGAAAGAGGCCGGCCGGGCCCGCTACGAAGAGGAAAGCCGCACCGAGCAGAACGTGCTGGGCGTGATCGTCGAGGACGACAAGGTGCTGGTGCTCGCGCCGATGAGGCCGCGGGTGACCGCCCGGCTCCAGCGAGTGACGGTTTACCCGCCGACGGGCTCGCCCGTGGCGGCGGCGTTCGCGGGCACGCTGCGGGACTACGGGTGTTTCGTGGCCAAGCTCTCGGCCCCGATGGCGGGCAAGGCCGTCATCACCAAGACCGATATCCACTCCTTCCGCGACCAGTTCCTCCTGAAGGCGCAGGTGCAATTGCAGGAAGAGCGCCGCCTTGCGTACTTCTCGCAGTCGCGGATCGCCAGTTACACCCTGGGCTGGAAACGCCTGGTGCATCCGCAGGTCCGCGAGGACGACGGGCGGAGCTTCCTGTTCTCCGCCGAGGGCGAGCTGGTGGCGATGCCGCTGTCGCTGCGCCCGAAGGTCTCCGCCGACGACCGCGACGGGCGAACCGCGGCGGTCCTCATGCCCGCCGATCGCCTGCGGGGCATCATGGCGAACCTGGCCGCCAACCTGGACAAGGACAACGTGCCCCTGACGGAGGAAGAGGAAGACCGCGTGGCCTGGCTGGGCGTGGAGCTTCAGCCTCTCACGCCGGACCTGGCGCGAGCGAACAACATCTCGGACGTGACGCGCGACGGGCGGTTCGGGGCGATCGTCTCGCACGTGTACCCCGGCTCGCCGGCCGCCACCGCCGGAGTCCAGATCGGCGCCATCCTCCTCCAGCTCCAGGTCGAGGGCGAGCCCAGGCCCATCGAAGTCCAGGCCGAGGATCACCTCGGCGGAAGGGCCTTCCCCTGGGCGAAATGGGACCAGTTGCCCGAACAGTACTACGATGAGGTGCCCACCCCCTGGCCCCCCGTGGAAAACGCCCTCAACCGCAAACTCACCGACCTGGGCTTCGGACGCAAGTTCACCGCCGAGTTCGTCCAGGACGGCAAGAAGGTGAGCAAGGACTTCGTCGTGACGCCCAGCCCGTCGCACTACGGCACGGCCCGGAAGTTCAAGGCCGAAGCCCTGGGGCTGACCGTCCGCGAGATGACGTATGAGATGCGGCGGTACTTCCGGACGGAAGACAACGAGCCGGGGCTGGTGGTTTCGAAACTCGAGCCGGGCTCGCGGGCGTCGGTGTCGGGCATCAAGCCGTTCGAGGTGATCACGCACGTCAACGACCAGCCCGTCAGCACGGCCGCCCAGATGCAGGACCTGGTGTCCAAGACGACCGACGAACTGAAGCTGACCGTCAAGCGGATGACGGTGGGCACGCGGCAGGTGAAGATCGCCATGAAGGGCGAACTGCCCGCCACCCGCCCGGGCGCGCCGCGTCGCGTCGGCCCGGCGACAGCGCCCGCCCCGGCGCCCCAGCCGCCCAGGGAAGATGAATGACGGTAGAGGTGAGAGGTTAGAGTCCAGACGCTGACGCCGTATCGAGTAGCCCCCTGCGCGCGGGGGACCTCCTGCCAGGCGTCAGCACTCTCACCTCTCACCTCTAACCTTTAGTCTCCGCTTTCCCCGCTGCCCCCTTGACGCCGCGGGCGCGCGACGGAATCATGTCCGCATGAGAACGCCCTCGGCCAAGCCCAAACGCTTCCGCCTCCGCACGCGTTGGATCGTCCTGGCGGGCCTGCTGACCACGGTGGGCCTGTACGTGGGCGTCTGCTGCGTGCCCCCCGAGAGCTTTCGCCAGGTCAACCGCCCGCGCGACGGCGTGGCCCTCAAGGGGCGCGTGGCCGTCGTCTACTCCAACCAATACCAGATCCACCTGGCCGGGTTCGAACGCCTCCACCCGTTCGACATCGGCAAGTACGCCAAGATCTACCTCAAGCTCCAGACCGACGGATACCTCCGCCCCGAGGACGTATTCGTGCCGGCCCCGCTGACCGACGAGCAGGCCCTCCTGGTCCACACGAGGGAGTACCTCGCCTCCCTGAAGAGCCCGGCGAAGGTGGCCGAGTATCTGGAGGCCCCGTACCTGGCCCTGCTGCCCGCCCCCGCCCTGAACGCCGGCGTCGTCGACGCTTTCCGCGCCGCCTCCGGCGGGACGATCCTCGCCGGGCGCCTGGCCCTCAAGCACGGCATCGCCGTCAACGTCGGCGGGGGCTACCACCACGCCATGCCCGAGGCCGGCGGAGGGTTCAACCTCTTCGCCGACATGTCCATCGCGATCCGCCAGCTTCGCAAGGAAGGGCTGATTCGCCGGGCGGCCGTCGTCGACCTCGACGTTCACCAGGGCAACGGAACGTCCACCATCTTCGCCGGCGACGCCGACGTCTTCACGTTCGACATGCACGAGGGCGACATTTACCCGCACCCCAAGGCCCGCTCCACCCTCGACGTGCCCCTGCCCGCCGACACGGGGGACGAGGAATACCTCGCCATCCTCCGCCAGCACCTGGGCGGCGTGCTCGATCGCGCCAAGCCCGACATCGTCTTCCTCCAGGGCGGCTGCGACGTGCTCGCCGGCGACCCGCTGGCCCACCTGCAGATCTCCCCGCAGGGTCTGGCCGACCGCGACGCCACCGTCATCGACGCCTGCGTGCAACGCCGCATTCCCCTGGCCATGGTCATGGGCGGAGGCTACGGCAAGGACGCCTGGTCCGCCCAGGCCGCCAGCATTGCCCGCACCATCCGCACCCACGCCCTGGCCGGGGCGCCCCCGGCCTACCCGCCGCGCGAGCGAACCGCCGGAGAGGCCCTCTATGTCAAGTGAGCCCCCCCCTCTCTCGCCCCGCCGCCCGGCGTGGTGGCCCCTGGCCGCCGCCGCCGTCCTGACGACCCTCGCCTGCCGGCAGATCGGCAAGGTCACCCTGCAGGTCTCCCTGCACGATATCCTGCTCGTTCGCGAGGCCGCGAGACTCGGAGCGGCGTGGGGGCTGTTCTTCGGCCTGGCCGTCTCGGCGATGTGCTGGGGGATTGCCCGGCGATGCTGGCGGGCCGATCCGGACGACTCGCCCTCCGTCATGGCCCCCACCGTTCTGGGCGGGCTGTTCATCATCAGCCCCGTGCTGGTGACCCTCCTGATCCTGGCGGACATCCTCTTCACCACGGGCGCCCTGCCCACGCTGGAGATGATCCGCACCCGAGGCCCGCTGGCGGCGATGCTGGGTCTGCTGTTCGCCCTGGTTCTGGGGCTGTTCGCGGCCCCGGTGGCGGCGGCGATCTGGCAGGGGGCGGTCTGGGCCGCCCGGCGTTGGCGGGCCCCCGACCACGCCCAACCCCCCGCGCCCTACGCCCCCGCGCCCGACGCCCCGCCGGCCCCGCGGCCGCGGCTCTGGCCCCTGGCGGCGGCGACCCTCCTTGTCTCCGTCGGATATATGTACGCCTGTACCTTTGTCTTCGCCCGCTTCCTCGCCCGCCCCCCCGCCGACCCCGCCGCCACCGGGCGACTCTCCGACGTCCTGGGCCTGCTCCTGGGCGCCACGCTGTCCATCCTGGCCTGGCGGAAGGCCCGCCGCGCCTGGGCCGACGACCCCGCCTGCCTGCCCCCCGTCGCTCAAACCGTCCTGCTGGGCGGGGTGGGCGTTTTCGCCGTTCTCCTGGCCGTGCCGGCCCTGCTGGCCCTGTTCGCCTGGCTGCTGGGCCCGTTCGCCAACGCCCCCGCCATCTACGCCACCCTCCGCGAGGGGGCCCTCGTCATCCTCCGCCTGGGCCTGATCCTCGGCCTGGTCGTGGCCTACCTCGCCGGGATCGTCTGGACGATGGCTGTCCGCCTCGCCCGGCCGAGGGTATGAAACAGAGGCAGCGTGAAGGCCCATGGAGTAAGGGGAGAAAGGGATTAGGCGATCTCATCCAGAAGACGTGGTGAGTCCCTTGGGGGCGCTGCCCCCAAACCCCCGAAGTTTGTCGCTTTGAGGCTACCGGCAGGCAGGAAGAAATCCGGCGACTTCCGAGGGGACACGGGGAGGCAAGGGTTCGCCGGCGGTTCCCGGGCCTGGAACGCCGTCCACAAACAATTCCCCGCCACAGGCCCGATCAATTCTGCCGGCAGCATCAAAGATGGCATGAACAGAGGCGGTCCCTTCGCAGGTCCGTTGAGGTAAGCTCAATAACCTGAAGAGAGCCAGTGGAATGGCTTTCAGAATTGGCGCCAAGCGCCAGAAGGAGACCGCCATGTGCAACGAGAATCGTATCC
>JAPLNA010000222.1:0-11903 GCA_026693065.1 Planctomycetota bacterium
CCGCGCCCGGGCGGCGGCGGACACGGCCGTCCCGTGGCCCTACCGGGGCCCGTTCCGACCCGACGCGGTCGGCTTCCTGGGCGCCGGCTCGATCGGGCGGTTCGCTCTTCGCGACGACGGGGCGGACCTGGCGGGCGGCTGGAACCCCAAGGCCGATGACTCTCTCGAGGCCGCCCGACGCTGGGCGGGGCTGTACGCCACGCCGGCCGGCTGCTACGTCAAACGGCTGGGCCAACTGGCGTTCTTCGACGCGCAGGCCAAGCGGGAGATCAACTTCGACCTTCCCCGGGGCCCGGAGCGCGGGATGGCGTTCGCGATCGGCGACTTCCACGAGGACGCGGGGGAGAAGCTGACGGCGGTGTCGATTGCCCCCGGACGGCCGTATGAAACCGGCGGAGGCGGCACGACCAAGACGGGCCTTCGCGACGACGCGGGCAACGGCGACGTGACGCTGGTGGCGTACGCCCCGGGCGCGCAGATCTACGTGGGCAACCGGGGCCTGCCCGAGGCCGGGGCGAGCCTGGTGGCCACCCTCCTCAACGGCGACACCAAGGAGCACTACCGCGGGCAGACGCTCAAGATGGTCGGCATGTCCACGCTGGGCTGGTCCAAGTACGACGTGTTCCTGTACGGCGGGACGGACACGGGAGGGGTCGCGATCAGCGGCGGGGGCACCCAGCCCACGAAGGGCTGCGACTTCAACAACCCCGCCCACCGCACCTCGTTCATCCGCGGGGTGAACTACGTGAAGTTCGAGGGCATGAGCGGCGACACGTTCACGCTGACGTTCGGCCAGTGGAATTTCTCGGCGATCCAGGTGGTGGACGCCTCCGGGCGACCGGGCCCGCGGAGGAGCCTGGGCGTCCGCTGGTACCGAGGCGGGCGGCAACTGGGCCCGGACGACAAGGTCGGGGCCGAGGTCGCCGCCGGAAACTGGTACAACCTCAACAGCTACTTCCTCCTCACCGGCGGCTGCCAGACCGTCGCGGGCAAGAGGCTCTGCGGGTTCGTGGATATTTTCGACCGCAAGAGCGGGCAGTCGGTGGGTTCGTACGCGCTTCCGGCCGGCGAGGGCCCGGCCCTGCGGACCACCTACGACTGCCAGGTGAAGATCCTCGACGACGCGATCTTCATCACCGACAGCAACGGTGTGTACCTCTTCCGGTCCGCCAAGTGAGGACAGAGGTGAGTGCGAGCATGAACGGCAGATTCCTCGGTTGGCTCGGGACGCTGGCGATGGCCTGGGCGGCGGCGTTGGCGCAGGAGGCCCCGCCGTCGGACCCGCCGGCCTCGGCGCCGGCGCGGGCGCCCGTTCCCGCCGCGGCGGCCTTGAAAGAGGCCACGAAACTCGCCAACGAGGTCTTCCGGGCCGACCTCGCCAAGGCCAAAACCCCGCCCGACCGCGCCGCCCTGGGCAAGAAACTGCTTCAGGCGGGCCTCGACGAACAGAAGGACCCCGCCGGGCGATTCACGTTGCTGGGCCTGGCCGGCGACCTGGCCGCCCAGGGCAGCGACGTCGACACCGCGCTCGCGGCCGCCGAGGAACAGATCCGGTGCTTCGACGTCGACGCCCTGAAATGCCGGGCCGACGCCCTGGGCAAACTCGCCAAGGCCCGCGGCGCGGACGTGGCCGTGCTCGAGGGGCGGTTCGCCCTCTTGATCGATGAAGCCCTCCTCGCCGATCGCTACGACGTGGCCGGGCAACTGGCCGACCAGATGATGGTGCTGGCTGAGAAGAGCGGCGACCGCGGGGCGGTAACGGCGGCGGCGGGGCAGCAGCAGGATGTCACCAACGCCCGGGCCGGGCAGGAGAACGCCAAGAAGGCCCTGGCCACGCTGGCCGCCGAACCCAATAACACGACGGCGTTTCTGATCGTCGGGCGGTACTACTGCTTCACCAAGGGCGACTGGGAGAAGGGGCTGCCCATGCTGGCCAGCTCGGGGGAGAAGGCCCTGAAGGCCGTCGTCGACAAGGACGTCGCCGCCCCGGCCGAACCGGGCGCCCAGCTTGAGGTCGCCGACGCGTGGTGGGACCTGGCCCAGAAAGAACAGGGGCTCATCAAACGCAAAATGCTCGACCACGCCGCCGGTTGGTATGCCAAGGCCCTCCCGGGCCTGGCGAATCTGCCCCGGATGAAGGTGGAGGCGAAGCTGGCGTTGTTGCCCAACCCGCTGGCCATCGCCACGGAGGTCAAGGCCCTGCCCGAGGGGCTCCGGAACGTCTCCGAAATGGCGACCTACATCGCCAGTTCCCGCTGGCCCCAGGACCCCCCGCCCCTGCCCTCGCTCCTGAGGACCTCCGAGCCCGAGATCAAGTACGCCTTCCACACCCAGAACGAGAAGCAGCCCTACATCATCATCACCCTGCCCCAGGGGGCCTTCCTGCGGGCGTTCACCATCCGGAACCGGCGGGACGGCGAGCAGGGACGGGCCGACTCGCTGACGCTCTGGGCGTCGGGGGACGGAAAACACTGGCTGCAACTCTGGACGGCCAAGCAGCCCCAGGACAGCTGGACGGTCCTCCTGAGCCGCCCGGTGTGGGCGAAGTACGTCAAGATCGGCCTGCTCAAGAGCCACTGGCTGCATCTCTCGCGGGTGGAGCTGCTGGGCGGCGAGTGAAGCCGCCGGAGATTCTCGTGAATTGCCCGGAGGGTTTGGATACCATCCCCGGGTTGCAGGCGGCCGGCGGCCGCGGAAAGGTGTACGCAGGACATGAGCAAGGCAGCGGCACAGAACGTGATTGAGCAGCGGAAGCAGCGGTGGCGCGAATTGTACGATCCGGCGGCGGGGCGGAAGGCCGTCTTCATGATCGGCATGAACGACGCCCAGTCGCCCGGGGCGCCCTACGTGCCGCCCTATCCCGAGAACAAGGCCGCCCGGATCGACGCGGCCATGCAGAACTACCACGTCATGCTCGACCGGGCCGGCTGGCTCGACGACGACGCCATCCCCTTCGCCGAGGTGCACACCGGCACGGAGATCTTCGCGGAGTTGTTCGGTTGCGGGGTGTACCGCAACGACGGGGCGATGCCGTCGGCCCGGCCCGTGGTGTTCGAGCCGCGGGACGTGGCCAAGCTGAAGGTCCGCCCGGTGATGGATTCGCCGTTGACGCTGCTGTTCGAGATCGGGGATGAGCTCCGCCGCCGGGCCGGCGCCGACGTGCTGCTGAAGATCCCCGATATCCAGAGCCCCATGGACATTGCCGCCCTGATCTGGGACAAGACGTCGTTCTACATGGGCATCCACGACGACCCGGCCGCCGTCGAGGATCTGGCCCTGATGTGCCGCGAACTGCTGATCGAGTTCTGCGACCTGTGGCTGGCGCGGTACGGGCGGGACTTCATCGCGCACTACCCGGCCTACTACATGCCCGTGGGCCTGACGCTCTAGGAGGACGAGATCGGGGCCGTCAGCCCGGAGATGTTCACCCGCTTCTTCCTGCCCCACCTGAAGGCCCTGTCGGACCGCTACGGCGGGCTGGGCATGCACTGCTGCGCGACGGCGAGGCACCAGTGGGAGAACATGAAGAAGATCCCGAACCTGAAGATCCTCAATCTCACGCGCGGGCTGGAAGAGACCGAGGAAGGCATCGTGTACTTCGCCGACCACTGCGTGCAGATCCACGACGGCATGCCGGGCGACAAGCCCACGTCGTGGTACCTCGAGCACGCCCCCTCCGCCCGCGTCGTCATCCGCCCCTGGGCGGAAGACCGCGCCGCCGCCCAACGGTTTGTGGACCAACTGCGTCCCTACTGCGATCAGAAGAGATAAGAAGACACACCAGAATCACCTGTGTCCCAAAGACCTCCCAGAAACGCCCCTGCACTGCGGTGCAGGGGGTTTCTCCATCAACCACCGGCGCCCTCTCTGTGACTCACTCCCCCTGCGCACTCCCTCCCCTCCAATACACCCCCTCCCTGAACGACCACCCCCACGCCCCCTTCTGTGAGTGATTGAGTATGTAGTGAAACGCGTTGACCTGATGTCCGCGGTCGCGGATCGGTTCGGCGTGACATGACCGCTGCCAGAGTTTGCCCTCAAACCCCGCCTCGCACAGTTCGTGCCAGGCGTGTTTCTTCGCCCGCCCGACCCGCCGCCGCACGTCGCCCTCGCGGAAACGGGCCAGCAGGTGGAAGTGAACGGAATCCATCGACAAGGCGATCAGTTCGGTTTCCTGGTGGAGCATCATCTCGACGAGGGCGCGTCCGGCGAGTTGACGCTGGGCGAGGGACAGGCGCACGCACGGCTGGCGAAGGTTCTCCCGGGAGTACTCGAGGAGCCGTTCGCCGAAACCCTCGGGCGGCGGGTTGCGGTAGTCGCCGGGCACGTGGAGCTTGTGCTGCTTTTCGCGCCACCCCCGTGCGTCGCCCGGCAGCCAGGTGCCGTAGGTGTGCCCGTCCACGTGATACCACCCGTTCCACGCTTGCATGGGGGAGATTGTATGGGTGGTGGGAGGGGGAGGGAAGGGGATTTTACCCTCCTTTTGGGGGAGGAGGGGGAACAGAAGTGGACAGAATGGAAGAGAGGTGCGTCTGTGGTTGAAGGCGCCACCCCCCGCACCGCAGTGCGGGGGCGTTTACTGGTGTATGATTGGTTTCATCGTCTTTCTTGTTTCTTTCTCTTCCTTTCTTCTTCTTCTCAATGTCCCCCTGTCCACCGTTGACCTGGAAGGGGGTTGGATGGATACTACGCGCGGTGAAATGATGGATGAATGGGTTAAGAGGTTGACAGGGCGGTTTGTGGTGATTGACGGTCCGGATGGGGCCGGCAAGAGCACGCAGATCGCCCTGTTGTGCGACTATCTCACGGCGGGCGGGGCGGACGTGGTCCGGACCTTCGACCCGGGGGCGACGGCGGTGGGGGGGAAGATCCGCGCGATCCTGCTCGATCACGACAGCGGGCCCATCAGCCCGATGTGCGAGACGATGCTGTTCATGGCCAGCCGGGCGCAGTTGATGGAAGAGATCATCAAACCCGCACTCGACCGGAAGCAGGTTGTGGTGTGTGATCGATTCGTAACGGCGACGATTGCCTATCAAGGGGCGGCTGGCGTGAACGTCGATACGATCCTGACCGTGGCGGACGTGGCGATCGGCGGTCTCTGGCCGGACCTGACGATCATCCTGGATGTGCCCGTTTCGCTGACCCGCCAGCGGCTGGGCGGGCGGGCCGACCGCATCGAGGCCCGCGGCGACGACTACCACGCCCGGGTCCGCGAAGGTTTCCTCCGCCAGGCGGCCACGTCGCCCGATCGGTTCGCGGTGGTCGACGCCGCGGCGGCGGTCGATCGCGTGCAGGAACAGATGCGGTCGATTCTGAAAACCCACGCGTGGGGGAAGCGATAGGCCATGGTGGAACTGACCGACATCGTGGGCCAGCCCGAGGCCGTCACGACGCTGACCCGCGCCCTGTCGGGCGAGCGGCGGCACCACGCGTTCCTGTTCGCCGGGCCCGACGGGGTGGGGCGGCGGACGACGGCGGCGGCGTTTGCCAAGGCCCTGCTGTGCAGCGGCGGGGCGGCCCCGGGGGCGTCGCTGTTCGGCGGGGCGGAACCGGCGGCCGCGGGGGCCTGCGGGGCCTGCCCCGACTGCCGCATGTTCGACGCCGGCAGCCATCCCGACTTCCACATGGTCTACAAGGAACTCGCCCGCTACCACGACGACGAAAGCGTCCGTGGCAGCGTGATGCAGGAACTGAGCATCGCGGTAATCCGCCAGTTCCTGCTGGCCGCGGCGTCGCTCAAACCGTCGAGGAAGAAAGGCAAGGTCTTCGTCGTCCGCGAGGCCGACCTGCTGAGCGACGAGGCCCAGAACGCGATGCTCAAGACGCTCGAGGAACCGCCCCCGGGCGTGACGATCATCCTGATCTGCCGGCGGCCGGAGGAACTGCTGGCGACCACGCGGAGCCGGTGCTCGCTGGTTCGGTTCGGCCCGCTACCGCGGGAGTTCGTGCGGGAGAAACTCGTCGAGGCCGGGCTGGAAGAGGCCGAGTGCGCGTTCTGGTCGGCGTTCACCGACGGGTCGGTCGGTCGGGCGTTGCGGATGGCCTGGGCGAGCACCTGACGAAGGTGGCCGAGGGGCTCTCCGACTGGGCCGTCGCCCAGGCCAAGGACGCCGACGGGGCCGCGCTGAGCAAGAACCTCGCCCTCCGCCAGGGGGCGGGAATGCTGCTGGAATTAGTGGCCGGGGCGTTCGCCGACGCGCTGACGCTGGCGACGGGGGCGGATCGCCCGCTGGCGCATCCGGACCAGGCGGAGGTGGCCCGGACGTTGGCGGGGCGGTTCCGGCTGGAGCAGTTGGCCGAGGTGATCGAGGGGCTTTCGCGGCTGGAGCAGGTGCTCTGGCGGAACGTGAACGCGAAGATCCTGTGGGACAACGTGGCGATTTCGTGTGCCTCCGCGGCCCCGCTGGGGCTGTAGGGGAACCGGGCGGATCGTTGACTCTGGGGCCTCGGGGGCGTATAACCATCGGTTTGTTCGTGAGGCCCGCTCCGCATGAAGAACTTCAAGAGATCGTTGCGATACCTCTGGCCCTACCGGGGGAGGCTTCTGGTGGCGTTCCTGTGCGTCATCGTGATCGCGGCCCTGTGGGGCGGCGGGCTGGGCATGATGCTGCCTGGCTGCAAGATCCTGATCTCGCCCGAGGGGCTGCACGGGTGGGCGTGGAACTCGCTGATCGAGGACAAGCTGCACATGGAGGTGCTGCCCCAGAAGGTGCCCGCGGGCATCAAGGTCGACGGCAAACCCGTGGAGGTGGTGCTGTCGGTGACGAAGCTGACGGGGGAGGCCAAGAAGGGCCCCTGGCCGGTCCAACAGCAGGACTGGATTGTCGGGTATATCGACGACGAGGGGACGAAGCGGATCCTCCACGGCGAACGTCTGCACCGGAAGATCGCTCTGGCCCCGGAAGGCCAGCTCTTCCGGCTGCTGGTGTTCAACCCGATGGTCGGTCTGCAGGCGGTCTCGGCGAACGAGGGGTTGCAGGCCAGGGTGGTGGAACTGACGGTCGGCCACGCCCGTACGGCCGCCAGCGTGCTGGGCTGGTGCGCCCGTAAGCTGCCCGAGCCCCGCGAGCCGATTGACAAACTGCCCCTGCTGCTGGCGCTGATGGGCGTCGGGCTGATCTCCACGTTTATCCGCGACGGCATGCGATTCCTCCAGGAATACATCGTGCAGTCGGTGGTGAACAAGGGGATGACGGACATGCGGCTGGAGAATTACACGGTGGCGTTGCGGCTGCCGATGACGTATTTCACGCAGCACGGCACGAGCGACACGATGAGCCGGTTCGTGCAGGACACGGGGGAGGTTTCGCGGGGGCTGATTCTGTTGTTCGGCAAGACGCTGGTCGAGCCAGCCAAGGCGATTTCCACGCTCGTGCTGGCCCTGTTCATGTCGTGGAAACTGACGCTGGTGTGCCTGCTGGCGGGCCCGCCGGTCTACTGGATGCTGCGGAAACTGGGCAAGGGGATGCGCCGGGCCTCCAAGCGGGCCCTCCAGAACTGGTCGAAGGTGCTGGCCGTTCTGACCGAGACGCTGATCGGCATGCGCGTGGTGAAGGCCTACACCATGGAGACCAAGGAGCGAAAACGATTCTTCCGGACCAACCAGGAACTGTTCCGCCAGCAGCAGAAGATCGCGGCGATTGACGCGGCGATCGGCCCGGTGATCGAGTCGGTGGGCATGGTCTTCGCCGTGGCGGCCGTCTGCATCGCCGGATACCTCGTGCTCAAGGGCGACATTGACGCCTCGTTCTTCATCACCTGGTTGGTGGTGCTGATGGCGACGTTCGATCCGATCCGCCACCTGGCGAAGGTGGCCACGCAGTTCCAGCGGACGGAGGCCGCGGCGGCGAGGGTGTTCGAGTTGCAGGACCGCCAGCAGGAAGACCGGGTCCAAGGCGGGCCCGACCTGCCCCGGCACAGCCAGAGCATCGAGTTCCGCCACGTGTCGTTCCGCTACCCGGGCGGCACGGAGGCCCTCAAAGACATCTCCCTGACGATCCGGGCCGGCGAGGTCGTCGCCGTCGTCGGGCCCAACGGGTCGGGCAAGACCACGCTGGTGCAGATGATCCCGCGGCTGATCGACCCGGCGTCCGGTGAGGTGCTGATCGACGGGCACGACCTGCGGAAAGTGTCCATGCGCAGCCTCCGCCGCCAGGTCGGCATCGTCACGCAGGACACGGTGCTCTTCAACGCGACGATCGGCGAGAACATCGGCTACGGGTTGGCGCGCCCGAAGGAGAAGGACATCTACGCGGCGGCCCGGCGGGCGTTCGTGGACGAGTTCGTCGATCCCCTGCCCGAGAAGTACGACACGAT
Source organism: Planctomycetota bacterium (assembly GCA_026693065.1). GTDB lineage: Bacteria > Planctomycetota > Phycisphaerae > SM23-33 > SM23-33 > JAPLNA01. The sequence continues at coordinate 8,320 of JAPLNA010000222.1, forward strand.
GATCGGCGAGCACGGCACGGGCTTGTCGGGCGGGCAGAGGCAGCGGATCGCCATCGCCCGCGCGATCCTTCGCGACCCGTCCATCCTCATCTTCGACGAGGCCACCAGCCAGATCGACGCCGACAGCGAGCACCGCATCCACCAGGCGATGGAAGACTTCATCCACGGGCGGACGGCTCTGATTATCGCCCACCGGTTCGCCACGGTGCTGTCGGCCGACCGCATCGTGGTGATGAGCGAGGGGGCCATCGTCGACGTCGGCACGCACCAGGAACTGCTCGGGCGGTGCAAGCTCTACGAGCACCTGTACCGGACGCAATTCTCCGACGCGGGAGGCTGAGGGATCGCCATGGCGCCAGTCCCCCAGACGTCGTTCGGCACGCTGCCCCGCGGAGGGTTGATCGCCCTGATCGCGGGGGCGGCCCTGGCGATGATGGTCGCCGTCGCACCCCCGGGTTTCCCCGTGGGAATACGGGTGCAATTGGCGGTGGTGGCCCTGGCCGAAGCTCTCGTCGACGGCGGGCTGGCCGCCATTATCCTCGTTGCCGCCGGCGGGTGGGGGTTCCTCCTCGTGCGGCGGCTGTTGCCCTCGTCGGCCCCGACGGCGTTGCGGGCGCTGACCGCCTGCGGCGTGGGGCTCTGGCTTCTCGCGACGGCGATGCTCGCCCTGGTCAGCGCGATACCGGGCCTGCTGAACGGGTGGGTCTGGTGGCCCGTCGTGGGCGGCGGGGTCGTTCTGGCGGCCTGGCAGGGGCGGAAACACATGGAGGCCTGGCACGTGCCCGAACGCTTCGACGGGCGGGCGCTGGCGTGGGTGCTGGTGGCCGCCGCGGCCGCCCTGTGGATCTCCGGCGCCTTCTGCGAGCCGGGCCGCGTCGGGAATGCCTTCAACGACAATTACGACGTCCTCGAATACCACCTCCAGGTCCCCCGCGAGTACTACGACGCCGGGCGGATCGCCCCGCTCGCCCACAACGTCTACAGCTACTACCCTCTGGGCATGGAGACGCTCTACCTGCTGACCATGTGCCTTCGCGGGGGCCCGTACGAGGGCATGTACGCGGCCCAGTTCCTCCATGGGTCGCTGGCGGTGCTGGCCGTCGCGTGCGTCTTCCTGACCCTCCGCCAAACCCAGGAAACCCGCGCCCGTTTCGCCGCCGTCCTCCTGGCCACCACCCCCGCGGTGATCTATCTCTCCCGCCTCGCGATGGTCGAGATGGGCGAGTTGTTCTACCTCGTGCTGGCCCTGCTGTGGCTGCGGGAATGGCTCGCCGAGGCCGCCTGGCGTAACGCCCTGTTCGTCGGGGCGGCCCTGGGCGGGGCGTGCGCACTCAAGTACCTCTGCGTCGGCCTGATCGCCGCCCCCGTGCTGGCGGCCATGCTCGCCGCCGCCCTCCTGCGACGCCGCTGGCGGGGGTTGGCCCACGTCGGGGCCGGGGGAGCGGTGGCCCTCCTGCTGTTCTCGCCCTGGCTCATCCGGAACACCCTCGCCACCGGAAACCCCGTCTTCCCGCTGGCCACCAGCGTCTTCGGACGCGGGCACTGGTCGGAGGAATCCGATCAGCGATGGGTCCACGGGCATGCCCCCCAGGCTCACCCGCCCGTGCCCCAGCCCCCCGGCTGGAAGGCCCCCGACCACGTCCCGACGCGGATGGAGAACTTCGTCACGAACTTCATGGCCCGCGACCTGTTCGGCTACGTGACGGTATTCATCGGCGGGTTCACCCTGGTCATGATGCTCGCCGACCGGCGGCGTTTTGCGGCCTGGGATTTCTGCCTGGGCGGCGTGCTGGCGATGCAACTGGCCGTCTGGGCGGCGTTCACGCGAGAGATGCCCTGGCGGTTCATTGTCCTGGCGATGCCCCCGGTGTGCCTGCTGGCCGGCGAGGCCCTGGCGAAACTGGCCCACCTGGCGGCCAACCCCTTCCGCCCCGGCGCCGCTCCGGCCGGGCCCTGGGGGCGGGTGCCCGCGACGGCCCTGCTCGTCGCCGCCGCCGCCGTCAACCTCATCACCGCCGCCGCCTTGGCCCAGTTCGACGGGGCGCTCATCCCCTCCGTCCGTCCGGAGGAGGTGGCCGGCCTGCCCGCCGGCGCCAAGCCCCTGCTCATCGGCGAAAACGAAGCGTTCTACTTCCCCAAGGGCACACTCTACGCGACGGCGTTCGACGCCAACCCCCTGGCTGCCATGGTCGAACGGGGCCTGACCGCCCCGCAAATCGCCCAGCGGCTCAAGGACCTGGGCGTCACCCACGTCGTTGTCAACTGGTATGAAATCATGCGCCTGAGCGCCACCTACGGCTACAGCCCGATCCTGACGGAAGGCCTCTTCGACTGCGCTCAACAAGGCCGCCAACCCGACCTGCCCGTCCTGAACGACCTTCGCGGCCAGGGAATGTTCCAACTCCACGAATACCGCCCGTCCCACGCCTCGCCCACGACGGCCGCCTCGCGCCCGGCCGACGTGTCCTGGCCCATGCTCACGATCTACGCCTTCCCCTGGACGCCCGCGGAGCCGGCGGCCTCCCAGCCGGCGAAGTAGCCGCCCCGAGCCGTTGGCGGCGAGGGGAGGAGGTCTATCCATGCGGCGAGGGATGGGGGATAAGATGTGTCTTCGATCGGGTCGAGAACGGCGGATTGCAGATCAGGAATCTCAAATCTCAGATCTGAGATCTCAGATCTGAAATTCCAAATCTGAAATCCCAGATCTCGAACTTCAAGTATCAGACCCGAAACTTCAGATCTCGGATCCTGTATTCGTCATCGACGCACCCAGTGCACGTTTAGCGGTCCGCCGAAGGCGGACACCGCGCGTTCGTACGGACAAGAGACCTGCGGTTGGAGTCTCATCGCCCCGCCGCTCCACCAAAACGTCATCGGGGAGACTCTCACCTCAAACCTTCACCCCGCGCTCGGCGCCGGGGGGGCTCCGCCTCCGCCCTGGGGGGCGCCGCCACCACCTCCGCCGCCGCCTCCCCGTCCGCCGCGGCGACGGCGACGACGGCGAGAGCCGCCGGCGTCCTGGCCTTCGCGGCCGCCCTGCGGGGGCTGCTGACCTGGCGGGCGACGGTCCTGACGCTGCTGTTGCTGTTGTTGCGGCGGGCGTTGCTGGGGCGGCTGTCCGCCGCCGCCGGCGCCCTGGCGCCCACGACGGCGTTTGCGGCGGCGGCGAGAGGAATCGCCGCCTTGCGGGCGGGCGCCGCCGACCTCGACGGGCTGATCCCGCGAGGGGGCTTCCTCCCCGCCGGCCGGCTCGTCGGAAGCCGCCTCTTCGGGCCCGTCGATGGTGGTCTCGTAATACGGCACGTCGGCCAGCGGGATCTCCTCGGCGAAGGGGGCGGGCGATTCGGTTTCGTCCCCCGGGGCGGCTTCGCCCGGCCAGACCGGCGGGGCCGGCTCCTGCGACGCCGAGACGTCTCGGGCGACCTGGGCCTTGTCGGCGGCTTCCTTGGCGGCCTGATCGGCCAGGCGGACCCGCGGGCCTCGCTCTTCCCGCTCACGCGGGGTGTGCGTCACCAATTGCTCCGGCGGCGGCGGAGTGCAGTTCCGCTCCGTGATCTCCTCGTTGGCCACCGGCACCTGCGTGC
>JAPLNA010000222.1:11909-14402 GCA_026693065.1 Planctomycetota bacterium
GGCACCTGCGTGCGGTCGAGCAACTCGATCATCACCAGTTGGGTAAGGATCTGCGAGTCGACCACGCGGCCGAACTGCTTGGCCGTCCGAACCCAGGTGTTCTTGCGGGGCAGGCGTTTCTTGAGGTCCTCGTAGCCGGCGTCTTCGTAGCGGAGGCAGCACATCAGCCGCCCGCATCGCCCGGAGATCTTCGTCGGGTCCAGCGAGGCCTTCTGGGTTTTGGCCATTCGCATGGAGACGGGGCGGAGGTCCTTCAGGTAGCTCTGGCAGCAGCACTGCTGGCCGCATTTTTCGTAATCGGCGACCAGGCGGGCTTCGTCCCTCGCTCCGACCTGGCGCATCTCGATGCGGGTGTGGTACTGCGAGGCCAGCTCGCGGACCAGGTCGCGGAAGTCCACGCGGGCCTCGGACGTGAAGTAGAAGAGGATCCGCTCCCCGCCCAGCAGGTGATCGACCGTGACGATCCGCATCGGGAGATTCATCTGCTTGGCCAGTTGGCGGCAGAAGGCTCGTTCCTCGGCGGCCGAGTTCCGCAGGTGACGGTTGTCGATGACGTCCTGGGCGTTGGCCAGGCGAAGGATCTTGCCGTCGCGTCGGAAGGGGTACTCCGGGCCGTTGTCCTTGACGAAGGTGTTGAGGCCCTCGGCGGTCATCGCGCCGTACCCGCAGGCCCCCGGGCCGCAAACGCACGATACCACCTCGCCCATCTCCACCCCGCGGTCGGTCCGGACGACGACCTTCTGTCCCGGGCGCGGGGGCGTCTTGAGATTGTGCCGGCAGGCGCCGATGTGCCGCATCTGCCCGTAGCGGACGATGACGGCCGGGCCGTCGGCCAACGCGGCGCCCGCCGAACCGGCGCCCGCCTCGTCCTGGGCGAAGGTCTCGCCCGCCTGGCCGGACATGCGGGCGTTCTCGTCGATGTCCTCGATGAGGGGCTCTGCCGGGGCCTGTTCGGGCTCGGCGTCGGCGCGCCAGTCGGCGGGGGTGTCGTTCGTGGGCGAATCCGTCTCCGGGTCGGGCGAGGCCATGTTCTCGCGGTCGTCGCCGGCCGGGTCGTTGCGGTTGACCATGCGCAGGGATTCCGTATCGTGATACCGGGGCGGCCCCCGGTGGGTGAAGTCGATTCCAGTACCCGGCCCGTAACCGGGTTCCAACGCACCGCGAAGGTGCTTCCCGCCGGCACACCCGCGTAAAGCGGCAGCGACGGCGAACCGTAGTATACCAGAACGCGGGGGAAAGGGGAAGGGCGGAGGTTAGAGGTTAGAATGGGGGACGCTGACGCACATACGGTATCCCCTTTTTGTTTAGCGGCGGGGCTTGCCCCGCGCGTTCGTCGACCGCGATGTGCCGGTTGCGCAGAGTCCCACCGGGAAAAATCCCGGGCGGGGACACGAGGTAGTGTGACCGCGCGGCGAAATCGCCCTCGCCCCCGAACACCCGCGGCGGAAGAAGGAAAACAACAAACGAACCCGCCTACGGCGGGCAGGATCGAGAAGATGATCCTGCCCACCGTAGGCGGGTTCGTTTGTTGTTTTGTGTCCCCGCCCGGGATTTTTCCCTGGCGGCGCGGCGGAACGCCGATCACCTTCTTCTCAGACGTCCAGGTTCTTCACCGCCAGGGCGTTTTGCTCGATGAAGTCGCGGCGGAGGGCCACGTCGTCGCCCATGAGGAGGCTGAACATGCGTTCGGCTTCCTCAGCTTCTTCGGCCTTGACGCGGAGCAGGACGCGGCGTTCGGGGTCCATGGTGGTTTCCCAGAGCTGGTCGGCGTTCATTTCGCCCAGCCCCTTGAACCGCTTGACCTCCATGCCCCGTGTGCCGATCTTCCGAATGCCCGGGGCGATCTCGGCGATGTTGTCGAGTTCCAGCGGCTCGTCTTCCGTCACCAGCACGTATCGGGCCGGGGGCATTTCTCCCGTGATCGTCTCCTCGCGGACGGTGAAATAGTCGGCCATGTCCAGCCCGCGCGTGGCGAGCTTGGCGATGGTCTTTTCGATCTCGGCGACCTCGTGGAGTTCGGCGCGTTTCTGGACGCGGTGCCGGGCCTCGGCTTCCTGCGCCTCGTCGGGGACTTTGGCGCCCTTGCCGTTGCCGTTCTTGCCCTTAGGGGCCTTGGCGGCTTCGTCGGCGCCGTCGGCCTCGTCGACGAGCTTGTCCGCCCGCCGCTCGAGGAACTCGTTGTATTCCGCCCGCGAGTGGAAGAACAGGTTCCGCCCGTTCAGAATCATCCAGTGCGTAGGCAGGCGACCTTCCTTGTTCCGGTGCGACAGCAGCTCCGAGAACGCGATGCCGCGCCGGTGTACGATCTCGGCCTTGTCGGCCAGGTCGTCCAGCAGCTCGACGAGTTCCTTGAGCTTGCCCTTCTCGAAGGTGGCGACGACCTTGGGCTTCTTGCCCGAGATGTCCCGCATTTCCAGCCGGGTCTGGTCCATGCCCAGTTCCGTGCAGGTCTTTCGCATCTGCTTTTCTTCCAGCACGTACTCGCGGTGTTTC
>JAPLNA010000223.1:0-1237 GCA_026693065.1 Planctomycetota bacterium
TGCCTGCCGCGTCGATCCGCCGATAATGGCGGCATGAGAGCATTATCAGGCACACAACCGACCGGGCGGCTTCACGTGGGCAACTACTTCGGCGCGATCCGCCAGTACGTCAAGCTGCAGGATGAGGGGGCGGAATGTTACTTTTTCGTGGCCAACTACCACGCGTTGACGGCCCTGCCGCCCGCCGCGGACGTCGCGGCGATGAGCCTGCACGTGGCGATGGGGTATCTGGCGTTGGGGATCGACCCGGCCCGGAGCGTGCTGTTCCTCCAGTCGGACGTGCCGCAGGTGACGGAGCTGTGCTGGATCCTCAACTGCCACTGCCCGGTCAGCCAGATGGAGAAGGCCCATTCCTTCAAGGACAAGGTCGCCAAGGGGCTGACGGCGAACATGGGGCTGTTCGACTATCCCGTCCTCCAGGTGGCCGACATCGTCATTTACGACGCCAACGTCGTGCCCGTCGGGCAGGACCAGAAGCAGCACATCGAGATCACGCGAGACCTGGCGGCCCGGCTCAACCGGGCGGTGGGCAAAGTCGTGCTCGTGCTGCCCGAGCCGTACATCCTGCCCGAGGTGGCGACCGTCCCGGGCCTGGACGGCGAGAAGATGTCCAAGAGCTACAACAACACGATCGAGATCTTCCAGACGCCCAAGCAGACCAAGGGCCGCTGCGCCCAGATCGTGACGGACTCCACCCCGCTGGAGTCGCCCAAGGACCCGGACGGGTGCAAGGTGTTCAGCCTGCTGAAGCTCTTCGCGGGCCCGGCCGAACTGGAAGAGATCGCGGGCAAGTATCGCGCCGGCGGGTACGGGTACGGGCACGCCAAGGGCCGGCTGGCCGAGCTGATCAACGAGAAGTTCGCCCCGGCCCGGGAGCGTTACGCCGAGTTGGAGAAGCGTCCGGACGAGCTTCGGGACATCCTCCGCGACGGCGGGCGCCGCGCCCGCGAAACCGCCGAACGGACCATGGAACGCGTCCGGGAAGCGTGTGGGATCCTCAAGAACGGGTAATTCGAAGGACGCACGATGCCGGTGGAATAGTCAGGGTCGCGAATTCCAGTGCGGATTATCGCCTTGTGTTTGCCCACGCCGTCATCCCTCCGGACAACCCAGAACCGCTGGTTCAGCCGCCACCCCACCAACCAGAAACATGGGGAGAGCGTGCGGACGCTCTCCCCAAACCCCTCTTCCCGGCCCACACACCCCCCAAAGAACCAGATAGGCACGTCGCGCGCAT
>JAPLNA010000223.1:1331-19603 GCA_026693065.1 Planctomycetota bacterium
TCCGCCTTCGGCGGACCGGTTCCCCCGCGAGCGGCAACCTTGTGCCTGATGGAAGGTGTGCGCGTCCTGAAGTTTCCGGCCCTGCCGGGGAAAATCGTCTCGTCAATCCGGCACGCCTCTGCTACACTCGGGCCCGTATGGAAGAGTATCGCGTAAACCTGGACAAGTACAACGGGCCGCTCGACCTGCTGCTGTATCTGATCCGGCGGGAAGAGCTGGACATTTACGACATTCCCATCGCGCGGATCACCGAGCAGTACGTCTCGTACGTGGACGTCCTCAAGCAGGTGGACCCGAACCTGGCCGGTGAGTTTCTGGTGATGGCCGCCAGTCTGCTGGAGATCAAGACGCGGATGCTGCTTCCGAGCCCGCCGCCGGAGGAAGGCGGCCCGGACGAGGGGCTGGGCGACCCGCGGAGCGAACTGGTCCGCCAGTTGCTGGAGTACAAGGCCTTCAAGGACGCGGCGATGGACCTGCGGGAGGCCTCCGAGGTCCACTCGCAGAAATTCCCGCGCCGCCCCTCCGACACGGACTCCGACGACGAGGACGCCGTCGAGATCGAGGACGTCCAGGTCTGGGACCTGTTCGACAGTTTCAGCAAGATCCTCGAGGCCATCGGCATCCGCGGGCGCCAGCACGAGGTGATCTACGACGACACGCCCGTCGAGCTGCACGAGGCTGACATCCTCGACCGCCTCACCCGCGAGGGCACGATGACGTTCACGCGGATCTTCGAGGGGCGGAGCGGCGTGGGGGAACTGATCGGGCTGTTCCTGGCCCTGCTGGAGCTGATCCGCCAGCGGAAGATCCGCTGCGTGCAGGAGACGAATTTCGCGGAGATCGCGGTGGCGCTTCGCGCGGCCGAGGATATCCCCCGCCTCCGCCGAAGACGCCAATGCCCGGGAGTACATCCCCGAGCCGGCGCAAGCCCCGCCCCTGGCGCTCGAGGACGACGAACCGGACGCCCTGGGCGAGGAATTCGCCCTGCCGGAAGACCTGGAACTGGGCGATGAGCCACCCGGGCCGGAGACCAACCATGACGATCGAAGCGAGACTGAAGGAACTGGGGATTGAACTGCCCTCGCCGGCCAAACCGCTGGGCGCGTACGTGCCGGCGGTTCGGACGGGGCAGTTGGTGTTCACGTCGGGGCAGGTTCCGCTGAAGGGCGAGGTGCTGGTGGCGGCGGGCAAGGTGCCGACGGAGGTCACGCTGGAGCAGGCGCAGGCGGCGGCGCGGACGGCGGCGATCAACGCCCTGTCGGCCCTGCGGGCGGAGGCCGGCTCGCTGGACGCGGTGGCGCGGATCGTGCGGGTGAACGTGTTCGTGAACTCGGCGCCGGGCTTCACCGCCCAGGCCGCCGTCGCCAACGGCGCCAGCGAACTGCTGGGCGAGATCTTCGGCGAGGCCGGGCGGCACACGCGGTGCGCCATCGGCGTGGCCGAACTGCCCCGGAACGCGCCGGTGGAGATCGACCTGGTGGCCGAGCTGCGTTGAGGCCCGCCGGGGCGGGTTAGTCCTCGACGTTGGTCGAAAGGAACAACTGCTCGCCCATCTGCTGGATCTGGTCGATGCGTTCCTCGATGCCGTCGATGTGGCGGTCTTCGTCGACGAGGATGCCCTCGAGCATCTCGCGGGTGGCGTTATCGCCGACGGCGACGGCTTCCTTGACGGCGGCGTTGTAGTTCTTGATGGTCGCTTCCTCGAGGCCGTGGTCGCCGGCGAACATCTTGGGCACGGTGGCCCCGATGGACATCTTATTGAGGACGCTGACGGTGGGGCGGCCTTCCAGGAAGAGAATCCGCGCGATGAGCTTCTCGGCGTGCTTCATCTCCTCGATCGACCGCGTGCGGAAATGCCCGTGCAGCCGGTCGTATCCCCAGTTCTCGCACATCTCGGCGTGAACCATGTACTGATTGATCGCCGTCAGTTCGCCGGCCAGGAGGTCGTTCAGCGTCGCCAGCACTTTCTCGTTGCCCTTCATGGGTTCTTCCTTTCGCTCAATCGGCCGGCCGCGCTCGTGGCGGCCGTAATGGGTAAATGTCCAACCACGCGGGAATTCTATGCCGCCGCCCGGCGGATTACCAGCGGCTATCAGACCCAGCGGCGGGATTCCCACTGCTGGTACTCGTAGGTCCACCGGTCTTTCTGGAATCGGACGATGGCTTTCATGCGTTCGGCGAAGGCGGTCTGCTCGGCGGCCTGGTCGGGGTAGGATTTCTTCGCGGCGACGGCGGCGACAAGGTCGGCCCCGAGTTGTGCGGCGGCGCGCCGGGCGGCCGGGCGACGGGCGGGGTCGAGTAACTCCATCGCCGAGGCCCCTACGCTGCCGACCGTCGAGGCGCCGAAGGCGCGGAGGAACCGCAGGAGATACCGCTCGACCTCGCCGCTTTCCTCCCCGCCGCTGGAGACGACGGCGGCGGCGTACTTGCCGCGGAGGGCGACCATGTGGAGAGGCCCGCAGCAGCGGTCCATGAAGCACTTCATCTGGGCGCTGACGCTGAAGAGGTAATTCGGGCTGGCCAGGACGACGGCGTCGGCGGCGAGGATCGGGTCGCGGAATCTCGCCAGGTCGTCCTTGATGGGACAGGTTCCCACGCGGTGGCAGGTGTCGCAGGCGCGGCAGGGGCCGACCGTGCCGTCGGACAACTCCAGCGTGGTCACGTCGGCGCCGGCGGCGCGGGCGGAGCGGACGAGTTCGGCCAGGAGGATGGCGGTGGCCCCTTTGGCCCCGTGCGGACTGCCGTTGACGGCTACGATGTTCATCCCGGGCTCCTTGACAGGCGGTGGGCAGGTGGACGATCGCATGGCATTCTACCGCGGGCGGCGGAGCGGGGGCAAAGTATTCGGGGAAACATGTCGCGGCGGAGGCGGGCTTCGTATATAATGTTCTGGTTCGGTACGTCGCACGGGAAACATCACTGGATGACCCCACGTATCCCCTGACCCCTCTCGCCTGACGCTCCAGACTCCCTGGGCACGGACCACCGGCCCCTTTCAGACGGATTCGGGAAAGCGAAGAATCGAATCCAAACGCGCCTAAGGCAGGAGAACACTACCATGGGCAAGAAGCTTTATGTCGGCAACCTCGGGTATGACGTCAACGATGCGGATCTCAACCAGCTCTTTGCCCAGCACGGCACGGTGGAAAGCGCCAACGTTATCATGGACAAGATGACCCAGCGGAGCAAGGGCTTCGGGTTCGTCGAGATGAGCAACGACGGCGAGGCCCAGGCGGCCATCGCGGCGCTGAACGGCAAAGACCACGGCGGGCGGGCCATCACGGTCAATGAAGCCCGTCCTCGTCCCGAAGGCGGCGGCGGCCGCGGCGGGTACGGCGGCGGCGGCGGTGGCGGCGGCCGCGGCGGCTATGGCGGCGGCGATCGCCGTCGCTGAACAACCCGATCGCAATGAACATCCCCCGGCTCCGGCCGGGGGATTTTTCTTCCTCCCGCCCCCGCGTGCGAACGCTCCGGCGGAGAACAGGTGACGCATGAACAAACTGGGCGTAGTACGGCTGACGGGCAAGAGCGGCACGAAGTACAAGTTCGGGGCCTACCCCCTGGACACCGTTTTCAAGAAGGGCATGGCCGGCGTGTACGTGGTGACCAAGCGGGTCCGCAAGGGCAGCGGCGCGGTCAAACACAGGGAGATCCAACTCGGGCAGACGGGCGACCTGGGTCTGCCGCTGCCGGGAGCGGCCGGGTCGTTCGTGACCGCCGGCGCCAATTGCATCTGCGTGCACGGCGAGAAGGACGAGGCCGTGCGGCAGGGAATCCAGCAGGACCTGACCGGGCGTCACATGGCGGCCGGCAACGCGTCCTGACGGGCCCGCTTCGCTCCGGCCGGGGAGACGGACGGCGTCCGCCTGGTGCATACAATAAGTATGGCAAGGCCGGCCGAGGCAGGCCGCCAACGCCACGGGAGCGGAACGAAGATGATCGGCAACGAGACGTACGCCCGGCCGCAGGGCGAAACCAGGCCCCGGCAGACAAGCAGGCGGCGGTTGAGGCTGGTCTGCCCGGCGTACCCCGCGTTCAACATTTACAGCCGTTCGGCCAAAGTGATGACGGCCCTGGGGCCCATCTGCGTCGCGACGGCCGTGCATGACCTGAAGGGCTGGGATGTCGAGGTCATCGACGAGAACAACTATTGCTGTGGCCCGACGGGGGCGGACAGGCTCCCGGACCACAGGGCGTTGCAGGCCTCGCGCCCGGCGGACGTGGTGGGGCTCTACGGCGGGCTGACCAGCACGATCCCGCGGCTGTACGAACTGGCCAGACAGTACCGGGCGATGGGCGTGGCGACCGTGGCCGGCGGACAGCACTTCGTACCTGAGAATCTCCCCGACGCCCTCGACCACGCCATCGACGTGGTGGTCATCGGCGAGGGGGAAGAAACCATCGGCGAGTTGCTCGAGCCCCTGGCGGCCGGGGGAGATCTCTCGGGCGTGGCGGGGCTGGCGTATCGGGAACGCGGGCGGATGGTAGTAACCCCCCCCCGCGAGCCGATGAGCCATTTCGACGAGCTTCCCATCCCGGACTTCTCCGTGCTGCGATACGCCCGGATGAAGATCTACCCGGTCTCGGGCGTCCGCGGGTGCGGGATGAACTGCGAGTTTTGCACCGTCAAGGGGCGCCCGCGCTGCGCGACCCCCGAACGCATGATGGAGCAGTTCGCCTCCGTGTACGAAAAATGGGGCGGACGGATCTTCTTCATCGTCGACGACCTGTTCGGCCAGAACCGCCTCGAGACCCTCCGCCTGTGCCGCCTGCTGGCCGACTACCCGTGCAGATCCGCCTGGACCGCGCCCGCGACGCCGAACTGCTCGCGGCGATGCGCCAGGCCAGCGTGCGAGTGGTGGCCATCGGGTTCGAGAGCCCTATCGCCGAGGAGTTGGCGGCGATGAACAAGCACCTCAACCCGGAGGAGATGATCGCTCTGGCGCGGCTGTACCGCAAGGCGGGCTTCCGCGTGCACGGGATGTTCATTTTCGGCTATCCGGCCCGCCCGGGCCAGCCCTTCGCCATGCCCATTCAAGAACGCGTCCGGCGGTTCCGCCGTTTCATCCGCCGGTCCCGGCTGGACACCGTCCAGGTTCTGCTCCCCGTGCCCCTGCCGGGCACGGACATGACGGCCCGCCTGGGCGAACAGGGACGCATCTATCCCACCGACTGCATCGGCTGGGAGTATTACGACGGCAACTTCCCCCTCTTTGAGCCCGACCCGCCAATGACGGCCGAGGACATGCAGGCGGCCAGCCAGGAAATCATGGGGCGGTTCTACCGCGCCGACCGCCTCTTCGCTGTCGGGCTGGACATTCTGTCCTTCCCGGCGTTGGCGTTCCAGTTGCACCGGTTGGGTACGGCCTGGGGCCGGTGGAGGCAGCGATGGTGGCGGAACGTCTATCGGGCGGGCGGCTGGCTGATGAGGCGGCGATGGGTTTCGCTATTCAGGAAGGGCACGTTCCCGGAAAAACTGGCCGCGGCGAAGATGCACAAGCAGGCGCACTGACCGCCGCCGTCACCGCATGACCCACTTCTTCTCGGCCAGCGTGGGCGAAACGTGCGCCCGGGCCGAGGCCTCGCCCGGAATCGTGTAGGTCAACTGCAGCGTCTTGACCAACGTGATCTCTTTGACCTCTTCTTCCTTGGCCTCGCCGGTGATGGGGTCTTTTCGGTTTTCCTTGACGGGGTCTTTGAGAGTGACGATCTGGGTCTCGCCGCTGAGCCCGCCGACGAAGACGTCGAACTGCCCGGCCTTGGGGTCGAAGTCGGGCCAGATGGCCACGCTGGTCTTGGCGTTATCGGACCCGTGGAGCAGGTCCTTGCCGACCATGCCGGCCGGCGAAATCATCAGCGGGTCGTTCTCGATCTTGACGATCTGCTGGTAGACCGCCTCCGGAACGGCCATGTTCGCCTTGAGCACCTCGCCCGTGTCGGTGTACAGCGTGAACGAGGGGTTGTAGGCCAGGTCGTGGTTCTTGCCTTCCTTGTCGCGGTAATGATTGGTGACCGTGTACTTGAGATACCAGAACAGGCGGGGCTTGGATTCGCCCTCGGGGCGGACCATGACGGCGCGGGGTTCCACGCTGTCGAACTCGATCTCCCAACTGACGGGGACCTTGGAGGGCTGGGGAGCCGTCAGGGCCGAGCCCGAGCCCATGACCGCCAAGACCACGCACGCCGCTATCGCCATCAGCGCCTGCCTCATCCGTATTCTCCCTGCCGCCATGGGCCCAATCGCCTCGGGCGGCCTGCCGGCGGACCATCGCGTCGATCCGCCCGTGTGCTATTGTATCGGTCAGGCCCGCCCGGACCAGCCAGAACTTCTCACAGGTCCGCCGGGGCGAGCCAACCATACAGACCTTACGTCCCCAGGCGGGCGATGTCAACGCCGGAAGCGGAAAATCCGCTCCGGCCGACGGGCGGGGCCTTGCCCGGGCCGCCCGGCGGGGTAGGATAGTCCCCATGGAACTCCGGCCCATCGAGATCACCCGGCCCGGCCGCCGCGAGCTGTCGCGAGCGGCGAGGTTCCTGATCGCGGGGCCACTGGGGGAAGACCTCGCCGACGCGCAGGCGCAGACGCTTCTGGCCCGGCTGCGGATGGACGGGGCCATGCTCTTCTGGGCCTGCCGCGAGGCCTCTCCGGTGGCCGCCGCGGCCATTTTGCCCTCGGCGGGAAACGTCGGCATGCTGCTGCTGAGCCCGCTTCGCGGAGGCGGGGTGGACGCCGACGCCTTGGCCGCCACCGTCGCGGCGGCGGGGGCCGAATCGCTCCAGCGGGGCGCCGCCTTCGTCCAGGCCCTGGCCGACCCAGGGGCCCATGGCGAGTCGGAGGTCCTCGCGAGGGCCGGCATGACGCACGCGGCCACGCTGGCCTACATGCGACTGGACCTCCGGGCGGGGGCTTTGCCTCCCGCTCCGGCGATCGGGGGGCTCGGGTGGCACAGCGGGCTGGATTTCGGGGACGACCGACTGTCGGCCGTGATCGCGGCGTCCTACGAGCAGTCGCTGGACTGCCCCGGGATCCTGGGCGTGCGGACCCGCCAGGAGGTCCTGGCCGGGCATCGCGCCAACGGGACGTACCGCCGGGAATGCTGGTGGGTGGCGACGATCGACGGGCAGGACGCCGGGTGCATTCTCGTCAACGACTCGGTGCCGCCCGGGGGGGGCGAGGTGGCCTACCTGGGCGTGGCGGCGGGGTTCCGCAGGCGCGGACTGGGGCGGTGCCTGCTCGAAAAGGCCGCTTTTCAGGCCATTCGGCGAGGGTCGAGGTATCTGGCGCTGGCGGTGGACGAGCACAACGCACCGGCCGTCGCGCTCTATCGCGGAGCGGGGTTTTCCCTCACGCACCGGCGCGCGGTTTGGGTGAAATTGCCTGCCAAGAACCCCACTTGTTAGCAACCTGTGGACGAAACTTTTTTTTCGCGCCCAAGGGGCCAATTCCGCTCACCTTCGGTCGTGTGGATAAGAAACCACGGCTTTTCCAGTTGACCGTACCTGGCATCGCCCTTACCCTTCTGCTACCTGACCGGGCATCAAGGGCAGGTACGCTGTGCGAGCGGAGGACAACGGTGGGTCTTGGAAGGCGGCACATTGGACGTGCCCCGAGAGGTCGTTGGCTGAAGTACATGGCATGGAGAGCACGATGGAATCGCTGCGCGCAGAGATGACGACAACCGAGGCCATACTGAAGACGCTGCAGGACCGGATCGGCCCGCAATGCTTCAATGCCTGGTTTCGCGGCGGGGCGACGGTGATTCTCGAAGACGCCCACGTGCGGGTCTCCGTTCCCAATCCGTTCGTCGCCCACTGGGTGGAGACGCACTACTGCGGCGAGATCGCCGAATCGGCCCAGGCCCACACCGGGCTGGACCGCCCCGTCCTGGTCACCGTGGACCCCTCGCTGTCGGGCAAGGTCCGCCAGGGCCAGCTCGACAAACAGGCCGACTCCGTCGCCAAGGCCAACGAAGGCCGCGCCAGGCCACGCCGCCTCGCCCCCCGCGGGCTTCTGCGGTATCACCTGAAGGACTTCATCGTGGGCGAGAGCAACAAGCTGGCGTATTCGGCGGCCTTGGCGGCGGCCAGCCCGGAGGGCCCGCGATTCACCCCGCTGTTCATCCACGGCGCCTGCGGCGTGGGCAAGACGCACCTGCTCCAGGGCATCTGCAACGCCGTCGCCGGGCGGCGACGAGGCGAGAAACCCTTCACCTGGGCCTACCTGACCGCCGAGCAGTTCACCAACGACTTCATCCAGGCCATCGGACAGAAAAAAACCGCCGAGTTCCGCGCCCGGTATCGCGGGCTGGACCTGCTGGCCATCGACGACGTCCACTTCCTGGCGGCCAAGAAGGCCACCGAGGAAGAATTCCTCCACACCTTCAACGCCATCCAGACGGCCGGTCGGCAGGTCGTGCTGGCCTCCGACGCCCCGCCGAACCTGGTGGGGCGGCTCAACGAGCAACTGGCCAGCCGATTCATGGCCGGCATGACGGTGCGGGTCGACCCGCCCGATGCCCCGACAAGGCTGGCGATCCTGCGGCGGAAGGTCGAGACGGCGAAGCTGCACGTGACCCCGGAGGTCATCGACTACCTCGCCGCCCACGTGCGGGGCAGCGTGCGGGAGCTGGAGGGGGCGTTGATCAAGCTGACGGCACTGGCGGCGCTGCACGGGGAGACCCTCTCGCTCCAGCGGGCGAGGGAGGCCCTGGCCGATCACATCGCCCGCACGGACAGCGTGGTGACCCTGGGCGACATCGAGGCCGTCGCGGCCAGTTTCTTCGGCGTCACCCCCGCGGACATTCACTCCTCCCGCCGGACGCGGACGGTGTCGGCCGCCCGCATGGTCATGATGTTCCTGGCGAGGCGGCACACGACGATGAGCTTTCCCGAGATTGCGAGATACGCCGGCAAGAATCACTCCTCCGCCGTCCTGGCGGTCCAGCGGATGGAACGCCTGCTGGCCGACGGATCGGAGATCGCCTGGACGGGCCCGGCGGGAGTGAAGTCCATGCCGGCAGAGGAGCTGGTGGCGATGCTCGCCGCCGAGTTCCCCTCGCGATAACGACACCGGATGGCGCCGGTGCGGACTACTGACTTCATGGATGGGCGTCCGGGCCCGTGGTCTGCCACGCGCCCGGACGCCGAAATTTTTTCTTTCCCCGGCCGCCTCCGGAAAATCCCCCCTTCTCTTATCGGCCCGGGGCGGGTATACTGGCGTGTCCTGCCTGAGGAGGAAGTCGCCCGTCGCCGTGCGGGGCGGCCTCCCGGCCGGACACGGGTCAGAGTCTCTCCTTTGGGATGCACAACGTGCCGGACAACCGCGATACACTACACACGCCGGATAGCCTCCCCGCCGGCAACCGACCAGCCGACGAAAGGCCGATCAGATGAGCAAGACCCTGCGCATCGGGGCCGCACGAGTCAATATCACCCCACCCCCCGGGGCCGCCATGATCCCCGCCCCGGGCCGTACCGGGCCCTCCACCGGCTCGCTCGACCCCCTCAGCGCCCGCGCCGTCGTCTTCGCCGACATCGCCAACCGCCCCGTCGTACTGATCTCGCTGGACCTGTTCGACCTGCCCCGCACCGACGCCGACGCCCTCCGCGTGATCGCCGCCGAGGAGGTCGGCACGAGCGCCGACCGCGTCGCCGTCTCCTGCACCCACACGCATTCGGGCCCGGCGACGTTTCCGCTCCGGGGCGAACCGATCGACAAACAGTATCTCCACGACCTGCAGGAGCACGTCCGCAAGGCCGTCCAACTGGCCTGGGGCCGGCGAAAGCCCGCCCGGCTGACCGTCGGCACGGCCCCGCTGGCGCTGGGCGAGGGCGCCGACGGCGCCGATGAGTCCATCCGCGCCCTGCTGGCCTCCGACACGGCCGAGTGCCCCATCTGCGTCCTGCTCGAGTACGCCTGCCACCCGGCCTGCCTTCCGGCGACGAACCGCCTCGTCAGCGGCGACGTCGCCGGTGGCGCCGCCGCCAGCCTCGAGGCCGACTACGGCGCTGACGTCGTCGTGATTTACCTCAACGGGTGCGCCGGCGACATCGCCCCCCGCCCGGCCTATGCCGGGTCGGTCGAGGCCCTCGCCGCGGCCACCGCCCTGGTCGCCAAGGCCGCCCACGACGCCGTCGTCAACGCCTCCAACGCCCCCCAGCCCCCGCACGGCGCCCTCGACGCTATCCGGGCGGTCATCCCCCTGCCCTGCGGCAAAGACGCCGCCGGCGCCCCGGCCTTCATGCCCGTGGGCGTCACCCACCTGACCCTGGGCCCGGTGGAACTGGTGACCATGTCGGGCGAGATCTTCTTCCAGGTCGGGCAGGAGCTCCGCCGCCGGACCGGGCGGGCGGACCTGTGGGTGGCGGCCTACTGCAACGGCGGCAACGGGCACGTCGCCCCCGACGCCGCCCTGCCCGCTGCCACCGCCGCCGACGAGACCTGCGGATACCTCCGCCCCCCCCTGCTGCCCGGGGCCGCCGACAAGCTCCTCAACGAAACCTACCGCATGCTCACCACCCCGCGCACCGCCCCCAAGATGGAAGGCCGCCGCGGACTGTGAGAAGCCCGAATGGCGAACGGCGTTCCCGCCGGGCCGGTTGGACATATCGAAGAAACTGCTTGACACGATAGGCGGACAGGCGTACTATATTTTAACCCACACGCGGTTCGGCGCTTCGGCGTCGAGCCGCGACGGCAGCTCTCCCCCGGCTGCCGAAAAAGCGGCAGGCTGGTCTCCCCCTTCCAGCCTGCCGCGCTTTCTTTCCGCTCCCTCCCGCCCCGAACGCGGCATCGCCCCCGAGGCCCGCAGGTTCGTCGATGGCCTCTGGGTAACATGGGGCGAGAGAGAAAGGGATTAGGGGATTCTTGGATTAGGGGATGAAGACAGAGATTAAGAAGACAGATCAGATGAACAGATCATGCACGCGATCGCCGGTGCGTACCACGCACACTCCATCCTGCCGTTCGCCTATTCTCAATCCCCTAATCCGGTAATCCCCTAATCCCTTTCTCTCGTACCCCCGTACGCCACCGGCCCACGTACGCCTACTTGCCCGCGGGCTTGGCGGGCTGGGCCACAACGGGCCCCACGGGCTGGTCCACCCAGCCGCCGCCAAGGGCCTTGTAGAGGGACACGAGATCCGTGGCGATGGCCCCGTCGCTGACGGCGAGGGAGTCTTCGGCGGACAGGAGCCCTCGCTCGGCGTTGAGGACATTGATGAAGTCGGTCTGCCCCTGCTGGTACAAGCGCTCGGCGACGTCCAGCGCCCTGGCGTTGGCGGCGACGGAAGCCTCCAACGCCGTGCGGCGGTCCTGCTCCTTCGAGGCGGCCACCAGCGCGTTCTCGACGTCCTGCAGGGCCGTCAGGACCACCTGCTGGTACGCCACCACCGACTGCTCCTGCAGGGCCTTCTTGGCCTCGATGTCGGCCTGGATGGCGCCGGCGTCGAAGAGCCGCCAACTGGCCGACGGGCCCCACGACCAGAAGCGGTTGGCCCAGCGGGTCCAGGTGTCGAAGAGATTGCTCTGGTAACCCATGGACCCGGAGATGGAGAGCTTGGGGAACAGTTCGGCGGTAGCCACGCCGATGCGGGCGGTGGCGCCGTGAATGCTCGCCTCGGCCTTGCGGATGTCGGGGCGGCGGCGGAGCAGGTCGGAGGGCACGCCCACGGGCACGACGGGCGAGGGCACGGGAACGGCGGAGGCCGGCGAGAGCTCGCCCGCCAGCGCCCCGGGCGGCTGGGCCAGCAGGACGCTCAGGGTGTAGATGTCCTGCTGCACGGTGGTTTCCAAGGCGGGGATGGCGCTGGCTGTGGTGGCGACCTGGGCGTCGGCGTTGGCGACGTCCAACTCGCCGATGAGCCCGCCGGCGAGTTTCAACCGGGTGACCTCGGCGGTGTGCTTCTGGGCGACCAGGTTCTTCCGGGCGACGGCCACGCGCTGCTGCGAGACCCGCAGGTCGATGTAGGCCAGGGCGACCTCGCCGGCCAGGGTGACCATGACGGCCCGCTGGTCCTCGAGGGAGGCCTGGACGTCGGCGTCGGCGGCCTCGATGCCCCGACGGACGCCGCCGAAGATGTCGACCTCCCAGGCGGCGTCCAGCCCGGTGCGGTAGAGATTGCTCGTGAGGGCCCCCGCGCCGGCGGGTCGGCCGCGGCTGTACGAGCCGCCGCCGTCGAGGGTGGGCCAGAGGAGCGCCCCCGCGCCCCCGCGGAGGGCGCGGGCCTGGCGGATGCGGGCGCCGGCGGCCTTGACGTCCAGGTTCGAGGCCATCGCCCGCTCGATCAGCTTCGTCAGGGCCGGGTCGTTGAAGGCCTTCCACCAGCGGACCAGGTCGGCGCCGGGGGCGGGCCTGGAGGCCGGTCGGCTGGCCGCCGCCGCGGGCGTCTTGCCCGCCCACCCCGCGGGCAAGGCGGGCTTGGAGGCATGGTAGTCGGGCCCGACGGTGCAACCGGCCAGAACCAGGGGAACCCACACGACCGCCAACGCCGTCGCGCGGCGCGGCGCGCTCGAACCGGTTCGCCACATATCCGTGTCTCCTTATCCTTGGAAACGACCGTCGGCCTCATGCCGACTTATTCATACCGCAGGGCCTCGATGGGGTCAAGCCTGCTGGCCCGCCAGGCGGGGTAGAATCCGAACAGGATGCCGACCGCGGCCGATACGACCACCGCCAGGATGATGGCCGTGGGCGAAGTCTGGACGGGCCAGTGCAGCAGGGCGGTGACCAGTATGGACCCGCCGACGCCCAAGGCGATGCCCAGGGCCCCGCCGACGAGGCAGAGGACGACGGCCTCGACGAGGAACTGCCTCATGATGTCGCGGCTGCGGGCGCCGACGGCCATCCGCAGCCCGATCTCGCGCGTGCGTTCGGTCACCGAGACGAGCATGATGTTCATGATGCCCACGCCGCCGACGATCAGCGAGATCAGGGCCACTCCGAGCAGCAGATTGGTCATCAGGGTGGTGGTCGAGGAGAGCATCTTGGTCATTTCGGTCATGTCGCGGATATTGAAATCGTCGACCTCGCCCATGGCCAGGTTGATGCGGTGGCGTTCCCGCAGCAGGTCGGTCATCTGGTCGATGGCGGTGGGAATCTCCGGGGCGCTGCGGGCGGCGACAAGAACCTGGTCGACGTTGGTGAACCGGACGGGCACGGGGGTGTCGGCGGCCTGGATGGCCGAGGGCGTCGGGTACAGGGCCACGCTTTTGGAGGGGTACAGATCGCTGAGGCTGTTGACGGCGGAACTGGTGTCGCTGCTGGCGGAGGCCGCGGAGGCCGCCGTCGCCGACGCCGCCGTGCCTGACATCCGGAACTTCACCGTCGTCCACGGGGCCAGGATCACGTCGTCCTGATCCATACCCATCATGTTGGCGCCCTTGGACGAGAGCACGCCCACGACGGTAAAGGCGACATTCTGGATGCGGATCTGAGCCCTGGCCTTGACGGGGCTGATGCCGCCGAAGAGCTCCCGCACGATCGTCTGCCCGACCACGCAGACGCGGTTGGCGTTGGCGACGTCGCGGTCGCCGAACATCTCCCCGTCGGTCAACTCCGTCCAGTCGCGGACGTTCAGAAACTCCGGCGTCGTGCCGCTGATGGTGTTGGGCACCCAGTTCTTGTTGCCGTAGACGACCTGCCCGCGGACGCGGACGATGGGCGCCCCGGCCCGGATGGCGGGGCAGTCGCGGATGATCGCCACGCAGTCCTGCGGCGTCAGCGTCGTGCTCGTGCCGCCCCCGAAGCTCACCCCCGTGCTCGCGGCGGCCCCGGGCAGCACGATCAGGTTGTTGGCCCCCAGGCTGGCGATCTGCTTCTTGAGCACGGCCGAGGAGCCCTCCCCGATCTCCATCATCGCGATCACCGCGCCGACGCCGATCACGATGCCCAGGGTCGTCAGGAAGGCGCGCATCGGGTTTCGCCGCAGCGCCCGCAGGGCCGTGTTGACGGTACGAAGGATCTTCATCGCTTGCCCCCGGCGCCGGCGGCGCCCGCGGGGGCGGGCACGGCCTGGCCGGGCCCCTCGATCAGCCCGTCCTTGATGTGGATGATCCGCCGCGCGTGCTGGGCGATACCCGCGTCGTGGGTGACCAGGATGATCGTGATCCCCTTCTCGCGGTTGAGTTTCTCGAACATCTGGAGCACTTCCTCGCTGGTGTGGCTGTCGAGGTTGCCGGTGGGCTCGTCGGCGAACAGCAGAGGCGGGTCGTTGATCAGCGCGCGGGCGATCGCCACGCGCTGCTGCTGCCCGCCCGAGAGCTGCGAGGGGTGGTGGTGCTCCCGGTCGGAAAGCCCCACCAGCGTCAGGGCCTTCTGCGCTCGATCGCGGGCCTCGCGGTCGCTGAGGTGAACGGCCGTGTACGAAAGCGGCATCATCACGTTTTCCAGCGCCGACGTGCGGGCCAGCAGGTTGAAACTCTGGAAGACGAAACCGATCTTCCGGTTCCTGACCATGGCCCGCTGGTCTCCGGTCAGGCCCGAGGCCTCCTCGCCATCGAGCCAGTATTGCCCGCTGGTGGGGCGGTCGAGACAGCCCAGGATGTTCATCAGCGTGCTCTTGCCCGACCCGGAAGCCCCCATCAGCGCCACCAGCTCGCCGTGCTCGATCGTCAACGTGATGCCCTTGAGCACCGGCACGTCGATGTCGCCGATGTAGTACGTCTTGTACAGGTCGATCAGTTCTATCAGGGCCATGGGCGGCTCCCAGGAATCGCGATTATCGCCCGCTACCGGAGGGACGGTTACGGCCGGGCATCTGCGGGGTGAAGGGGCTTCGTCCGGCGTCGCCGGCGGCAGAGGCGGCCTCGACGCCGACCACCACGTCCATGCCTTCCTTGACCTCCGGGCCGGTGACTTCCGTCACCGTCCCATCGCTCAGGCCCACTCGCACCGGCACGGGCGTGACGAACGCCCCGGCGCGGACCCAGAGTCGTCCCTTCTTGCCCCGAGCGGCGGCCCCGCGGGCCTCGGGCTCGGTCGAGGGGCTGCTGGCAGGTTTGGACGCCGCCAGTTTCCGCGACCCTTCGCCCCGGGCGCCCTTGCCCTTGGTCTCGGGGGCGTTCAGTTCGGCCTCGTAGGCCGCCCGCGCCTCCGCAACCACCTGCTCGAGCGAGGGCGACCACCGCAAAGCGGCGTTAGGCACCACCAGCACGTCCGAACGACGGGCCGTCTCGAACGACACGTTCGCCAGCTTGCCGTCGCTGTTGTCCGTGCTGACGTCCACGGTGTAGGTCACCACGCTCTGGGTCATCGTGGCGTTGAGGCGGACCTTCTCGACTCGCCCCTCGAACACCCGGTCGGGGAACATGTCGGCGGTGAAGGTGACGGGCTGACCCTCATAGATGCTGCCGATGTCGGCCTCGTTGACGGCCACCCAGATCTCCATCCGTTTGAGGTCCTTGGCGATCAGGAACAGGCTCGGGGCGTTGAGGCTGCTGACGACGGTCTGCCCGATGTTCACCCGCCGGTCGATGATGACGCCCTTGACGGGGCTGCGGATCTCGCAGAAGCTGAGGTTGCGCAGGTCCTTCTTGAGGGCGGCCTGGGCGGCCAGGATGGACGCGTCCGCCCGCCCGATGGCGGCGGCGGCCTGCTCGGCGTTGGCTATGGCCTGGACGATCGCGGCCTCCCCCACGTTCACGTTGGCCTGGGCGATCTTGTAGGCGGCCTCGTACGCGTCGTACTGCGTCTGCGCCAGGGCCTGGGAGTTGGCGCCCAGTTCCTTGGCGCGGCCCCAGTCCTTCTGGGCCTGGGAGAGTTTGGCCTTCATCTGCTCCAGGTCGGCCTTGGCGCGGGTGACGGCGGCGTCGGCGGAGTTCTTGGCCGCGACGGCGGAGGCCCGGTCCGCCCTGGCCGATTCCAGATTCGCCAGCGAGGCGTCCCGGGAGGCCACGTACAACGAATCGTCAATCTGCGCCAGCAGCGTCCCGACGTCCACAATGGAACCGTAGTCGACCACCCGCTTGGCCGCCGGCTGTGTCTGGGCGGGCGGCGAGTCGGGGGAATCGGGTTCCTTGAGCCCCTCTTGCGGTCCCTTGGGCGCGGGGCGAACTTTCGCCAGCCGGGCCGAACGCTCCGGGTCGGCGGGCGTGAGCGTATCATCCCCGAACCGCAGGATCTGCCCGGCCACCTGGGCGCCCACGTCGACGACCTCCTCGGGCTCGACCGTGCCGGTGGCGCTGATCGTCACGAGCAGATTGTCCCGTTTGACCCGTTCCGTCCGGTAGGTCATCGCCGAACCGCCGCGGGTCGTCCAGTACCAGTACACTCCCCCGCCCGCCAGGGCCAGGGCCACGATCACCAGAACCGCCTTTGCCATCGTCTTCACGCGTGTGCTCCTCAACGCAGGTCTTGTTTGGTTCGCTTGGGGCCCCGGGCGTCGGCGGCATGCCGCAGGCACGCAATGCCGGCCAGGCTGAACCGGGTCACGTGGTCGATCACGGCCTCGAGGTCGCCGCCCGTCAGTTCCCGACCCTCCCGGCGATGACGCCGGGCGAACATCGGGTCCAGGCACTGGGAACGGATGCTCATCTGACACAGTTCCACGTCCTGCTCCCTGGCCCGCCGGCCCAGCAGTTCGCGGATCACGTCGGCCAGTCCGAGTCGCAACGGCTCGATCGCCTCGCGCATCACCTCGGCCAGCAGGCCGGTGGGAATGGCCATTTCGTTGTGGATAATCTCGCACTCGATGCTGTCGCCGCTGCCGGCGCGGCGGATGAGAGAGGCGATCCGCCCGCCCAGGCGCCGGGCGGCGGGGGCGTCGGCGGGCACCCCGCCGTCGGGCGGGTGGGCCTTCAGCGACCGGGCAAACGCCAGCCGCCAGGCCTCCACGTACAACGCTTCCTTGTCGTGGAAATGATAGTTCACCGCCGCAATATTGGCCTTGGCCCGCTGACAGATTTCGGCGATGGTGGCCTCGCGGAACCCCTTGGCCGCAAAAACCCGACAGGCCGCCTCCAGCAGTTCATCCCGCGTCGGGCAGACCCGTTTTGTCGTCGTTTTCACAGCCATCACCATGGGCATACTAGACAACTCAAACGTCCATTTCAATTCGATATTCTTAATTGTCGGCACGCCCGCGCCGGCCACGCAAGGCCCGTGGGCCATGCCCCGCATTGGGTTACAGCGATTCGGCTCTCCGAAACAATGCCCTCCCTGACTCATCCCCAGTTGGCCCTCCGGGGGCTATCGGAGTCGGTCGTTCCCGGGCGACGTGGTTTATGGCGTCCCGGAAAGCCCTCTCGAAGCGCTTGCGGCGATCGAGGCGAAGAGACGGACACAGGCAAGCCTGTGGGCCCGCAGCCTCGTGCAACCAGGGCGCCCGCGCCAGTCTTGATCTTTCTTCTGCCTTCGATCCGATCCCCCAATCCGATAATCCCATAATCCCCGTCTCTTTGCCCCACACACCGACATGGCTGCTGTCGCATCGCAGGCCACGTCGGCAAGGCCTCCGCTGGAACTGGGGATGAGTCGGCCCCCCGCCCGGCCTGGCCTTTACGGGCCCAACTCCGTCAGCCCCTCGCGAACGGCGTATTTCGTCAGGGCGGCGATCGACCGAACCCGCAGCCGCCGGCAGATGTGGTGCCGGTGGGCCTCCACGGTCTTGACCGCGATGCCGAAGGCCAGGGCCATCTGGCGAGAGGTCATTCCCTCGGCCACCGCCCGCAGGATCTGCCTCTGGCGGTTGGTCAGGTCGGCCTCGGCGGCGGAGTCCGGGGCGGACGATTGTGCGGAGCGGGGTACGGCGCCGGGGCGTCTGGGGCTCCGGGCGAGATCCTTGACGGCCTGGACGAACCGGGCGGCCGGGTCGGTCTTGGCGGCCACCGCGGCGGCGCCGGCGTCGAGCAGCCGCCTGACCAACGGGGGCTCGTGCCGTTCGGTCAGGGCCAATATCGCCCCCGCCGGATCCTGCCCTTGCCACCGACGGATGGCGGCCACGCCGTCGGCCAGGGGCGGTTGGACGGAGAGCACGAGAATAGTTCCGCCCCGCTTGCCCAGGGCCCCGCGGGCCTGGGCGAGGCCGGCAAACCACCCGAGGCATTCGACGCCGGGACAGGGCCTCAGCAGATTCGCCAAGGCCTGACCCACCAGTTGCTGCGGTTCCACCACGACGAGGCGTGTGCCCATTCCGGACTCCTCGAACTCACTGTCCGCCAACCCGCACCCGCCCGACGCCCGGGCGGGCCGCCCTCTCTTGTCCGGCATCGCAGTGTCAACTGTGTGTCACCGAGATCAGGAATTCCGGCATATTTCCCCGCCTAACCCCGCCGG
>JAPLNA010000223.1:19609-35192 GCA_026693065.1 Planctomycetota bacterium
CGCCGGCGGCGACTTTTCTTGCCGCCCACCGTCGATTTTCCCATGTTGTTCCCCCCACGCCGGCGACCGATATGGTATACTGCCGTGAGTAACGGAAACCATACTGGCGGCTGATCGCCGCCTCTGCCCGTACACGTCAAAGCGGACGGGCCAAGATAGTGAAAGGGCGGCTGGCGAACAACCGGCTGCCCTTTCTCGTTTCGCCTGGCGGTGGCGGGGCAGGCCCCCTCGAGGGGCCTATTGGCGGAATACGGCCCAGGCCAGGGCGGCCCAGAAACCGACAATCGCGGCGGCGATAAGAACTCCTACGAGAATCAAATCCACCGCGGCCAGCCCGCTGGTGATCCAATGGCCCTCTTCGTGGAAGTTGGGGTGTTCGGTGGGATCGGGTATGGGGTGCACGCTTTTCATGGGCAGTCCTTCTTCATCGGAGGAGGGCCCGTCAACCGTTTCGCCTCGTGCTTACGGGAGGCCCTCCCGGGCCCATGGAGCCTGGCGGATCACGCCGTCCGGATACGCCCCGGACCGATGGGCCGCCGGGCTCTCGGGCCTCTAACCCATTCTAGCGCGCCCTCAGGCGCGCGGCCGGATGAGAATCGCCAGGACGTCGTATTCTCCCAGGGCGTAGTCGCAGCACACTCCCGCGCCGGTGCGGGTGAACTTCGCCTGGGCGCCCAGAAGCTCGGTGCACTCGCCGATGCCGTCCTCGCAGCCGACCTGGTCCTTCGTCAACTCCAGCCGTCCGGTCACCGGCTGGGCCTGGTCGTTGAACCGGAGCACGAGGGCCCCCTCGCCGGGCAGGACGTGAATGTGCGTGAGCGGGTCGGGGCCCGAGAACCGCCCGGCCGAGAAGAACCGCTGGTGGTCCTTGCAGATCGCCACCGCCCGGCGGACCTGGGCCTTCTGCTCCTCCGCGAGCGTCGCGTAGTTGCCGATCCCCATGTGCCGCACCGTGCTGGCGACGTACCAGAACACCACGCACCGCGGGCTGTCCTTCTTCAGGTCGATGTGCAGATAGAGCGGCTTCTCGTAGCAGAGGTTGTAGTAGTACAGATTGAACAACCGTCCGCTCTTCAGGTCGCCGAAGGGGTCCCACATGAACTCAAAGCCCCACCGCTCGTCGTGGCTCTCGGAGAGGGCGTAGATGGGCCAGTACCCCAGCCCCGCCCACAGCCAGTCGTGGGCCTCGATGAGCGCCCCCGGGCAGGCCTGCTTCAGCATCCGCTGCTGCTGGGCAACCCCCAGGGAGTGCTCCCACGGCGACGACAGAATGATGTGCCCGTGCGAGGGATCGGCGCAAGGCTCGGTGTTGTCGTTGAAGTCGAAGCTGAAGAAACTCACTCCCGCATCGACGACCTTCTTCAGCCGCCGGGTTTTTTCTCGCTGCCATTCCTGCACGGTCGGGCAGATGCCGTTCCAGTGCCCCGCCCCCCACCGGTCGCCGGCGACGATGTTCCCCGCGGCGTCCTTCCGCGAGTAGCTCTTGGGCCAGACGTACGCGTCCGTGTGCAGCCCCACCAGCACGCCCACCGCCATGCCGGACGCCCGGGCCGCCTGAACGAACGCCTCGATTTTGCCCAGCCTGGTTTCATCCCAGAGCCCGCTGCCGAAGTAATCCTCCCAGCCCTGGTCGGTGTACAGCAGCGTGCAGCCGGTCTCGACGGCGCACTTCAAGCCGTCGAGCAGCTTCAGATGATGATACCGCTCGCCGCACTCGTAGTAGATGCAGTAGTTGATGGGCGGCGAGTAGCCCTCGGGCAGCTTCACGCCGCACTCCACCATGAAATCGCGGTACTGCAACAGCCCGTCGTCCAGCCGGCCGCGGAAGGGCGTGTACCGCGTGATGCCCCAGTCCAGGCTCCCGCCGGCCTTGACCTCCACGCACCCCCTGCCCTCGGGCACGCCCCGGGCGATGCCGCCGAAACAGAACCCCTCGCCCTCCCGCCGCACGCCGACGAATCGCGGCTCTTCCTCAAAGGCCGTCGGACGCCGTGCGATGACCAGCCCGGCCGTCTCCGACAGCAGCACCGCGCCGTCGCGGTTGCAGTCCAGGGCGGCATTGCCCCGCAGGCTCATCGCCCGCGGGGTGGTGTGGCAGCTCTCGAAGGGGACGGGGAAGCACAGCACGTCGCGGTCGGCGAGGCCTCGCGAGAACATCGCGCGGAAGGCGGTGATCTTCAGATCGGCCCGCCCGGTGTTCCGCAGCACGAACCGCTCCTCGAGCCATTCCCCGCCGGCGGCGATCCGGTATTCCACGTCGATCACGCACGCCACGGCGCCCGCGGCGTCGAAACGCGGGGTGACCGTCACCGACCAGGAGCTATCGGCCTTGCCGGCCGCGGCGGGCCCGGCGGCCACGCTCACCTCCGTCGCGCGGTACGACTTGCCCCCCTGCTCCACCGTCAGCAGGAAGTCCCACGCCCCCTCCGCCCAGGCCATGCCGGTTTGGGAATCCGCCAGGCGGATCCGCGTCAATCGCCCGGCCTCCGCGGTGGCGTCGAGGAGCAATCGCCCTTGCTGAACGTGCAGAATATCGCCCGGGTTGGCGGCGGCTTTGTTTGTGTCCTTCATGGTTGTCCTTCGCGTTCTAATCGGAGAAGTACGGATGCGGTCAAAGGTCCAGCACGACCCGCCCGGTCCAGCGGGGGCCTTCGGGGCGAAACTCCAACTGATGATATGTGACAGCCTTGACCTCGGTCAAAATCTCATGCCGCTCCGGGTCCAGCCGCTCGCAGGCCACCCGGGCGTGGGCGCCGGTGGGCGAGGCCTGCGTGACGGTCACGGAGGCAACGGCCATGTGGTCGGCCTGGATCAGGTCCATCACTTTCCAGAGAAAGGTGACAGCCAGGGAGTGCCAGTCGTCGGCCTGGACGTCCAGTTCGACCGTCTCGCGCGGGTGGACGTTGGCGCGGGGGCAGATCAGGTCGGCCAGCCCCTCGGCCAGGGCCTCCAGGAGCTCGCCGGGCGAGTCGGCGCGGGCGGACAGGCCGATGTCGGCGGGCAGGTCGAAAGGGTGACATTCCTTGGCCATGTGACCAGTTACCTCGGGACGAAACGCCTCGATTAGGGGCGATCGCGGTGGGTTCTCGAAAAGACGGCCGACGTGCCGTCGGCCGCTAAACACTACTGCATCATGTTCCTGGTCCCAGTTCCTTGTTCCCAGTTCCTCGGTCCTTACTCGTCTTCCTGTTCCGCGGGCAGGGCGGGCAGTTCGAGGTAGTAGGCTTCGTTGACGTAGTCGATGCCGCGGATCTCGTTCATGATCTTGTCGGTCGGGGCCTGGTCGAGGTTGATCCCGACGACGGCCAGCCCTTTCTTGACTTTGCGGGAGAACGTCATGTCGGCGATGTTGATGCTGTTGCTGCCGAAGATCGTGCCGTACCGCCCCAGCACGCCGGGTTTGTCCTTGTTGAAGATGATCACGACGTTGCCCTCGGGCTTCATCTCCATGCGATAGCCGTCGATGGAGATGATCCGGGGGAACTTGTGTCCGAAGATCGTGCCGGCGGCCGTCCGCGTGCCGCTGTCGGTCACCAGCTTGACTTCCATCAGGTTGGCGAACTCGCGGCTCTTGGCCGAGATGATCTGCTCGACCTCGATGCCCCGCTGCTGGGCGAGGACGGGGGCGTTGATGACGTTGATGGGGCCTTCCATATACGGGGCCATCATGCCCACCAGCAGGTGGGTGGTGATCGGGGCGATGTTCATGTCGGCGATCGCGCCGCGGTAGATGACCTCGACCTTGGTGACGGTTCCCGGGGCGATGCCCATGAGGATCGTGCCCAGCCGCCCGGCCAGTTCGGCGTAGGGCTTGAGGGCCTCGGGCAGGGCCTGGTCGAAGCCGGGGGCGTTGACGGCGTTGCGGACCTCGCCGCCGCGAAGGGCCTCCACCAACTGCTGGGCGGCGTCCAGGGCGACCTGCTCCTGGGCTTCCTCGGTGCTGGCGCCCAGGTGCGGAACGGCCAGCACGTTGGGGTGCTGGATGAGGGCCTTCTCGGATTCATCGCTCGGCGGTTCCTCGAGAAACACGTCCAGAGCCGCCCCGGCGACCTTGCCGGCGTTCAGGGCCTCCAGCAGGGCCTTGGGGTCGATGATGCCCCCCCGCGCGGCGTTAATCAGCCGGACCGAGGGCTTCATCAGGGCGATCTGGGCCTGGCCGATCATGTTCGTGGTGTCGGCGCCCTTGGGCACGTGGACGGTGATGTAGTCGGCCCGCTTGCACAGTTCGTCGAGGTCCTTGACCATTTCGACGGTGCCCTCGGGGCAGCCGCCGGCGAAGTACGGGTCGTACCCCAGCACGCGCATGTCCATGGCGTGGGTCCGCCGGGCGACCTCTCGCCCGATGCGTCCCATGCCGACGATGCCGATGGTCTTGCCCGCCAGTTGCGTGCCCTCGAAGCTCTTGCGATCCCACTTGCCGCCGCGAAGCGAGGCGTTGGCCGGGGCGATCTTCCGCGACAGGGCCATCATCAGCGTCACCGCCAGCTCGCACGTGGAGACGGTGTTGCCGCCGGGGGTGTTCATCACGATCACGCCCTTGCGGGTGGCGACGGGCACGTCGACGTTGTCGACGCCCACGCCGGCGCGGGCGATGCCCTTGAGCCGACCGGGCTTCTCCAGCACCGCCGCCGTCACCTTCACCCCCGAGCGAATGATCATGCCGTCGTACTCGCCGACGATCTTGGCCAGTTCCTCGGGGGGCAGGCCCGGCTTGACGGCGATCTCCACGTCGGACTGCGCCTTAAGCCAGTCCAACCCGATGCTGCTGAGTTTGTCCGCGATCAGGATCTTTATCATGGTGGGCCTCACTTCCAGTCCCTGAGGACCTGCACGGCCGCCGTCACGCCGGCGCCCAGGTTGATCTTCACGCCGGCGTCCAACAGCGTGTATTCGATAGCCGCGATCAGCCCGATGGTGTCGAGCGGGTCGACGTAGCCCAGGTGCGAGACGCGGAAGCACTTGCCCTTCAATTCGTCCTGCCCGACGGCAACGTTGCAGCCGTACTTCTTCACGAGGGCCTTGCGGAACGAATCGTCCACCCCGGCCGGGTACATGATGCCCGTGACGGAGTCGGCGGGCTGGCGGGAGAAGATCTTGAGGCCCAGGGCCTCGGCGGCGGCGCGGGTGGCCTTGGCCAGCAGGGCGCAGCGGCTCCAGACCTTCTCGATGCCGACGGCGTTGATCATGTTCACGGCGACCTCGAGCCCGCGGATCAGCGTCACCGGGGCGGTGTAGGGCAGGTCGTTGTCGGCCAGCGCCTTCCGGTACGCCTTCAGGCTCAGGTAGAACGTCGGGGCGGTGATCTTCTCCACGCACGCCCAGGCCTTGGGGCTCACCGACAGGAACGCCAGGCCGGGCGGAAGCATGAGGGCCTTCTGGCTGCCGGCCCCGACAATGTCCACCCCCCACTCATCCGTCTTCAGGGGCAGCGTGCCCAGGGCGGTGATGCAGTCGGCGATCAGAATCGCATCCGTCGCCGCGACGACCTTCGCGATGGCCTGCAGGTCGCACGCGGTGGCTGTGGACGTCTCGCTGTATACGACCACAACCGCGCCGTACGCGCCCGTGTCGAGCTTGGCCTTGACGGCCTCGGCGGTGATCGACGTGCCCCACTCGGTCTTGACCTCGTCCACGTTCAGCCCGTACACCTTGGCGACCTTGACCCATCGCTCGCCGAACTTGCCGCTGTTGGCGACAAGAACCTTCTTGTCCCGCGGAACGGCGCAGGCAATGGCGGCCTCCATCCCGGCCGTGCCCGAGCCGGGGATCGTCAGCACGTCGTTGGCCGTCAGAAAGATCTTCTTCAGGCCCGCGTTGACGCGGACGAGCATGTCCTGGAACTGCTGGGTCCTGTGATGGAAGATGGGCTTGGCCATCTCGATCAGGACTTCGGCGGGGACGTCAGTGGGGCCGGGGGTGAAGAGGCGACTCTTGATCATGGGTTTTCTCCCATTGAGGTTACGCTCCAGGTGCTAGCCGGCAGAGCCGTGACCCCTTGTCACGGTTGCCACCTGTCGCTCGAGTTTTGTGCCAACCGGGCCGGGACAGAAACCCGGCCAGCGGGTTGACAAATGAATTCTACCCGCCTTCCCGTGGGCGTCAATGGGAAAACCGGACAATCTGAGGGTCCACCGCGGGTACAGGGGCGGGGCGTACGTCGGAAGAAAGAGACGGGGATTATGGGATTCAACGGACGGGAGAAAAAAGGGATTGGGAAACGGCGAGAAACCGGAAAAGAAACTCCTCAACGCGCACAGTCACCGCGGACCTCCGCAAACCTGGTTTAGCGGTCCGCCGAAGGCGGACTTGCACCGCGATTTCTTCTTCTCTACGGAGTCCACTCCCCCCCCTCGCGAACGCCATCCCCCCTACTGCTCTTTCTTCTGAATCCTCGCCCAAGTGTCTTTCAGCGTCGCCGTGCGGTTGAAGATCAAGCCTCCGAGGGGCTTACTTGCCCCGACGTACGGCCTTCGTTCGCGCAATGGCGGCCTGCTGCTCCCGGAGTAACGCTTCCGTCGCCCGATTCCAGAACTCGACCTGCTTCTGGAACGTCATCCCCCGTGCCTTGCGGTAGACCTCGGCGGCGCCGGCCCGCTTCATCGCCACGCAATCAAATGCCTTAGTCTTCGTCTTCATATACGATCACCTCGGGCGGCGAACAAATCTCTATCGCGCAATACCCGCATGCCGCGTTTACTGCATTATACATCGCCGCTCTAAGACCAATGTTGCCGCCCGGGTATTTCGGAGGTCCGGAAGGAGTAAGCAGCCGACCAAGGCCCAGACAACGGACCGGCTTGTCCAGTTGGATCACGAGCGGTGAAATGGGGGCCTCCCCACTGTTGAAAGCGAGAAGATGCGTTTATCGCGTTTCCGGCTTCCAGCGGGAAGACGTACAACCACGTCGCCTTTGGGGAAAGGGGGACTTGCAGACATCGGGCCCGCCGGATATGTCTTTACTGCCGGCCTGGAGGATAGAGCTCCGCAGGCGTGCGACTCGAGCGCCGAACCGGCGGCTATACGGCGGGAAGGGCCCGGATGTATTCCGGGCCTTTCTCCTTCCCGCTGGCAGCCCCCAAGCGATAAACGCATTCTTCAGTGCCCCTGCACAAAGGCACCCCGTCCACTCCATCGCGGTTGAAGATCAACCGCCCAGTGCCGTCGGTTCATCAAGGCAGATGTCGGCCGACCGTTAGGTGCTCGGGGTTCTCGACAAACAAAGTCTCCTGACGGCCGTCGGGCCAACTTGCCCAGGAGTAGCTGGGAAGGTATCCGGGCTGCACGACACTTCGCACGACAATCCCGGCCTTCGACGGGAACTCCTTTACCTGACCGAGGGAACTGGTTATGCACTTTGGTTCAATCTGCTCGAAGTCCGCCATAGCGTCCCACTGGGCCCTGCCGGCCGCGGACCATGCGCGGTTCACGAGGGACAGGCTCCAGAATCTCTCGTTGCTGGCCATTGTCCCGTAGCTGCTGGCCTTGAGGAGAACCGTTTGGTCGTCGGTTCGCAGTTGCAGCTCACATTGGGCCGGTATGTCCTTCGGCAACACAACCGCCGTCCGGTCCTTGCCGCCCGAACGGGTATCAATGATTTTGACCGTGTCGCGGCTGGCCGGGTCGGTGGCGGCCACGGTGCGCCCTGACGCACTAACCGCACAAGGGCGCTCACCGCACGGGATCAGCCCGAATTCGCCAAGCACCCACACCATAGGCCCCATATCCCCAACGAACAGTAGCGTCCGCCCATCGGGAGACTGATACGCCGACTCAATGTAGCCGGCCCGTTGGCTGCATCCATTCAGGCAAGAGAGAGCCGCCACCATGACAACCACCAAACCGATGTGCGTGATACGAGTCATTGCTGCCTCCCCTTCTCGCCTCAAGCTAAGAGGGCGTAGAAACCCGTTATCGCCAAACAACACATCACCAGCACAAGTGAGTCTTCACCAAACACTCACGCACCTTTGCCGCCATGATGAACTCTTACTGCTCTTTCTGCTGGATCCTCGCCCAGGTGTCTTTCAGCGTGGCCGTGCGGTTGAAGACCGGCCGGCCGGGGGTCGAGTCGAGGTCGAGACAGAAGTAGCCCAGTCGCTCGAATTGGAAGCGGTCGCCGGGCTTCGCGCCGGCCAGGGAGGGTTCGACCTTGCAGCCGCTGACCACCTTCAGCGAATCGCCCGACAGGTGCATGGTGAAGTCTTTGCCCTCGGGGGCGTCGTCGGGGTTGGGGACGGTGAAGAGGGTGTCGTACAGGTTCACCCGTGCGTCCAGGGCCTTGCTCGCGCAGACCCAGTGGAGCGTGCTCTTGACCTTTCGCCCGTCGGGGGCGTCGCCGCCGCGGGTGGCCGGGTCGTACGTGCAGTGCAACTCGACGATGTGGCCCGCGTCGTCTTTGACGGCCTTCTCGCACTTGATGAAGTACGCGTAGCGAAGGCGAACCTCGCGCCCGGGCGAGAGGCGGAAGAACTTCTTGGGCGGATCTTCCATGAAGTCCTCGCGCTCGATGTAGAGTTCCCGGGCGAACGGCACGGCCCGCGAGCCGGCGGAGGCGTCTTCGGGGTTATTGACGGCCTGGAGTTCCTCGACCTGCCCCTCGGGGTAGTTGGTGATGACGACCTTGATCGGGTCCAGGACGGCCATCACGCGCGGCGAGGTCTTGTTCAGGTCCTCGCGGACGCAGTGCTCCAGCATCGCGAAGTCGACGGTGCTGTTGGTCTTGTTGACGCCGATGCGTTTGCAGAACGTGCGGATGGACTCGCTGGAATATCCCCGCCGCCGCATGCCGCACAGGGTCGGCATCCGCGGGTCGTCCCAGCCGTTGACAAGTTTCTCCTGCACCAGACGCAGCAGCTTCCGCTTGCTCATCACGGTGTACGTCAGGTTCAGCCGGGCGAACTCGATCTGCTGCGGGTGATAGATGCCCAACTGCTCGATGAACCAGTCGTACAGCGGGCGGTGGTTCTCGAACTCCAGCGTGCAGATCGAGTGCGTGACGGTCTCGATGGAGTCTTCCAGCCCGTGCGCCCAGTCGTAGCTGGGGTAGATGCACCATTTGTCGCCCGTGCGGTGGTGCGACTGCTTGAGGATGCGGTACATCACCGGGTCGCGCATGTTGAGGTTGGGCGAGGCCATGTCGATCTTCGCCCGCAGGGTCCGGCTGCCTTCGTCGAACTCTCCGGCCCGCATGCGGCGCAACAGGTCGAGGTTCTCGGCGATCGAGCGGTTCCGGTACGGGCTGTCCTTGCCCGGGGCCGTCAGCGTGCCGCGGTAGTCCCGCATCTGGTCGGCGTTCAGGTCGCAGACGTACGCCTTGCCGGCATTAACGAGTTGCTCGGCCCACTGGTACATCTGCTCGAAGTAGTCGCTGGCGTGGTAGAGGTGCGTCCCCCAGTCCCAGCCGAGCCAGCGCACGTCGGCCTCGATGGCGTCGACATACTCGACGTCTTCCTTGGCCGGGTTGGTGTCGTCGTAGCGCAGGTGGCAGCGTCCGCCGAACTCGGCGGCGATGCCGAAGTCGATACAGATGGCCTTGGCGTGCCCGATGTGGAGGTAGCCGTTGGGTTCGGGCGGGAAGCGGGTGACGACGCGCCCGTCGAACTTGCCGGTACAGTTGTCCTGGGCGACCATCGCGCGGACGAAGTCCAGGGGTTCCGGCTCACCGCCCGGGGCGGGTTCGTGTTTCGGTTCTTCCATGATCCGATTCCTTCGGCGAGGCCTACTCCAGGTCGACCTCGAGGTGTTTGTAGAACTTGACCAGGTCGTGTTTCTCCGGCGAATCCATCCAGCGGATCGACTCGGCCGGGTGAAGGTTCCGCACGCCGGTCAGCATGTAGGGCACGCGATACCCCCACTCGATGGACTGCTTCAGCGGAAGTATATGCCGGCTGACGGCGTCCAGGAGGGGCAGCATATCGTACTTGGGATTCTTGAGGAAGCCGATGAGCAGTTCGGTGGGGCAGTTGCCCGCGCCGCGGCCCAGGCCGTACAGCGTGCCGTCGAGGTACTTGGCGCCCTTGATGATGCCCTCGATGGTGTTGGCGAACGCCAGTTGCTGGTTGTTGTGCATGTGCACGCCGATTTCCTTGGTCTTGATGTACATCTGGAACTTCTCGACCAGGAAGTGCACTTCCTCGCTGTAGAGGGCGCCATAGCTGTCGACGATGTAGACGGCCAGGGCCTTGGTCTCTTCTTCGATCTGCTGGAGGGCTTCGTCCAGGAAAGGCGAGCTCTCGGCGGAGATGGCCATGATGTTGATGGTCGTCTCGTACCCCAACTCATGGGCGCGTTGGGCGAGGGCGATGGCCTTGTCGACGTCCTTGACGTAGGTGGCCACGCGGACGAGGTCGACGATGGAGTCGGCCTTGGGCATCAGGTCGCCGACGGTGGACTTGTGGGAGTCCATCATGATGGCCAGTTTCGTGCCCTTGGGGTTCTCGACGCCCTCGACGGCCTTTCGCAGCACCGGCTCGTCGCAGAAGCGGTACGGGCCAAACTCCTGCGGGGCGAGCATCTCGCGGTTGTTGCGGTAGCCCAGTTCGACGTAGTCGATCCCGGCGCCGCAGGCGGCCTCGTAGACGGCGCGAACGACCGCGGGGTCGAAGTAGGAATCGTTGGTCAGCCCGCCGTCGCGGATGGTGCAGTCGACAACTCGGATATCAGGGTAGAACATCATCAATACTCCGGACAATGGCGCCGCCGGGGGAGCCAACGCGGCTCACCCGGCGGACATGGTACGAATATACCGTCCCATGAAGGATTTATCGCCCGAAATTTCCCCGCGGTTGACCAATTTTCCCCTTCACTCCGGTAGAATGGAGCGATGATCTCCCAGCCCGAGGAATCCGCCGCGGCGGCCTTCGCCGACCACACCCGTCGCTGGCGAAGTTGCCGCTACGTCTACCCGGTTCTCTCCCGCCGGGCCGGGGGGCTCAGTATCGGCGTCAACCTCAACCCCGAGAAGGCCTGCAATTTCGCCTGCGTGTACTGCCAGGTGGACCGGAAAGACCCGGGCCCGTCGCACGGGGTGGACGTGGCGACGCTGCGGGGGGAGTTGCGGCTGGCGTTGGGGGCGGCGATGTCGGGGCAGTTGTGGGACGAGCCGCGATTCGCCTCCGTGCCGGCGCGGATGCGGCGGCTGAACGACATCGCCCTCAGCGGCGACGGCGAGCCGACGTGCGTGGCGGGGTTCGACCGGGCCGTTCACGCCGCCGCCGACGCCCGCGCCGAGGCCGCCCTCGACGACCTCAAGCTCATCGTTATCACGAACGCCACGCGTCTGGACAGCCCCCCCTGCCTCCGCGCCATCGGTATTCTGCGGGCCCATAACGGGGAGCTCTGGGCCAAGCTCGACGTCGGCAGCGAGGAGCGCTTCGGGCAGATCAACCGGCCTCGGGGCGGGCTTACGCTGCGGCGGGTGCTGGACAACATTGCGTTGGCCGCCCGGCTGCACCCGGTGGTCTTGCAGACGATGCTGTTCCGCCTGGGCGGCGAGGCCCCCGCCCGGCAGGACCTGCTCGATTACGCCGCGGCGGTCCGGGGCATTCTCGATGCCGGGGGCGTCGTCCGGCTGGTCCAACTCTACACGGTGGCCCGCCCGCCCGCGGAGGCGTCGGCGCGGCCACTTTCACCGGGCGATCTGAACGCCGCGGCGGCCCTGCTGCGCGACCAGTTGCCCGGCCTGACAATCGAGACCTTCGCCGGCCTGCCGTAGCGAAACCGGGTGCCGCGATCTGGGTGGGTGCCGCCACTGAAGAACCGGGTGCCGTGGTTCGCGGCGTAGCCGCAACCACGATCCCTCGGCCTACGAAGGGCCCCAGACGTGGCTGCGGCTGCGCCGCGAACCACGGCACCCAGGCGAACCACGATACCCAGGCAAACCACGGCACCCAGGGACACCACGGCACCCAAGCCTGGATTAGAACCCATGCCGGCGCGGGAGTTTGCCCCCCGGCCGGCTATATCTTACGTTCCCTTGTGGCGGCGGGACGGCGGCCTTGCGCCGGCGCCCCGTGCCGTGCGGTTTCAGGGCCTTGGGAGCCTCTTTCGTGCCGTCTTCCCGTCGCGGGAACGCCGCCCCCGGCGTCCAACCCCGGAGCAACGATGAAGCCTATCGCCATCATTAACGAAAAGGGCGGGACCGCCAAGACGACGACGGCGGTGAACCTGTCGGCCGCCCTGGCCGACCTGCACGGTCAGGCGGCCTCGTCGCGGTGGCTGGGGGTGGAGGAGGACTCGCGGCTGGCCGAGGCGATCATCGCCGGCGGAGGCCTCGTGCCCATCGCCACGCACGTGAGCAACCTTTGGTTGGCGCCCGCCAGCGGCAAGCTGGACTCCATCTCGCACGAGCTACGCCCCACCCAGGGCGGGCAGCTCCGCCGCGTGCTGGCCGAGCTCGACGAGACGTTCGACTTCTGCCTCATGGACTGCCCCCCCAGCCTGGGCAACCGGCTCATCGGCAACGCCCTGCTAGCCGCCCAGGCCGCCATCGTGCCCGTGGAAACCTCCATCCTCGCCCTCGACGGGCTGCGGATCCTCCTGACCGTGCTCGAGGACGTCCGCAAGGGCTTCGAGCACGACATCGAGCTGATGGGCGTGCTCGCCTGCCGTTACGACGCCCGTACCCGACTGAGCCGTCTGGTCGCCGCGGAACTGGAACGCGCCCTGCCCGGGCGGACGTTCCACACGCGGATCCGCGAGGCCGTCCGAATCCGCGAGTGCCCCGCGGTCAGTAAAACGATCTTCGAGTACGCCGGGGACTGCACGGCCGCGGCGGACTACCGCGCGTTGGCCGGAGAGATCCTCCAGGGCCGACCCGCCCTGGCCTCCTCGCCGACGCCCGAGGGCGACCTGGCCGGCGAGGCCGATCTGTCCGGCGACGAGCGCCGGGCGGTAGGCGAATTCCGCCGCCACGCGGCGAAGTGGTTCGCGACCGGCCCGGGCGGCGAAGGCCCCGCGATGACCGAGGAGATCGAGGCGCCCCTCGCGCCCCCATCGCGGGAGGCGGCCACAGGGGTCGGCGACGTCGTCGTTTCGACGACGGCGTCGCCGGCCTCGCCGCCCGTCGTCGCCGCGGCGCCCGAGCCGGCGGTCGCCGTCGCGGTGACCCATGCGACGCCCCCGCCGGACGAGCCCGACGCCTGGGCCTCCGCCGCCAGGGCGCCCCTCCGCGCCGGGGCAACCTCAGCGGCCTCCTCGCTGGCCAAGACGTTCTCGGAGGCGGCGGCCGGCCCGGCTCCGGCGCATCCGGCCCCGGGCGGCCCGGGGGTGGCCTGGGTGGCAACGCCACCGAAGGGCCAGGCGCCCGCCTGGGGACGATGGCGGGTCCCGGCGACGACCACGCGGTGCGTGCTCACGGTGCTGGGCGGGTGGCTGGCCTGGCGTGCGGCCCCATGGGGCTCGACCCCCGCGACAACACTCGCCGCGGACGTCGCCGTACCGACCACGGCGCCCGCGCCCCTGGCTCCTTCGGCCCCTGCCCCTGCGCCCGCGCCGGCGGTTGTCACGCCCGCGCCGCCCAAGCCACCCGTGGCGGCCGCGGCGGCAAAGCCCGTCCCCCTTCCGGCCCAGGCGGCCCCCCCGCCGCTGCCGGCCCCGGTGGTCGCTGCGGCTCCCTTGCCGCCCGCTCCGACGGCGCCCAAGGCACCCAAGGCGCCTCGGGGCCCCGAATACGTCACCCCGCCGCCGGACATGAGCATATCGGCCGTCATGAGAAGCGGGGATGACAACCTCGCGGAGATCAACGGCAAGATCCTCCAGGCCGGACAGACGATTCGGGGTTGGCGGGTCGTCGCCATCGGCGAGAACTCGGTCGAGTTGGAACGCGAGGGCAAACGGTGCGTTCTGCGGCTGGGCGTGTCGGGGTCATCGAAGTAAGTCATCTGGAGCCTCCCTCATGGAACTGGACACCTGTGCGGTCATCGGACGGCTGACTATGGCGGCGAATTCGCGGCCAACGGAAGGCCCCAGCACGTACAACATATCGCGACTGGGGCTGGCCCCGTCGGTTTCACCCGGCGCGGCCTCTCAGGCCCCTGCCCCCCGGCCGCCGGAGGAATGGCCGATCGTAATCGCCGAGCCCGTTCGCCCGCCCGCCCCCGCCCAGGCCGCCCCGCCCAAGGGCCACCCCACGGGTCTCCGCCGAAAGGCCTCCTTCGCCCTGCCGGCTGATCTGCTCGAGCGGGTCCGCGCCCGCGCCGTCGCCACGGGCGCGTTCCAGTACGCCGTCGTGACCGAGGCCCTGCAGGGCTTCTTCCACGGGCAGGTGGAGGCCCTGGCCCGGGCCCAGTCCGGGCCCCAGTCGGTGATCGCCTGCGTGCGGCGGATCCTCAAGCACATCGTTGGGCGGAGTCCTCGCTCGAGCTAGCGGGCCTCCGGGGACAAGGGGCGAGGGGGCAGTCTGAGTCCGGGTTTTCCAGATGAACCCGGCGGCTGTGCCTATGATAGCCGGCTTTCCTGCCACGACTTCGTGGACAATCAGGTCCGCCTGCAACTGCTCGCCCCGGCCTACCACCTGGGCCACTTCCTGCGGAGGTTGGCCTTGCCCCCGCGGCATCAAGCATTAGTCGCTGACGCGCCGCGGGAGAAGCTCGCCGTCGGGCTGGAGAACGACCGGCACGAACCGGACATCGCCCTGGGTATCGCGGGCGACGACGGCACGCGGCGGTTTGTCCTGGGAACCGTGGACATCGCGAAGTAGTTCCTTATCCTGATGAAAACCTCGCGGGTTCCGGTTACCATCCTGTGACCGTTGGTCGGTTCCGTAGTCCTGGGTGGTCTTCGAGTTTGGGAATGACGATCAAAGAGGCAACCTTTCTGCTGCTGGTGGGCGCGGCGGTGGTGATCTGGCTGGCGCTGTCGCCGGCGGCCCCGCGAGATATCGAGCTCGCCGGCCTGCACTCGGTCGATTGGAGCAAGGTCCATGACGATCCGTCGCGGCAGCTGACGATCTCCTGGTGCACCGTGCCGATCTTTCCGGCCGCCCGCAAGGATACCTGGATCCAGCGGCGCCTGGAAGAGACCTTCAACGTTCGGTTCAAGACTGTTTTCGACGACGTGTTCGCCTACAACAATCGCCGCAACCTCATGCTGGCCGCCGGCGACATCAGCGACGTGCAGTGGGACGGCGACCCGCTGGGCCTTCAGCGTAACGCGCACCAGGGCATCGCCTTGGAGATTCCGTACGACCTGATTCTCCGGCACGCGCCCACGTACGTGAAGTATCTCAACCAGTTCGGCCCGGAAGCGTGGCTCTACACGCGGTACAAAGGCCGCAACTACGGCATTCCCACCTTCGCGGCCAGCGACGTCTTCGGGCCCGTCGCGTTGTGGCGGCAGGACTGGCTCGATGCGGTGGGCCTCCACAAGCCCCCCGAGACGCTGGCGGAGATGCACGAGGCCTTTCGCCGCTTCCGGTATAACGACCCTGACGGCAACGGCGTGAAGGACACCTACGGCGCCTGCCCGGACATCATGTGGTGGGCGGTGTTCTTTCAGGACGTGTTCTCCGCGTATGGCCTGTTGCCGCAGGACTGGCAGGAGCACGATGGCACGATCGCCTGGGGCGGGATCGACCCGCGGGCGA
>JAPLNA010000224.1 GCA_026693065.1 Planctomycetota bacterium
AGAAGGGAATCGCCCCTATGGACGGCTGACAGGAAAATCGTAGATCTGGCTTGACAGGCAACGTCTGTTCATAGAAGGCCACAAAGAACACGAAGATGAAGAAAAGACGGGAAAGAGATGGAGATATTCGAGGTCAGCCCCTCCCCTCGCCGCGACCCGCTCTGGGAAGCTCCTGCCGTTCCACTTTGTTTCTTGCTTCTCCCCTTTGTGTTCTTCGTCCCCTTTGTGGCTGATTCCCCGCTCCCTGCTCCCCGCGGCTCACCCCTGCCCGGCGGAAGCCCGGGCGGCGTGGAGCTTGCGGCGGGCGGCGGTCATGAGCCATTCGCGCCGGGCGGCCTGATCGGGCGTGGCGCCCGGGGCGGCCTTGGCCTTGTGGAACTCCTCCAACGCCAGGTCGGCGTCCAACTGCTCCGGCGGAGTGCACTCCTCCACCAGCAGCGTGCACTTGTTGCCCCCCACCCGCGCGAACCCGCCGGCGACGAAACAGGTGGCGGTCTGGCCGGTGGGTTCCTCGACGACGACGGGCCCGGCCCCCACCAGGGCCGCCAGGGGGGCGTGCCCCGCCCAGATGCCCATCTGACCGTCGGAGGCAGGGAACACAACCCCCACCACCGTCCCTCGCCAGAAGCAGCCCTCGGGCGTCAGGATTTCGCACTCGAACGGTTTGCGGTCTTCGGGTCTGGCCATCAGGCGAGTCTCTCGTTGCAGACGATCTCTTCGATGCTCTTTCGCTTCTTGGGCCCGGGCGTTCCTTCGGGATACCCCAGGAGGATCATTTCCATGACCATCGCCGTCAGCGGCACGCCCAGGAGCTTCCGGCAGCGGGCCTGGTCAAAATGGCAGATCCAGCACGTGCCCAGCCCCTCCGCCGTGGCGGCCAGGGTAATGTGGTCGGCGACGATCGCCGTGTCCACCGGGGCCGAGGGAACCCCGCAGTGCATGATCCGCGCCGGTTCCATGGCGACCACGGCGATCACGACGGGCGCGGCGGCGACGAAGGCCTGCTCGGCCGCCTCCGCCAGCGCCCGCCGGGCGGCGGGGTCTTGCACGACCACCAGCTTCCACGCCTGGATATTCCTCGCCGACGGCGCCAGCCGCGCCGCCTCGAGAATCCGCGCGAGCTTCTCGCTCTCCACGGGGCAGTCCCGGTACGCCCGGGTGCTGCCCCGTGTCCGGATCGCCTCATATACGTCCATCGAAACGCTCGATTCCTACTTGGGCGGCTGCACCTGGTCCATCGCCTTCTGCATCGAAGCGGGAAGCTGCCCGCGATAGACGGCCCCCACCGCGCAGGCCAGAGACAGCAACACTGTCAGGATGGAAAAGACCGTATACAGCGTGAACATGGTCCTCGCCGATTCCCCGGTGCTCAGCAGGAAGAAACTCCACAGGATGCTCAGAACATTGGAACCCATGCCCGCCCAGAAGATCAAGGGCCTACGGACGAGGTCCCACTTCACCAGAAGGAACAGATAGAAGATCACCAGGATCAGGAAGACCTTGGGGACCACGAACACGGCACTGAGGGCTTCACCCATGACATGCTCCTTTTCTTATGGACAATTCGGCACCGTACCGACGCTCATGTATATTCTAGCGTGCGTTGGCGGCTTCGCCAGCGGCAAGTTCGGATTGGCGGGCCTGTTCGGCGGCGTCCTCGACCGTCCCGACGTACAGGAACGACTCCTCGGGCAGGTGGTCCCACTTGCCCTCGCAGATCTCGCGGAACGAACGGACCGTCTGATCCAGCGGGGTATAGTTGCCCGCCTTGCCGGTGAAGACCTCGGCCGTAAAGAACGGCTGGGAGAGGAACCGCTCGATGCGCCGGGCGCGGGCGACGATCTTCTTGTCTTCCTCGCTCAGTTCGTCAATGCCCAGGATCGCGATAATGTCCTGCAGGTCGCGATACCGCTGGAGGATCTGCTGCACCCGCCGGGCGGTCTCGTAGTGCTCCAGCCCCACGTACTGCGGGTCCAGAATGCGCGAGGAACTTACCAGCGGGTCGATCGCGGGGTAAATGCCCTTCTCCACGATGCTCCGCTCGAGCACGATGAACGAGTCCAGGTGGGTGACGGCCGTCGCGGGGGCCGGGTCGGTCATGTCGTCGGCCGGCACGTACACCGCCTGCACCGACGTGATCGCGCCGCGCGTCGTCGAGGCGATGCGTTCCTGCAACTCGCCCATTTCGGTGGCCAGGGTGGGCTGGTAACCCACGGCCGAGGGCATGCGGCCCAGCAGGGCCGAGACTTCCGAACCGGCCTGCGAGAAGCGGAAGATATTGTCGATGAACAGCAGGGTTTCGGCCCCGGTGTCGCGGAAGTATTCCGAGACGGTCAGGGCCGACAGGGCCACGCGGAGGCGGGCGCCCGGCGGCTCGTTCATCTGCCCGAAGATCATGGCGGTTCGGTCCAGGAGGGTCTGCCCCTTGTCGCCGACGGGCATTTCCTGCATTTCCAGCCAGATGTCGTTACCCTCACGCGTTCGCTCGCCCACGCCGGCGAAGACGCTGAAGCCGCCGTGCTTGATGGCGATGCGGGTGATGAGCTCCTGGATGATGACGGTCTTTCCCAGCCCGGCCCCGCCGAACAGCCCCGTCTTGCCGCCGCGAACGAACGGCGCCAACAGGTCGATCACCTTGATGCCCGTCGTGAACACTTCCGTCCGCGGGCTGAGGTTCTGGAACTTGGGCGGGTCGGCGTGGATGGGGCGATACTCCTCGGCCTTGACGGGCCCGCGGTTGTCGATGGCGTCGCCCAGGACGTTGAACACGCGCCCGAGCACGCCGGGGCCCACGGGCATGCTGACGGGCGCTCCGGTGTCTTCCACGACGGCGCCGCGAACGAGCCCGTCGGTGCTGGCCAGGGCGACGCAACGCACGCGCCCGGCGCCCAGGTGCTGCTGCACCTCGCCGACCAGCACGCGTCCGCTGCCGAGGGTTATTTTCAGGGCATTGAAGATCGCGGGGATCGATTGTTCCTCGAACTCCGCGTCAAACGTCGATCCGATCACCTGTGCGATGATTCCGGTAGCCATCGTCCAACGGCTCCTCTCTATTCAAGCCCCGCCTGCCCGCCGACGATTTCCGTCAGTTCGGTGGTAATCTTCGCCTGGCGGAGGCGGTTGTACTGGCGTGTAAGATCTTTCATCATGTCATTGGCGTTATCGCTGGCGGCCCGCATGGCGGCGATCCGCGCGATCTGTTCGGAGACGACGGAGTCCAGACAGAACGAGAACAGCCTCAGCCGCACCGTCGCCGGGAGCAGCGCCTCCAGCAGGGCCCGCGGCGAGGGGTGCATCTCGAACCCCACGTGGGCCTGGCGGTGCTGCGGCTCGTGGGCCTCGGGGGTCAGGGGCAGCAGGGGCTCGACGACCGGGTACTGTTGCCCGGCCGACACGAACCGCGTGTAGGCCACCTCCACCCCGCGGATCTTCCCGGCCAGAAAGGCGGCCATGAAATCGTTGGCCAGCGGCTGGACCTGGGCGAAGTTGGGGATCTCCGCCAGTTCGTACCGTGCGGCGATGGGGATGCGGCGGAAGCGGAAGAACTCGACGGCCTTTCTCCCGGCCAGGTGCAGTTCGACCTGGCGGCCGGCGTCGATGAGGTTCTGTCGCGCGTGGGCGGCGGCGCGGAGGACGGCGCCGTTGAACCCGCCGCACAACCCGCGGTTGCCCGCGATCACCAGCAGCACGGTCGTGGGCGAGTGGTTGGCCTTCAGCAGCGGGTGCTCCATCGCCCCGTCTTCCGACT
Source organism: Planctomycetota bacterium (assembly GCA_026693065.1). GTDB lineage: Bacteria > Planctomycetota > Phycisphaerae > SM23-33 > SM23-33 > JAPLNA01. The sequence continues at coordinate 3,749 of JAPLNA010000224.1, forward strand.
GCGCGGCGATCGCCGAGACCAGCTCGGCCAGGTGGCTGCTGTACGGACGAGACGCCGCCGCCGCCCGGTGCGTCTGCTGGAACCGAACGCTGGCGACCATCTCGATGGTCTTGGTCACGTCCCGGATGCTTCGGACGGCCCGGGCGCGTTTCTTGACTTTGCCGGCCTTTGCCATCGCTCTACTGTGCCGCCTCCTCGGTCAGAACGGCCTTGCTGCGTTTCTTCACGATCTCTTTCCACGCCCCGGCCTTGAAGGCGGCAATGATCTGGTTAAGCTGCTTGGCCCGCGGGCCCGGCAGACTCATGTCGCTCGACAGCTCGGCGTAGAAGGCCTTCTCGTTCTCCTTCACGTGCGCCAGCAGGGCCGCCTCGAACTCCGAAACGTCCGCCACCGCCAGGTCGTCCAGCGCGCCGCTGTTGCCGGCGTGGATGGAGATCGTCTGGTCCATCACGCTCATGGGGCGATACTGCGGCTGGGTGAGCAGCTTGACCAGGCGCGCCCCGCGGTCCAACCGCCGCTGCGTCGCGGCGTCCAGTTCCATGCCGATCTTCGTGAACGACTCCAGCTCGCGGTAACTGGCCAGGTCCAGCCGGAGGCTCTTGGCCACCGTCTTGATGGCGGGCACGGCGGCCTTGTAACCCACGCGGCTGACCGAGATGCCCACGTTCACCGCCGGGCGAACGCCCGCGAAGAACAGCGAGGGCTCCAGGTAAATCTGCCCGTCCGTGATCGAAATCAGGTTCGTCGGAATGTAGGCCGACACTTCGCCTTCCTGCGTCTCGCAAACCGGCAGGGCCGTCATCGACCCGCCCGAGTCGCCCAGGCGGTGGATTTTCAGGCTGGCCTTGTCGCTTCGCTTTTCGAGGGCGGCCTTGATCTCGATGAGCCCGTGCGGGCCGATGTAGGTGTGCCCGTCCGCCCCGGCCACGCCGGTCGCGCCCTCCGGCGTGGCCGAGGGGGCCAGAACGTACATGTCCGCCCGCTTGCAGGCGCGTTCCAGCAGACGGCTGTGCAGGTAAAACACGTCGCCGGGATACGCCTCGCGCCCGGGCGGGCGGCGAAGCAGCAGGGAAATCTCACGATACGCGGCGGCCTGCTTGGTCAGGTCGTCGTACACCACCAGCGTCGCCCCCCCCTGCTCCATGAAGTGCTCGGCGATGGTACAGCCGCTGTAGGGGGCCACGTACTGCATCGGGGCCGGGTCGCTGCTGCTGGCGGCGACAACCACGGTGTAGTCCATCGCCCCGTGCGCCCGCAGCGTCTCGACGACGGCCGCGACCGTCGATTCCTTCTGCCCGATCGCCACGTACACGCACATCACGCCCGTCCCGCGCTGGTTGATGATCGTGTCGACCGCGATGGCGGTCTTGCCCGTCTTGCGGTCGCCGATGATCAGCTCTCGCTGCCCGCGCCCGATGGGCAGCATGGTGTCGACGGCCTTGATGCCCGTCTGGAGCGGCTCGTTGACGGGCTGGCGCTCGATCAGCCCGGTGGCGGGCATTTCGACCGGCCGGAAGGCGTCGGCCTTGATGGCGGGCCCGCCGTCCATGGGGCGCCCCAGGGCGTCCACGACGCGACCGAGCATGCCCTTGCCCACGGGCACCTCGAGCAGCTTGCCCGTCCCGCGGACGTTCATGCCCTCGCGGATCTCCGCACAGTCGCCGTAGATGACCGCGCCGATGGCGCCCTCGGCCAGGTTGAACGCCTGGCCCATCACGCCGTTGTCGAACTCGATCATCTCGCCGCTCATCACGTGCGCCAGCCCGTAAATGTGGGCGATGCCGTCGCCGACCTCCAGCACGCGACCGACGTGCGACACGTCGACTTCGCGCCGGTAGTTGGCGATCTCACTGCGGATCACGCTGGCGATTTCATCGGGATTGAACTTCATATGTCATTCCTGCTGGCTTGGCCCGTGTCCGCCCCGCTCCAGCGTCCGGCACAACCGTTCGATGCCGGCGCCGATCGAGGCGTCGTAAATGTCGTCACCTATCCGGATCTTCAGTCCGCCCAGCAGACCCGCCTGAACCTGGAAGTGGATCAGGGGCTCGGCCCGGAGGAACTGCCGCAACTGCGCCTGGACCTTCGACCGCTGGCCCTCGTCCAGCTCGACGGCCGAGTACACCTCGGCGGTCTGCCGATTGCCCCGCCGGTTCACCAGCCGCCCGAACTGCCAGGCCACCGCGCGGACCAGCGACAAACGCCCGCGCCGGGCCATCACGCTCAGCAGTCCGGCCGTCACTTCGCTGACCTTGCCGACGAAGATCCGCTCGACGCACTTGACGCGGGCGTCGCGCCCGAGGAGCTCGGGGTCGAGCAACTGGGCGCCTTCGCCCTCGGCGAGGACGCCGGCGACGGCGTCGATCTCGTGGGCGAGGGTGTCCGGGTCGATGCCGGCGGCGTCGGCGGCCCCGAGCAACGCGTCGGCGTAGACCGACGCCAGCGACATCGCCGTCGGGTCCATCACCGTCTCGTGGCGTGTGGCCTGGGCGGCCGTCATACCCGACCTCCCGTGGTGCGCCGCTCGATCTCCTGGAGGCTTTCGTCAATCAGCCGCCGGTGGTCGTCCTCCGTCAACCGCCGACCCAGGGCCGTCACCGCAATCTCGGCCGCCAGTTGCGCCGTCGTCGCCCGCAGCTCCTGCAGGGCTTCGACCTTCGCCTGGTCGATCTGCCGCCGGGTATCCCGCAGGATGCCCTGGGCCTCGTTGTGGGCGGCGGAGACGATTCCTTCCTTGGCCGCGTCGGCCTCCAGGCGGGTCTTGCCCAGGAGTTCCTGGGCCTCGGCCTGCACCTGTTCCATGCGTTGGCGGTAGCGTTCGAGGAGGTCTTTGGCGTCCTGATGGCGTTTTTCGGCGTCCTGGAGGGCCTGCTCGATCCGCTCCTCGCGGATGCGGAGCTGCTCGATGATGGGCTTCCACGCCCACTTGCCCAGGATGGCCAGCAGGACCAGGAAGACGGCCACCGCGGCCAGGGCCTGGCCCAGGTCGCCCAGGTACAGCCCGCTCTCGCCTCCCTCGCCGGCGAAGGCCGCCTGCGCAAGCAGACAAGGCCCAGCCAGTGCGGCCAGACGGGCGCGCCACGATATCTGCGTCGGCGACGATTTCATGCCACGCGTCCTTTTCGGGTGTTCTACAGTTTCAGCACGCACAGCAGCGCGATCACGATGGCGAAGAACATGCCGCCTTCGATCATCGCGCCGGCGACGATCATGGGGGTGAACATCTGTCCGGCGGCCTCGGGCTGACGGGCGATGGCGTCCAACGTCGCCCCGCCGACCCGCCCGATGGCGAAGCCGCCGCCGATGGCGCACAGCCCCGCGCCGATGCACGCGCCGACCACGGCCAGGCCCTTGCCCACGCCGAAGTCCGCCGCCGGTTTCTCAGCCTGCTTCTCGATCGTCGGCTGGGTTGCCGGCTGGGTTGCGGGCTTCTCTTCGGCCACCTGGGCCAGTGCCACCTGCCCCACCAATGCCACCACCGCCAGGGCCAACATCACGCTACCAACTGTCCGCATCATCTCATTCTCCTGCCGGGGCGGCGCGTCAGCCGCCCGGGTGTCTGAAGGGTTCTATGCCGGTTCGTCCGCCCTCTCAATGCGAGGGCTCCACATACATGCCGAAAAAGACCGCCGTCAGGAAGGTGAAGATATACGCCTGAAGGACGGCCACCAGAAGTTCCATAAGGCAGACGGCCGCCCCGCCGACGATGCAGACCGCCGTCACGGGGCTGTACATCAGGCTCGTGCGAAGGGCGCTCTCGCCGGTGGAGACGGCGAACAGCGTCAGCACGGCCAGCAGGGTGTGCCCGGCCATCATGTTCGCGAACAGACGCACCATGAGCACGAAGCACTTGATGAGGGCGCCCTGGAGTTCCAGCAGGGCCAGAGGCAACGCCAGCACCTTGCCGATGGGCCCGGGGATCCTGGGGGCCAGGCTCATCACCCACAGCACCGGCGCCAGCGGGATGCACACGATCAGGGGCCAGTGACGGTGATGATGGGTGTGCAGCACCGCCGCCCGCCACCCCATGCCCAGAATCAGCAGCAAGGTCAACGTGGCCAGCCCGCCGCAGGTGGTCAGCACACCCGTGGCCGAGCCCCCGATGCCGTAGTCGCCCAGCCCGGCGGCCTTGAGTGTCGCCGGCAGAGGCACCATGCCCAGCAGGTTCATCGTCAGGAGGAAGAAGAACAGGGTCGTCAGGTAGGGAAGGAAGACGTAGGCCTTCTTCTCGCCCACCCCCGGGCGGGCGATGATGTCCCGCACGAACACCACGAGCAACTCGACAAACCCCCGCCCGCCTCGCGGCACGACCGGCCAACGCCTCGCCATCGGCAGCAGCGTCACCAGGAGCAGGGCCGCCGAGATCAGCATCGCCGAGATCGCCGCCGACATCCAGGTGATCTCCATGCCGAAGACGTGGAATTGAAAACCCGGCCAGGGGTGGTCGGCAATGTGGTGCAGCAGTTCCTTACCGATGTCCAATTCGGCCATCAACATTTCGGGCTATTGAACTCCTTTGCCCGGCGTTTGAACGCCCGGGCCAGCCAGAAACACTCGCCGGCCAACATGACCAGGTAGAACGCACCGGTCCAGAGAAACAGTGCGTTGGTCGGCAGGGCGAAGATATACCACGCCGCCGCCGCCAATGCCAAGCAGATAGTTATCCGGAAAACGGCCGCGCCGGCGAAGCGCATCGCCAAACCATCCAAGCCCGGCCCGCTGCGCCAGAAGATCGCCCAGGCGGAAGTCGTCATGGCGGCGAACACCGCCGCCCCGGCCGCCGCCATCGCCGCCAGACCGGGCGCCCCGGCCAGCAACCAAGTCGGATACGCCCCGGCCGCCGCGGCCAGAAGGCCCGGACCGGCAAGGCAAACCAGTAGCGAGGCGGAAGGCATCTTGGATATTGTCGCATTTTCCTGAACGATCATGAGTGAATTCTGAAACGGCAGAGGGAGGGAATCCGTGGGGGGCTCCGTTATGTTTTCCGATCGGTTTCGTCAAGTTTCTTCTCGCGGCGAACTACTGCCTGTACGCGTCGGATAAGGTTGTACATCGCCGCCGCCAGTCCGACCGCCACCCCGGCGATCGTCAGCCACGGGCTGCTGTGCAACCGGTTGTCGCACCAGAACCCGCCCAGAATCGGCAGGCACCCAACCACGACGAACTCCAGCCCGATCGTCGTCAGGCCCATCGCTCGCCGCAACTGGTCCGTGCTAAACATGAAGCATCGGGCGGAGTGTAGCGGCGGGAAAAAACCCTGTCAACGCCCGCCCGAGACATTTCCGTATTTTTCCGCTCAGGCCTCAGAGGGATGACCGGACCCGCCACAAAGGCACAAAGGGCCCGGCGCCCCCTCGAACCCTCGGTTCTCGGCCGCGAACAAAGGAGCCGGTAGCCGGTAGCCAGTAGCCAGGGGGAAACGACAACTGACAGATCCCGAAGAATGGAATCCCGTACGTGGGCACACGGTTCTCGGCCGCGGGGAATCCGGTCCGCCGAAGGCGGATTCCCCCGAACCCGCTTCCCCGGCCCACACACGCCAGAACAGCGGCACACTCGATCCCCCGCGTGAATTGTCTATCCCGTTCTTTCTTTTTGGGGGAGTGTGGGCCGGGCAGAGGGGTTTGGGGAGAGCGTCCGCACGCTCTCCCCATGTTTCCAGTTGCTGGGGTGGCGGCTGGGTCAGGGATTCTCGCTTGCCCGGAGGGAAGAAGACGTCTCCCTCAAGATCAGGGCGAGGACAAGCCCGCCAGGGCGCGCCAGTCGATGGCCCCCAGGGCCGACAGGGTCGCCGGGCCCAGGCGGCCGGTGCAGACGTCGCTGGCCGGGTCGGAGTCGAGGGTGGCCAGGATCGGCACACGGCCGAGGGCGGAGATCTGGCTGGCGTTGGTGGCCAGGGAAGGATCGGGGAGGGAGCCGCCGTGGCGGTTCAGGACGACCCCCGCGACGGACAGGCCGGCGGATCGGGCCGCGCGGAGGGTCAGGAGGGTGTGGTTGATCGTTCCCAGCCCGGCCCGGGCGACGATCACCAGGGGCAGTTGCAGCAGGCCCGCCAGGTGGAGCACCCAGAAGTCATCCGTGATCGGGCAGAGCAGCCCCCCCACTCCTTCGACGACGAGGGCCTGGGCGGATTCGGCCAGGCGGGCGTAGGCGGCGAAGATCGCATCCAGATCCCCCGACCGGGCCCCGGCGACGTTGGGCGCCAGAGGCGCTTCGAAGCGGAGCGGGACGACCTCATCGGCCGAACGAGTACCGCCGGCGCACGCGGCGAGAAATTCTCCGTCGGCGCTGACGAGTCGGCCCTCGACGCTCTGACAGCCGCTGGCGACGGGCTTAAAGACCTCCACGCCGACGCCCGCCTCTCTCAAACACCGGGCGATGCCCCCGGCCACGAGCGTCTTGCCCACGCCCGTATCCGTCCCGGTCACAAACAACCCCGGGCGTTCAGGCAGCGACGGATACGCCGCCATAAATCTGGGGACGCTACCCGCATTGTTCTCCGGCAGCGGCGTGGAAATAGGGGTAGCGTCCCCGAATTTCGCGAAGTGCTCGCGGAGGGTGTCGATGACACCGTCGAGGAGGCGGTCAAGGGTGGCGGGGTCCATCGCGGGGGCGGGCATGAGGACGACCACGTCGCCCAGGGGGCGCAGGAGGATGCCGCGTTTGCGCATCGCGGCGCAGACGGCGGCCCCGACGCGGCGGGCGGGGTCGAAACGCACAGGCCCGCGGCGGTCGGCGACCAGTTCGATCCCCGCCATCAGCCCGCACTGGCGGATGTCCCCCACGTTCGGGTGGCCCGCGAGGGCCGCGAGCTTCTCGCTCATGCGGCGGACCTTCCCGGGCAGCGAATCGAGCAGGTTGGACTGGAAGATCAGGTCGACGCTCGCGCAGGCGGCCGCGCAGCCCAGGGCGTTGCCCGTGAAGGTATGCCCGTGATAGAACGTCTTGCCCTCATCGAGTTCGCCGCAGAAGGCGTCGAAGATCGTCTGCGTGGCCAGGGTGGCCGCCACAGGCAGGTATCCGCCGGTGAGGCCCTTGCCCAGACACATGAGGTCGGGGCTGACGGATTCCTGCGAGCAGGCAAACAACGATCCGGTGCGGCAGAAGCCCGTGGCGACCTCGTCGACGATCAGCAGCGTTTCGTGCCGGCGGGCCAACTGGGCCACGCCCGACAGGAACCCGCGCGGGTGAGTGAGGATCCCGCCGGCCCCCTGGACGAGGGGCTCGACGATAACGGCCGCGAACTCTCCCGGCGCCCGGGCCAGGGCCTGTTCGATCTCATCCAGGACGGCGGCCCCCGCGCCCGCGCCGGCGGGGTGATGGTACGCGCACGGGCTTGCCGCGAACGTGGCCTCGAACAGCAGCGGGCGGAAGATACGGTGGAACGTGTCGATGCCGCCCAGGCTGACCGATCCGATCGTGTCGCCGTGGTAGCCTTCGCGAAGGGCCAGGAACCGCCGCCGCGGGCGCCCGAGATTCCGCCAGTACTGATAGGCCATCTTGAGGGCGACCTCGACGGCGGTGGCCCCGCTGTCGCTGTAGAAAACCTTCGCCAGGCCCGGCGGAGCGATTCGCACGAGCCGCGAGGCCAGTTCGATCGCCGGCTGGGAACTGTGCCCCAGCAGCGTCGAGTGGGCGATGCGGCCGAGTTGGTCGCTCAGGGCCCGGTCGATGGCCTCCACGCGATGCCCGTGCAGGTTGCACCAGAGGCTGGAGAACCCGTCGATGAACCGCCCGCCGCGCGAGTCGATGAGTTCGAAGCCCTCGCCGGCGACGATGACGCGCCCGTCCTCGAGGGTGTCGGCGAGCCACTGGCGCATCGGGGTGAACGGATGCCACAGGCAGTCGTTGTCGGCCTGGATCAGCTCGCGATGCGAGGGCATGGGCTATTCTTTCCCGCCGGCCTCGGAGAGCATCCGGCGGATGTCGGTGCGGCTCAGCGGGGTCGACCGCAGGGGCGTCTTGCCGTCTTTGTCCCTGGCGTCGAGTTTGGCGCCCGAGTCGAGCAGAAGGCGGACGACGTCGGGGCTGGCGCTGGCGACCAGGCCGTGCAGGGGCATGCGGCCTTGCAGGTCGATCGCGTTGACGTTGGCGCCCTTCTTGAGGAGGGCCTGCACGTAGGAAACGGACAGCCCGATGGCCACGTGAAGCGGGGTTCGCCTCTCGGCGTCGCGGGCGTCGACGTCGGCCCCGCCCTCGAGCAAAGCCTGCGCGACGGCGGGGTCCTCGACCAGGCCCGCCAGGTGCAGGGGCGAGACCTTCTCCTTGCCCACCTGCTTCCGGGCGGCCTGAGGGTCGGCCGCGGTGATCCGCTTGATCGCCGTGACGTTGCCCCGGGCCGTGGCGGCGAACACGTCGTCGGCCACCCCCGCATCGATCATCTTCTCCACGACCTTCACGTGCCCGAACAGGGCGGCCTGGTCCATCGGCGTCGCTCCATATTTGTCGGGCTTGCTCCCGTCGGCCCCTCGCGCCAGCAGCAGGTCGGCCAGTTCCACGCGCCCGCGCCGGGCGGCGTACGCCAGCGGCGTCCGGAACTGGTCGTCCAGGGCGTTGACGTCGGCCTTCTTGTCGCACAGGGCCGTAATGACGGCCTTCTGCTGCGCCAACGCCTCCGGGTCCAGCAGCGCCCCGGGGGCCGCCGGGTCCAGCAGGTTCTTCGGGTCTTCCTTGACGACCACGGGCGGGGCGAAGAGGACGGCCTCGTGGAGCGGGGTGAGTTGGGCGTCGTTGCGGACGTTGGGGTCGGCGTGGGCGTCGAGCAGGGCCTGCACGACGGGCGCGATGGCCTGCGAGGCCGCCACGTGAAGCAGCGTCGCCCCGCCGGGCCCCCGCAACGTCAGGGCCGACTTGTCCTGCTCCAGCAGCTTGCCCGCCCGGTTCCACCCCGACCGCGCCAGCAGGAGTTTGCTCCACAGGCGGAAGGCCGCGGGGCCCTTGTCGGCCTTGGCGGCCTCGGAGGCCACCGTCCGCCCGGCCTTGTCGGCCAGCGAAATGTCCGCCCCGTTGTCGATGAGCACGTCGGCGACGTCGGGCCCGCCGTCCATCGCCTGGTGCAGGGGCGTTCGCCCTTCCTTGTCGGCGGCGTTGACGTCGGCGCCGTGCCGCAGCAGCATCGTGGCGGCGGCGGCGCGGTTGCCGGAGGCGGCCGCGTGCAGCGGCGTGCGCCCGGCGGCGTCACGGGCGTTGGCGTCGCCCTTGGCCGTCACCAGCATCGCCGCCACGGCGTCGTCGACGCCGGCGGCTTCGTGCAGGGGGGTGCGCCCGTCCTTGTCGGCCTTGGCCACGTCGCCGGCGGCGCCCAGCAGGATCGTCATCAATTCCGCCCCCAGGGGCGAGCGGATCTGGCCGGCCTGGTGCAGGCTCGTCTGCCCTGCCTTGTTGGCATGGTTGACGTCGGCCTTGAACCCAATGAGCTTCTTGACGAGGCCCAGGGGGTCGGCCCCCTCTCCCGGGCGGCTGGTCGGCGCCGCCGAGTCCGGGGCGGCCGAGTCGATGACCGCCTTGGCCGCACGGGCACGAAGGGCCAGCACGACGTCCTGCAGCGGGCTGTTGCCCCGCGCGTCGCCCACGTCGATCTTCGCTCCGCGTTTGGCCAACAGTTCGATCACGTCAAGATGGCCCGAGCCCACCGCGTTGTGCAGCGGCGTGTTGCCCTGGATCTTGTCCTGGGCGTCGACGTCGGGGTCTTGCCCCAGCAGGATGCTGACGATCTCGGTATCGCCGGCCGCCGCGGCCAGGTGAAGCGGCGTCTCGCCCGTCAGCGGCAGCCGCTCCCGCACCGTCCGGGGGTCGGCCAGTCTTCTGACACGAGGAACATCGTGGGTGGTGATGGCCTGAAAGATGGGCCCTCCGCCCGGCAAGACGGGGGAGCCGCTTCGCCCGGAGAACGCGTTCAACGCCCAGATCGCCAGGCCCGCCAGCGCCCGGGGTTCCGCCGCGTGCAGCGGGGGCCCAGGCATCGCGAGCGTCTCCGTCGTCCCATGTCCCGCTAGTATAGCCGCCCCGCGCGGGCGATCAAGCCCCTGGACGGCGGAGGGAAATTGCCCGTTGGCATCGGCCCGCCCCCACGATAGGATGACGGGCATGGGTATCGCGTCATCGGATCCGCCGACTCCTGCCCAGGCCCACCCGGCCGACGGCGACCTGCTGCGCCGGTTCGGGCCTCTGATCGAACACACGCACAGCTCTCGCGTGCTGGCGCCCGGGCAAGGCCCGGGGGCGCTGTTCAACCTGGATTTCCACGAGGGGCTTCTCAAACGCCATTACCGCGACGGCGTGCTGGTGGCCTGCACCGCGGGCATCGGCGCCAAGGGCCCGCTGGCCCTGGCCGCCGGCATGCTCGATGCGGTGGGCTTCGACCTGGCCGCCCTCGCCGCCAACGACATCACCTGCCGCCGGGCCGAGCCCCTGTTCTTCCTGGCCTCTCTCGCCCTGCCCGACCTGACCGGGCCCCAGACGGCCGATCTCGTCAAGGGCATCACCCGCGGGTGCCTGGCCTCGGGGGGCATGGCGATGCTGGGGGGGCAGGCGTCGGCCCAGCCGGAGGTCGTCAAGAACGGCACGGCCGCCCTGGCGGGCTTCGCCGTCGGCGTCGTCGAGCGGCACAAGATCGCCGCCGATGTCCGCCCGGAACCGGGCGACTGCGCCATCGCGCTGGCCAGCTCGGGGCTGCACGCCCACGGCTTCTCCCTCGCCCGCCGCGCGCTGCTGGGCAAGGGCGGACTGAGCCTGGCCGACTCACCGGGCGAACTGGAAGGGGCCTGCCTGGCCGGAGTCCTGCTGGCGCCCACGCGAATCTACGGGCCCAACGTGCTGGACCTGCTGAGCCGCTACAAGGTCAAGCGGGTGGTCAAGGCGATGGCGCACGTGAAGGCCGGCGGTCTGCCCGCCGCCGTCGCCGCCGCCCTGCCGGCGGGCCTGTGCCTCCGCGCCAAACGAGATTCCTGGACCCCCCCGCCGATCTTCCGCCTGATCGCCCGTGCCGGCGCCGTCGACGCCGACGAAATGTTCCACACCCTGAACATGGGCGTCGGCTTCGTCCTGTTCGTCTCGCCCCACTTCGCCAAGCCCATCATGACCCGCCTCCGCCAGGCCGGCGAACGCTGCTGGCTCCTGGGCCGGCTCGCCCAGGGCAACGAACCGCTGAGCTGGACCTGAAGGCCCCTGTGGGGGAAATCCGAAATACGAAGCACGAAATCCGAAACAAATCCAAAAGAACAAATCCAAATCACCAAATCGGGACCGGCATTCGGGATCTGGTTTTGAATTTGTGAGCTTTCCGTTTTGGATTTGTTTCGGATTTCGTGCTTCGTATTTCGGATTTCCTTTCCCCGTCCAACAACCCTCTCTTCTCCTGCGAGCCTATCATGCCCACGGAGCGGCTTGTCCGATAGGATACCGGGAGTGAACGATGCGGATTCTGTTCCTGACGCCCGGCAGCGGGGATCAGTTCTATTGCGAGAACTGCATTCGCGACAAGGCGATGCTGACGGCCCTTCGCCGGGCCGGGCATGACGCCCTAAGTGTTCCTTTGTACCTGCCCGCGGGTGTTCTTCGGGGGGGTGAACGTGTTCCTTCAGCAGAAGTCGGCGTTCTTCCGCCGGGGCCCGCGGTGGTTGGACCGGCTGCTGGACGCGGGATGGCTGTTGCGACGGCTGGCGCGCCGGGCCGGGGCCACCGAGGCCAAAGACCTCGGCGAGCTGACCGTCTCGATGCTCTCGGGGCCCCTGGGGCGGCAGAAGAAAGAACTCGACCGGCTGATCGAGTTTCTCCAGACCAGCGGCAAACCCGAGGCGATCGTGCTGTCCAACGCCCTGCTGCTGGGCCTGGCCGGGGAAATCCGCACCCGCGTCGGCTGCCCCGTGCTCTGCATGCTGCAGGATGAGCACGAACTGGCCGACGCCCTGGAGGAGCCCTGGCGAGGCCGGGCGTGGGAGCTCATGCGCGAGAAGATCCGCCTGGTGACGGCGGTGGCGGCCTCGAGCCGCTACTACGCCGACCGGATGGCCCAGCGCCTCGCCCTGCCGCGAGAACGAATCCACATCATCTACAACGGCGTGGAGGCCGGCGACTACGCCCCGCCCAGCCAGCCCCCCGATCCGCCGGTGATAGGCTACCTCACGCGGATGCACAAGGACTTCGGGCTGGACGTACTGGCCGAGGCGTTCATCCAACTCACCCGGGGCGACCGGGGCCAAGTGCGGCTGGCCCTCTCGGGCGGGCAGGTCGGGGGCGACAAACGGTTTGTGCGGTCGGTCCGCCGGCGGCTGGAGCAGGCGGGCCTGGGCGACCGGGTCGAGTGGGTGGGCGACTTTGACTCACCCGGCAAGCGGGCGTTCCTGGCGAGGCTGGCCGTGTTGTGCGTGCCGGGTCGGACGGAGGCCGCCGCCGGACTGGCCGTGCTGGAGGCCCTGGCCGCCGGCCTGCCCTGCGTGGGCACCGGCGTCGGCGACCTGCCTCAGATCGCCCAGCAATGCCCCACCGTCCTCCGGTGACGCGAGCAGCCTGGCCGGCAAGCTCTCGGCCATGCTCGACGAACCCGTCCGCGCCTGGCGGATCGCCCAGTCGGCCCGTCAGGTGGTGATCCACGACTACACCGCCGACGCGGCGGCGGCGAGGCTGACGGGCCTCCTCGCGCCCCGGCCCTGAGGCGATATTATTCCTAAGCATGGAACCCGACGGGGGCCTGCTTCGTTAGAAAGGTGACAGGAAAGAGATGACGGCGAATCCGCCCGATGCCGACGACTTCGAACGCATTGCCCTGCCCTACCTGGACAACGTGTACCGGGCGGCGATGGTGCTTTCCGGCAAGGGCGACCGCGCCGACGACCTGACGCAACAGACCTTCCTAAAGGCCCTGTCGCAGTTCGGGTCGTTCCGGCGAGGCAGCAATTGCCGGGCGTGGCTGCTGAAGATCCTGCGGAACACGTGGATCGACGGCCTGCGGCACCTGAAGGTGGCCGGGACGATCGTACCGATCGAGGAGGCCGTCCTGGCCGGGCCCCCCGAGCCGGAGGAAACCCGGTGGTCCAACGCCGACGATCTCCTGGAGAATTTTTCCGACGAGCAGGTGATCGACGCCCTGCGGCAACTGCCCGAGGAGCAACGGCTGGCCCTGTACCTCGTGGACGTCGAAGAGCTGCCCCATGACGAGGTCGCCGGCATTGTCGGGGTAGCCCCCGGCACGATCAAGAGCCGCACCAGCAGAGCCCGGGCCGCACTCAAAGAGGTGCTCCGAGAGCACGCCAAAGACCTGGGCTTTCCCGCGAGGACGAAGCCATGACGCTGACAGACGAACAGTTCGAGGACATCCTGGCCGGCGGGCCTTGCCCCGAAGGGCTCCCCCACGCCGATCTCGCCCGGCTCGCGCAGGCGCGAGCGCTCCGCTTGCGGCTTCGCGGGGCCTTCGATGGCGTCCGAGCCGAGGCCTCGCTGTCGGCCCGCGTGCAAACGGCCCTGCGGGGGCGGACCCGCGGTGAACGCACTTCCCCCTGGCGGCGCGTGGCGTGGCGGTGGATACCCGCGGCCGTCGCGGCGGCGGCCCTCATCGTCCTCGTGCCGGCGGTGCTGCGCGTGGCGGCCCCGACCCCGGCCGCCGCCGCGTCTGCACAGGACCTCGTCCGAATCCACGAAAACAACCTCGCCGCCGCCGGCGGGTTCTTCCCCGCCGACGACCGGGAACGGCTGCTGGCCACGCTCCGTGACAAACTCCAGTTCGACCCCGTCGCCCTGCCGACCGGGCCGGACGTCAAGCTTCAGGGCGGCTGCCTCGTCCGCCTCGCCAACCGCCAAGCCGGCGGGTATCTGCTGGCCGTCGGAGACAACCGGGTCACCGTGATCGTCTCCCGCGACTGGCCCGACGACCTCGGGCTCTCCTGCTCGTGCGGCCAGGCCCACTGCACGTGCTACCACAAGGGGCGATGCAGCGGCTGCAACCTGGTCAGCAAGCGGATCGGGGAGTATGCCTATACTGTGGTGGGTGACGCCCCGCCCGCCCAGTTGCAGGCGATCCTCGCCAGGATTCCCGCGTAACGAACCGCTGACAACGAACTACGAAACCAACAGGCAAACACCCTTAGAAAGGATCACCCGATGAGCAAGACACTCATATTCTCCCTGGTCGTACTGGCCCTGGCGGGCCTGGGCGTTCTTCTGGCCACCAACGCCGGCGCCGGAGGGACCGACACCTGCTGCCCCGGCATGGCCCGCCCGGCCGCCCAGCCTCGAGACTGCGGCGGCTGCTGCCCGGCCGGCGATAAGGCCCCCGCCACCCAGCCCGCCGCGGCCGGAACCGTAAACGACCGCTGCCCGATCATGGGCGGCAAGATCGACCCGGCCGCCGTCCCGGCTAACCTGACCCGCGAGTTCAACGGCGAGAAGGTCGGCTTCTGCTGCGGCGGATGCCCCGCCGCCTGGGACAAACTCCCCGACGCGCAGAAGGAAGCGAAACTGAGTAAGGTCAAGATCGGCAACTGACCCCGGGCGCTGCCCGGACCCGACGAAGACCAATCCGCCCGGACCGCTCGCTGAAGCTCGCCATGGCGTTACCTGCCAAGGCGGCCTGCGAATCAGCGAGACTCCCGCGGCGGGTTGGTCGAGTCGTTTAAAGGTGCCCCGCTGGGGGGACTATAATTAAGCGTCGGCGGTATCGGGGGCGGCGAGTCAGGCCGCCCGGCCGCCCTTGAAAGGAATCCGCCATGAACAACATTATGAAGATCTCCGGTGTGGTCGTCCTGGGCGTCATCGCGGCCCTGGGCTTGTTTGCGCTGGTCAACTACGGCTGGCCCGCGGCCTCCGCTCCGGCCAGGACCACCGGTAATTCGGTCACGATGAGCCCGACCCCCCTGTCCGACGAGGCCCCCGCCGTCGCCGTCGTCAACGACCGCTGCCCCATCAGCGGCAAGGCCATCGACCCGGCCAAGGTCGCCGCCGAGTTGACCCGCGAGTTCAAGGGCCAGAAGGTCGGCTTCTGCTGCGGCGGTTGCCCCCCCGCCTGGGACAAACTCTCCGACGACGACAAGCAGGCCAAGCTCGACAAGGTGCTCATCAAGAAGTGACGCCCCGGGCCTGACAAGGCCGTTTACACTGCCGGAGGTGGGACTCGAACCCACACCTGGGTAACCAGACGGGATTTTGAATCCCGCGCGTATGCCAATTCCGCCACTCCGGCTGGAGTGCGTCGGGGGCAGATTGTACATAGCCTTTGGCCGCCCTGCAAGTAGCCAAGCCCTGTCTCATCGCCAGTTTCAGGATTCACCGGCAACAGCCTGCCCCATCGGACGGGGGCGGAAGCCCAATGGCACTAAATTGGCGGAGTTCGATTTTCCTTGGCGGCTGACAATTTGGCTGGGCGGGCCTGCATCCCCCGGCCGGCCTCCCTGGGAAAAACCCTATTCGGTTGTCAAAGAACCTTCCATCGCCTCGCCGGGGCGGACGCATCCGCGCACGCACACGCCCTGGCCGGGGCCCGACGAGGGGCAGCCCTTTGCCGCGGGCCCAAGGTCCGGCCCGGGGCGACCCGGAAGCGGAGGCCCTCCTCACCGAAGGCCCGGCCGCGTCCGGGGTACAATCCCAATCGCTCTCCTCCGGCGCGAGCCCGGCCGCCGCTGTCATAGCGCCCCCGGACTCCCAACGGACTTTCTTCCCCTTTCTCCACCCGACGCCGCTCACGGCGTCAACCGGTCTTGGGCTCCTGCAACTCGCCCCAGGGAAAACTGGAAAAAAGGTCACGGGGGTCTCGGGCGGGTAAGCGTGAAGGCATACCTTAAGCCTTGGCGCCCGCCAAGAGACGTTCCCCTTCCTCCGCCGCCGGCGGTCTTCGCCTCCGCCGGCCTGGCCGTTGGTGCCGCGCACACCCCTACGAACTCTGGGACGGGAGTTCAGTCTTTATCGTTGCCACGACGAATCGTGGGTCGTGAGTCGTGAGTCGTAAGCCGTAACCAGTAATCCGTAATCAGGAATCAGTTTCCCACCCCAAGCATTCCCCTCTGCGTTACTCGGCGTTCTCTGCGGTGAGTCTCTCCCTCCATCTTCAATCGGCAATCGGAAGTTGGCAATTGGCAATTCTCGCCGCCAGCGCACTTGCCTCCATATTTAACGGCCGCGATTTCGCCGCAAACCCCCACTTACGACTCGGTCATCTCCGGCAACTCCCGTGGCTGTCGCCGGTAACAAGCCCCCTCGCCGACGTAGCCGCCAAACCCCCGTTTTTGCTTAAATTCCGGCCATTTTTCCAGAGAACAACAGATTTTCTTCTAGGCGTTTGTAGTTCCCCCGGGGGGGTCTTTCCAGTTTCTTTCTTGTTTGTCCGCCGACCGTCGGCCCCCACACTGCCCGTAGACCCGCGAAGGAGACATACGGCAATCACCTTATCCCATGAAATGCCTGCGTTTTTCGGTTTTCCTGCTGACAGAACCGGCAGATCGTGGTAGGTTATTAGTTGTGCTCTGGCCGCCGTCTGTGGTGCGGCGGCCTGATCGCTGGCCGAGCCGCCGGCGTGAGGGCAGGCAGAGCGAGTATCGCTCGCTCGTTCCTTCTGCCTGGTGCCCTACCTCTAGGGTTTGTTTCCAGTCGTTTTGTCCTGTCCTTCGCGCAACCAGCGCTGCGCGCGGGACATCTTGCTGAGCCTACGTGTGCCGGGTAGTCCGGCAGACAACGGACGGAACGAGTTTCCTTGTGAGCCACAGGTGCAGGAGAGAAGTCATGGGAACGAACAAGATGGTCGTGGCGGCGGCAGTGCTGCTGGTGGCCGGGGTTGCACAGGCGGACGTGTTCAACATGGGCGGCACCCGCAACCCGATGACCGGGGAATGGACAGGCCTGGCGAGCGTGGAAACGGTCTTCGTGGGTGACCCGGGCAACGCGGCAGATACGGTGGCCCATAGCGGCAACCCCGCCGGGCAAGGTTCGGTTGCCTACACGTACAACATCGGCACGTACGAGGTGACGGCCGGGCAGTACACGGCCTTCCTGAACGCCGTGGCCATGACCGACGCGTACGCCTTGTACAACACGAAGATGTCGGACACCAGCTCCGGTAGCGGGATCACGCGGAGCGGGTCGGCAGGCACTTACGCGTACGCCGTGAACTCCAACTTTGCCAACCGGCCGGTGAACTACGTTTCATGGGGCGACGCGGCCCGCTTCGCCAACTGGCTTAGCAATGGCCAACCGACAACCGGTGTACAGAACGCTTCCACTACCGAGACGGGCGTGTATACCCTCAACGGCGCAACGACCGCTGCGCAACTGATGGCCGTATCGGTGCCCAGCGCGGCAACCCGCGCCACTTGGGCCAGCGGGACTACCTCGAAGTGGCTCTTGACCAGCGAGGATGAGTGGTACAAGGGGGCGTACTACAAGGGCGGTTCGACCAACGCGGGGTATTGGGACTGCCCCACCCGGAGTAATACCGGGCCGGGGAACAACCTGGCCGACCCGTCCGGCAACAACGCGAACTACTACACAGGTGCCGGTTCCTATCCCATCGATTCCGGCAAATACACCACGGTCGTCGGTGAGTTCCAGAACTCCCCCAGCCCCTACGGAACGTTTGACCAGGGCGGGAACGTCTTTGAGTGGAACGAAGCCAATCTGTACGGCTCCTATCGTGGCATGCGGGGCGGGTCGTTCATCACCTACGGCGACAGCTACCTGCTGGCGCCGGAACGGCAGTACAACGACCCGTCGAACGAGATCGATAAGATCGGGTTCCGTGTTGTCCAGGTTCCCGAGCCAGCTTCGATAGCCCTTCTGGCTCTGGGCGGGGTGGCGATTCTTCGGCGGCGGCGGAGTCGGGCCGTCCTCCCCGCCGTGCTGGCCGTGATACTCGGCCTGTCGGGCTTGGCCTCGGCCGACACCCCCGCCCCCTGGCCGACGAACTGGAACAACTGGAACGATCCGGCCCTCTGGTGCACCGTCGGCGATCCGGGCAACGCGACGGACACCACCGGATATGGCGCGGTGGTCTACACCTACAAGATCGGCAAGTTCGAAGTGACGGCGGGCCAATACACAGCATTTCTCAATGCCGTCGCCGCCACCGACACCTGCGCCTTGTACAACACGAAGATGTGGTCGGACAAGTACGGCTGCAACATCCAGCAGACGGGGTCCTCGGGCAGTTACACCTACATCGTGGCCAGCGACTACGCCAACCGGCCCGTGAACTTCGTTTCCTGGGGAGACGCGGCGCGGTTCGCCAACTGGTTGACCAACGGCCAGCCGACAGGCGCGCAGAGCCTCTCCACCACGGAGAACGGCTCGTACTACCTGAACGGTGCGACCAGCGAAACGGCGCTGATGACCGTGACGCGGGCGGCCAACGCCAAGTACGTGATCCCTACGGAGAACGAGTGGTACAAGGCGGCGTACTACAAGGGCGGATCGACAAATGCAGGCTATTGGGACTATCCGACGCAAAGCAACACGGCCCCGGGGCGGGACATGACCGATTCCTCAGGCAACAACGCGAACTACGATCGGTTGTCTGGTGAACCTCCAATCGATTCGGGCGAGTACGTAACCACGGTCGTGGGTGAGTTCCAGAACTCCCCCGGCCCATACGGCACGTTCGACCAGGGAGGGAACGTCTGGGAACTGGATGAGACGAACGTCGGTGGCGCCCGGGGCCTGCGGGGCGGGTCGTTCGGGGCCGCCTACTTCGACCTGCAGGCTGAATATCGGATCCCCGGTTCCCCGACGCGTGAGGGCTACGGTTGGGGGTTCCGAATCGCCGAGGTCCCTGAGCCAACTTCCATGGTCCTCCTCGCGTTGGGCGGGCTGGCCGTCCTTCGCCGTCGGCGGTAGTCGGTCAGAACGGGACGGGGCTATCGTTCGCCCCATCCCCCGGCAGTTGCATGGCCCGCGTCGGATCGGGGCCATAGGACAAAGGTGCGCTCACCCGTCGGGCTTCCGTGCCTTGCGCCAGCCGCCTCCGCGCGATCAGGTATCGAAGGTTGGGGTCCGGTTCATCGTCCGGTGCCCCGCAGATTGTCAGGTAGTCACGGAACGCCGCTTCCGTCATTCCGAGGCGTCGGCGGGCGATCGTGAGGGGGGCCCCCTGCCGGAAAGATCTGCCGCGAGGGTTGTCAGGTCTCGGGCGAAAAACACTGGAAAAACCGGGTGGGCGGGTGTATACTCATGGTGTCGGCGTTACGGCGGAACGGCTTGTAAACGGCGGAGCAAAACCGTGGCGCTGGGCGGGCGGGCCAATTCCGTAGCGCTCTTGGACAAGGACTCCCGTAGTTTCGGGCGGGGTGGAATAGGCCATCCCCGACGAAGGGAGT
>JAPLNA010000225.1 GCA_026693065.1 Planctomycetota bacterium
GGCGGCGGATTCCGTTTTGAGAAATCCGCCGCCTGGCACATCGTAAAACGGTTTGAAGGGTTACTTCTTCTTGGCCTTCTTCTTCGCCGGGGCCTTCTTCGCAGGGGCCTTCTTCTTCGCCGGCTTCTTCGCTACCTTCTTCTTCGCCATTCTCGTTGTCTCCTTCCCAGGGTTGGATGAGAACTAGGGCCTAAACGACTTGCGTATGTACGCATTACTATCTCTGTTTTTCGTACCGTTGCAACCAATTCCTCCACTTTTTTTTTATTTTCGCGCCGCGCCTCGGCGTCGAAGCCGGAAGAATGCACGATACAGAATATGTTGTTCCGACGAAAAAGGCATTCCGTCCCGCTGAAACTGGACAAACCCCCCTTGCCTTGCCCGATTCCGGCAGTATCATGGTCTCGTGCGGGCGGCCAGGCCGCCCCAAGGGAGTGTCGCCTCCGATGAAACGAATCCCATGGATGCTGATGGTGTCGGCGCTCGCGGTCGCCCCCGGCTGCCCCGTGCCGCAGGACCAGAACACCCGCGTCGCCGAACGCATGGAGCGGGACCCGGTGTCCGGACACGGGTATTGGCTGTTCGTGCCCGATACCTACGACTGGGCCCGGGCCGCCCCGCTCATCGTCACCTGCCACGGCTCGCCTCCCTGGGACGTGGCCAACCATCACATCCGCGAATGGAAGAAACTCGCCGAGGACAACGGGTGCATCGTGCTCGCGCCGGAACTGGGCGGCACCGACGGCATCGTCGGGAACGGGCCCGTCAACGCCATGAAGGACAACGAAGACGCCATCCTGAGCCTCATCAGCATGGTCGGCTACCGCTACAACATCGACATGGCCAACATCATGCTCACCGGCTTCTCCGGCGGCGGGTTCCCCACCTATTGGGTCGGGCTGCGGAACCCCGACATCTTCAGCGTCCTGGCACTTCGAAGCTGCGACTTCTGCGAATACAACCTCGACGGCTGGTATTCCCCCGACGCCGCTGGGAAGCAGGCCATCAAGATTTACTGGGGTGAATTCGACCCGGCGCCCATCAAGGTCCAGTCCGAGAGCGGGCAGGCGTATCTGGCCAACCGCAGCTTCAGCGTGGCCCCGGAAGAGATCATCCCCGGCATCGGGCACGAACGGCGCCCGGAGGTGGCGATGGAGTTTTTCCGAGCCAACTGGCGTAAACCCAAGCCCAGCCAGCCCGCTCTTGCCCCGGCGCGGGCGCCCGCTCGGGCCGGCGGATTGGCCCCCGCGCGAGACACCGGCTCAGGGTCGCAGTAGCCCCTTGAACCGGGCCAGGCACACGATGTGCCGCGCCACCTGCGAGAGCGTCCACTGCGAACAGTCGTAGGTCGCGTCGAAGGGGGTCTTCACCTGGGCGTGGTACTCGTGCAGTTGCCTCAGATACGTCCGTTGTCTCTCGATCTGGTCCAGATGAATGCGGGCCTGGGGCCCGGGCATGCCCCTCCGCGCCGCGATCTGCCGCACCCGCCAGTCGTAGGGGGCTTCCAGCCTTACGGCCAGCCCGCCCCGGAGGTCGCGCGTGGCCCAGTAGCCCCCCTGGCCCACGATGATCGCGTGCCCCGCGATGGCCAGCCCGCGAAGCACGGTCGTCACGCGGCTGCGGATCTCGAAGCCCGAGGGAATGTGCTGGCCCGACAGCGACCGGAAGAACTCCGTGACCCACTGCGGCCTGGCCTGCCGCTCCCTCGCGATGAAGTCTTCCGCCAGGTTCGTCTCCCGCGCCAGCCGGGCGAGGATCTCGTTGTGGTACACCTGCCACTCCTGCTCCGGCCCGGCCTGATCGTTGAGGATCTCCTGCACCAGCATCGCCACGGTGAACCCCTGACAGCCGTACTGGCGGGAGATCGTGATGAAGGGCCCCGGCTTCCGGGCGGTTCCCAGCAGCGCCCATCGGTTACGGCTGAGGTGGCACGCCAACGTAATCTTCGACATAATCCTTCCTCCCGGGCGGCCGGGCTCGCGCCGGGCCAAACCCGCGCCGCCCTGGCGCCAGTTGGCAACGACTTGTCAGACCTTCACTACGACGTGTACCCGCTTATCCATCTTAATTCTAGCACTTGTCCACCGCCCCGGCTTCCGGATCGGCGGAATTCTTTCCCCCGGGGTCCATTCGTCCGAAGATCATCTTCCCCGCGGAGGTCTGCAGCACGCTCGTGACGGCCAGGGATACCGCCTGACCCATCTTCTCCCGCGCCTGCTCGACGACGACCATGGTCCCGTCGTCCAGGTAGCCGACTCCCTGCCCGGGCTCCTCCCCGGCCCGCACGATCTTCACCGTCAGGGGCTCGCCGGGCAGGACCACGGGCTTGAGCGCGTTGGCCAGGTCGTTGAGGTTCAGCACCCGGATCCCCCGCAGTTCGGCGACTTTGTTCAGGTTGTAGTCGTTGGTGACGATCCGCGCGTCCAGGCTCGCCGCCAGGGCCACCAGCTTGGCGTCGACCTCGCTGACGGCCTCGACGGCCTCGACGTAGCTGTCCAGGATGCGGATGTTGGCCCCGGGGGATTTCTGCATGCGGCGGAGCACGTCCAGCCCCCGCCGCCCGCGATTGCGTTTGAGTTTGTCGCTCGAGTCGGCCACTGACTGGAGTTCCTGGAGCACGAACCGGGGAACGATCAGCTCGCACTCGAACGTCCGCGTGTCCACGATGTCGGCGATCCGCCCGTCGATGATCACCGACGTGTCCAGCAGCAGCGGGCGGTTGCCCTTGGTGCTCCGGGAGAACTCGACGTAGGGGATCAGAAAACGGAAGACGTCGCGAGTCTGGAGCACGAGGGTGACGCAGAGGAACACCGCCGCCGCCCCGCAGAGCAGCTTGATCAGCGGGAGGGCCTCGCGGTCGATCAGGCTGGGAAAGGCCTGGGTGACCAGGTCGATCACCTGCACCAGGACGAACGCGATGACCAGGCCGGCCAGCAGTCCGAAGAACAGCCCGCTGAGCTCCTGCATTCGCTTGCGGCGCCACAGGATGTCGCCCAGCACCAGCAGGAACGCCGCCCCGATGGGCACGAGGACGTAGCTGACGGCGTAGGCGGCCCCGCGGTTGGTCACCTCCAGCGACCGCGCGAGCGAGACCGTGATGCCCAGCACCACCAGCAGGAACCCGAAGCGAATGGCATAGAGAAGCATCGTCGCACCGCCTTTATCGGGCCCGCCCGGCCCGCTGAACCGATGATACCTCGCCGCCGGGCCTCTGCCAAGCCCCGGGGAACCCGCCTGGCTCCGGGGCGGGCCTCACGTGATGGCGATCCGGGCTTCCATCGTGTGGCTGTCGCCCGGGTACAGCGAGACGGCGTTGTCCCCCGCGTTGGCCGTCTCGATGCACAGCATGTCCGGCCACTCGTCGTCGCCGAAATCGCTCATGCCGGCGGCCTTGTCGGCGTGCGGGTTCCAGATCACCGTCGCCTGCGAGCCGCTCTTGGCCACCGTGATGGTGCGCCCCCACGCCGGGTCGTTGAGAATGCACGCCGCCCGCGTGCCCACGTAGACGCGGTCCAGTTCCCCCCGCACGACCACCGGCTCGCCGCCCTGGCGGTGCCGCGTGTTGTCGAGCGTCTTGTCGATGTACTCGACGTTCTCCAGCCCGTACACGCTCACCTGCCGGGCGTCGCCGACGGCGAAGTACGTGTGCAGGGCCTCGGTGAACACGTCCAGGTCGTCCCCCGTGTTGCGGCACGTCAGGGCCATCCGCAGGCTCGTCCCCAGCGTCACCGTGTAGCGCAGGTCGAACCGGGATTCCCACTGCCGCATCAACTCCTCCGGCGGGGTGAGGGTCATCGTGATCACCACCTCGCCGACGGGGTTCTGGCGGACCTCGGCGACCGTCCACTCCTGCGTTCGCACGAACCCGTGGGCCGGGGCGCCCGCCACGCACGGATGCGANCACCCCCCCGCGAATGGGCTTGTCCGGGCGGAACTGGCTCTGGTCGCTCATCCACAGCACGGGCTTCGCCCCCGCCGGGCGCCAGTGCGTCAGTTGCGCCCCGTGCAGGTACATGATCGCCTCGCAGTCCCCCGTCAGCACCACCAGGCGGCGCAGCCCACGGGCCTCGTCCATGTGGACGACGGGGGGCAGCGTCAGCTCGCCGTTTGGCTTTTCGGTCTTCATGCACCTTTCTCTGGTCGCCCCGGGTCCGGCGGCGGCTTTCTATGTATCGGCCCGACCCCCGTCGCCGCAAGAGCGCTCCGGATCGCAGAGCCCTCGATACGCACAGGTCCGGCAGTGGTCCCCGTCGGCCGGGTCGAACCGCCCCCGCCGCCGCGCCTCCGCCAGCCGGGCCGCCAACGCCGCGATCTCCTCACTCCCCCGCGCCCGGGCCCCCAGGCCCAGATCGAACCGGTGTCCCGCCGCCGCGCGCAGGAAATACAGCGTCGCGTCCGCCACGTCGGCCTGGGCGCCCAGCCACCGCGACGCCGCCTGGGCATAGGCCGTCATCTGCAACTCATACCGCCCCGCGTGGGCGGCCACCCCCTCCGTGCCGACGCGGTCGCTCTTGTAGTCCACGATGTGCCACCGCCCGTCGCGCCCGCGGTAGAGCAGGTCGATCTGCCCGCGCAGCGTCAGGTGTCCCAACGTAAGCACGAAGTCCAGTTCCCGCACGACGGGCGCGGCGGCCCGAAGTTCCCCCCACAGTTCCGTGCCCTTCATCGCCTCGATCATCGTCGCCAGCTTTCCCTCGGCCCCGGGTCCAGGGTC
The DNA here is from genome assembly GCA_026693065.1 of Planctomycetota bacterium. Taxonomy (GTDB): domain Bacteria; phylum Planctomycetota; class Phycisphaerae; order SM23-33; family SM23-33; genus JAPLNA01. The sequence continues at coordinate 4,715 of JAPLNA010000225.1, forward strand.
GCTCAATCCCAGTTCCTCCACCGCCTGTCGCAGCAGCGCCCCGGCCGCCTGCGGACGATCAAAATCCAATCGCTCCATGCACGCATGGTACAGCGTCCCCATCGTCGCGGCGTCCAGCGTCGTCCTCCCTTCGTCCCCTTGCGATTCCGCCCCTCTGTTCCCTCCAACCGCTTGCGATTCCATACCTCCGTCGTTTCCAACCGCTTGCGGTTTCGCCGTGTTTCTCTCTTCCCCTCGCTGCAGTTCCACCAGGTCCACCGGCGCCCTCAGTTCGTACTGCCACCGATACCTCGCCGGACAGTACGCGAACTCTCCCAGTGCCGTCACCGCGACCTCCACCGAACACGCCCCCTCGGGCAACGGCCCCAGCAGGGGCAACCCCGCCGCCTTCCCGCCCGCTCCGCCCAGCATCCCCGCCGCCAACGCCTCCCCGTCCGCCGCCCCAGCCAGCAGCTTCGCGCCCGGTTTTTCCGCCCCCGCCGCCCGCGCCGCCCGCACCGGCGCCACGCTCGTAACGCCCGCCTGGAACCGCCCGCCGTAGGGCAGGCCGCAGTCCCCGGCACCCAGGTGTTCGCGAATGCCCAACACCCCGTCGATCTGGGCCAGGAAACTGCCCTTGTGGAACTCACCGTCCTGCGTCCGCCAGTCGGCCCCGACGAGAATCAGGCGATCTTCGTGCCTCGTCGCCGCGACGTAGTACTTGCGAAGGTCCTCCCGCTGGGAATCCTTGACCTCCAGTTGGCGGCAGATGCGATACGCCAGCGAATCGTCGGCCTCGTCGTCCGTTTCTTCATCGGGGGCGGCGCACTTGAGCACCAGCGGCCAGCCGTGCCGCGCCTGCAACGCCCCGACCTTCGCCCGACCGGCCACGTTCAAATCTGCCAGCACGACCACGGGGAACTCCAACCCCTTGGCCCGGTGGATCGTCATCACGCGAACGACGTCGTCTTCCTCGCCGGCGACCGCCGCCTGCTCCTGCCGCGTCTCGGCCACGATCAATTCGTCGATCTCGCCCAGGAAGTCCGCCAGGGCCGTGCCCTGCGCCGCGGCCGCCCGCGCTCGGTCCACCAGCAGGCGAATGTTGCCCACGATCCGCCGCCCCTGGGGCCCGGCGAGCATGCAGGCCTCGTATCCCGTGCCCGCCAGCAAGTCTTCCAGGAGCGAATCAATCCCCACGGCGTCCTTCCGGGCGTGCAGGGCGCTCAGCAACTCGCACGCGTGGCGCAACGCCCGCCGCTGATACTCCGGCAGGTCGGCCGGGTCGGCCGCGGGGGTCTCCCGGAGGGCGGGCAGGTACGGGCGCCGCGAGGCCCGGGCGATCGACATCAACGCGTTGTCGTCCAGCCCGAACAGGCTGCTCCGCAGCACGCCGAAGAACTCCACGTCCGCCATCGGGTTGTCGATCACGCGCAGGGCGTTAACCAGGTCGTAGACTTCCTGCTGGCGGAAGAACCCCACCCCGCCGACGACGTAGTAGGGCACGCCCCGCGCCTGCAAGGCCCGTTCGTACGGCAGGCTTTGCGTCATCCGGGCGAACAGCACCGCCACGTCGCCCGGGCGCCCCGCCCGCCAGTCCTTCGCCGCGGCGTCCCAGACGGTTTTCTCCCCGGCGGCCAACATTCCGGCGATCCGGTCGGCGACGGCGTCGGCCTGGGCGAGTGTGGCGCCCTCGGCCGAGTCGATCGGCGAGCCCTCGGGGTCCCGCGCCAGGATGATCTCCACGGAAGGCGAGGGCGGGTTGGTCTTGCGGTGCGCGACGATGGGTTCGAACGCCTCGCCCATCAGCGGCGCGAAGAGGTGGTTGACGAACGCCACCCCCGCCTCGTGCGTGCGGAAGGAGGTGTTGAGGTGTTCCTGTTTCTCGGGCCCCAGTTGGGTGCACAGATCGTCGAAGACCTCCACCTGCGCCCCGCGGAAGCGGTAGATGCTCTGCTTGGCGTCGCCGACGACGAAGAGCTTGCCCTCCGGCGGCGGGGCGCCCTCTTGGGCCCCCAGCAGCGGGCGGAGCAGCGACAACTGCACCGCGTCGGTGTCCTGGCATTCGTCGACCAGGAGCTGATCGATCGACTCCGCCGCGGCCCGGGCCACGTCCGGACGCGTGCGGATCAGCCTCTGGGCGTGGACGATCAGGTCGTCGAAATCGAGCAGCCCGCGCTGGCGCTTGGCCTGGGCGTAGCGTTGCTGCGCCTTCAGCGCCAGCCCCGTCAGGGCGGCCAGGGCGTCCGCGGCGGCGCGGTCGGCGGGCCCCAGCGAGTCGGTGTACAGTCGCATGTCCCGCATCATTTCCACAATCGTCCGCAGGCACCCCCGCAAGCCCTTGACCTCCACGTCCCAGACGGCCTGCCGCCCGGTATTGCCCGGCATGGGCAGTTCGTCGATCGCCGCAGGGATCCGCGTGCGGGGGTCGTTGAGCAGGCCCTCGACGATCGTGACCGTCCGGTCGCGCGCGGCCGCGAGCTTGTCGCTCTCGTCCCGGCAGACTGCGCCGCGGACGTGTTCCAGCGATCCGCGGAAGACGTCGTCGCCGGCCAGGCGGGCCCAGGCGGCGTCGGCCTCCCGTTCGATCTGCACCCGCCAACGCTCCAGCGTCCCGGCCGGGTCGGCGTACTCGCCGAACTCGCACGTGCCCCGCCGCCGCACCAACTGAGAGAGCAGATCGACCACGCCGTCGAACGAAAAACTTCCCAGCAGGGCCGTCGCGGGCGCATCCTCGGCCTCGACGGCCGCCAGGAGCGTCTCATCCGCCGACTCGGTCAGGAGACGATCGGTCAGTTGGGTTTCAGAGCAGACGGCGAAGACGGGGTCGAGCCCGGCCTCGACGGCGTGGCTTCGCAACAGGGACGCGCAGAAGCTGTGGATGGTGGAGATGCGGGCCTCGGGCAGTTCCTCCAGCCAGGCCAGCAGGAGTTTGCGCCGCTCGGGGCTCGCCTCGGCCGCCAGGTCCCGGAGCATCGTCCGCACGCGCTGGGCCATCTCCAGGGCCGCCTTGTCAGTGAACGTCAGGGCGACCAGGCGGCGAAGGGGCTGGGAGTCCGCCTCGGCCGCCTGGAGAAGCTCGACGAACCGGCGGGCGAGGACGAACGTTTTTCCGCACCCGGCCCCGCTGCGGAGGACGAGGTTCTCGCGGATGCGTTCGATGGCGGCCCGGCGTTGCGGGGGCGTCAGGGTGGCGTCAGAGGGCATCGTCGCCTCCCTTCACCGCCGCCCGCGCGGGGGAGAACTGGCAGATGAGTTTGTAGGGGCACCAGGAGGAGCAGCGGTCCTCGCGGGGCAGATCGAACCGCCCGGCCCGGGCGTGTTCGGCCAATTCGCCCGTCAGTGCCAACAGGGCCTCGCGCTGGTCCTCGTAGCCTTCCCGCGGCGAGAAGCCGCCCTTGCCCGGCTTGACCGCCGCGAAGAACCGGC
>JAPLNA010000226.1:0-12471 GCA_026693065.1 Planctomycetota bacterium
TCGCGACGATGCGGCTTTCGGCCGTCAGGGGCATCGAGCCGCCGTCCACCTTGAGCACCTTGGGCGTGGGAAGGAGCTTGAGGGCGTTATCGGCGTCGGCGGAAGCGCACGCCAACGACAGGACCAACGCCATCACCGACAGCAGCCCGACGGTTGTTCGTTTCATGAAGGCGATCCTTTCAATGTCTATCACAAGTGTACTCTATCCCGAGGGCATCCTTGTTATTTTGTCAACTCGGCCCGGCGTGGCCTCACTTGCCGGCCTCCCACGCCCGCACCTCAACCAGGTGGGCGGCGTAATTGTCGCTGTTCTTGAGCACGTTGACCCGCACGTACCGGGCCGGGGTCGGATCGAACTTGTGAAGCCTGCCTTTTTCGGTCTCCGGCGCCGTATTGGCGCTGGCGTCCGCGACCCTCTTCCAGGTCTTGCCGTCCGTGGAAAGCTCGATCGTGTACTGGTAGTACCGCACGTCGTCCCAATACGGAAACACCTGGACCCGATCCAACGTGTGAACGTTCTGCAAGTCGATCTGCAGCCAGCTCGGCGTGGTGCCGCATGCCCAGTACCGGTCCAGCCGGACTTCCCCGTCCACGGCCATCTCCGGCTTGTCCTCTCGCTGAAACGGATGAGACGCGGTGACCGGCTTGCCCGTCGTCAGGTTCGTCTGGCGGTTGACGTACTGATAGCCGTCTCCGACGGTGATGTTCCCGAGCCTCTTTCCATCTTTGTCAAAGAGCGCCGCTCGGATACGCAGGCTTTCGGTCACCGTGAACGGCTTGTCATACAAAGGAGACTCCGCGGTCGGCTCCTTGCCGTCCAGGCGGTAACGGATCTGACCCCCGGGAACGATCGTGCTCATGGTAACCGTAATCGGATCGCTGAAGAGCCCGTCCTTGATGGCGCCTCCGTAGGTCAGCGTCACCGGGCGGACGATCATGTTCACCCGCACGTTCTGCCGGGCCAGGCGGTTCTTGTGGTAGTCGGGCTCGATCACGTTGTCGGGCCCCCACGTCCGCTCATGCCGCTCCGGCGCGCCGGGCAGGTAGGCGTTGGCCAGGGCGACGTGGTCCATCTCCCACATCGGGCGGCAATGGCCCAGGATCTTGTCCTTGGGCGTCAGCACGTCGTCGTTGCAGGTGAACAGGCTGAACTGCTCGAAGGGGGGCATGTTCCAGGGCACGGTGACCGTGGTGTAACCCATATCCTGCGCCGCCCGGGACCGCCCCTTGGCCGGGAACCAGGTGTACAGAATCACGTCCTTGGCCAGGGACTTATCCAGCGGACAGCCCACCGGCATGCCGTCCCACATCAGCGTCTTCTTGCCGTGTTTCTTGACGATCTCGGTCATTTTCTGGGCATACACAATCCAGACGGCGCTTTCGCCGCTCATGTTGTGCTCTTTCATATACTGGACGTACCGCGGATCGCCCAGAAGGCCGGTCCCCACCTCGTCCCCGCCGATGTGGAAGTACGGCGAGCTCTTGAACACGTCGCACATCTCGCCCACCAGCGTGTCCAGAATCGGGAAGGTGGTGGGGAGGAACTGGTCCGTCGGGTAGTTGCTGCCCGGCTTGCCCAATCTGCCTTTCATGCTGTCCAGCAGCGCCGTGCTGTGACCGGGCCCCTCGAGTTCGGGCACGCAGGTCACACCGCGGGCATCGGCGTACGCCACCAGATCCTTGAGTTCCGCCAGCGTGTACGGCGTCAGCGGCGGGTAGTGTACGCTGTTGGCCTCGGGGTACGCCGTCGAGGGGAACGTGTACCCGTTGTCCTCCGTCAGGTGCAGGTGCAGGTAGCGGATCCGGAACAGCCGGCAGATCTCCGCGGCCATCTTCAGGACGTAAATCGGCTGAGGCTGCCGGGCGCAGTCGACCATGATCGCCCCGAAGTCCGAATAGGGCCAGTCCTTGATCGTCATCTTCGGCACGGAGGCCTTCTCGCCCTCGATCGCGATGGCCTGCAGCAGCGTGCTCGTGCCCTCGCACACCGCGCGGTAATCCCAGCCCTCGATGGCCACCCGGTCGGTCACCGCGATCGTGTGGGCGTACTCCCGCGTCTTGAGCACCTCCTGCCCGTGCACGGTCAGAATGTCCGCGTCGGCCTGGAGCTTGGGGTTGATGGTCAGCACGATGTCCCCGGCCTTGCCTTCGCCCGCGACGACCGCCGGGCGGAGCTTCGTGACCAGGAGGATCTCGTCGGCCAGTATGTCGGCCAGGGGTTTGAGCTTCGGATCGGTCGCGACGATGCGGCTTTCGGCCGTCAGGGGCATCGACCCGCCGTCCACCTTGAGCACCTTGGGCGTGGGGAGCAGCTTGAGGGGGTTGTCGGCCTGGGCCCAGCCGCACGTCAAGGACAGGACCAAGGCGGCCGCAGACAGCGGCCCGAGAGGTGTTCGTTTCATAACGAGCAATCCTTTCACTACGTACAACGTTTTACTCGGCCTTGAATTGCACGCCGTCCAATTCGGTTCCGTCGGCGGCGAGAACGCGGGCGGAGGCCCGCCAGGTCTTGCCGTTCTGCGCCACCTTCACCAGCAGTTGGTTCCAGCCCGCCTGCAGCATCACCCGCACCATGCCGGGTTTTTCCGGGCCGGTCTTCTCTCCGCTGTTGGCGTAGACGGGCTGGCCGTTGAGCCAGGCCTTCATGTGTTCCTTGCCCGAGAAGACCAACTGGCCCGGCTGGGCCTTGGGCGAGGAGAACTGCGCCCGCAGATAGCCGCACCGGTTGTTGCCGGCGATGCCCTCGAAGGGGCAGACTCCGGGCGTCGCGCCCTGGCCCTTCCAGAGCTTCCACTCGCCCTTGCCCGTCGTCTCCGGCTCGAAGGGGATGTTGATGAGCTGCGCCCCCGGCTGGTTGTCTTTGTCGTAGGGGCCGGCCACCTGGTATTCCGTGATGTACCCGCCGATGTCCTGCCAGACGTACTTGACCCGGTTGCACGAGCCGAGCATGCCCGCCCCGTCGAACACGGCCGCGTTCAGGACGAAGGTCTTTGCCATTGTCAGCGGCCCGGTGTAGGCGGGGGACTGCGGCGTGGGGTCCGTTCCGTCCAGCGTATAGCGGATCGTTCCGCCGGTGGGGAAGGGGGCCACGAGCTTGACGCTCAGCGTGCCGGAGAAGGAATTCCATCCCTTCAGCCCGTCGGACACGCCCAGGAGTTTGCCCCCCTCGGTGACGACCTTGACGGGGGCGGCCACCTGGAACATGCGATCGGTGGTGCGGGCGAGTTTCGCGCGGTACTGGGGCACCTCGCCCCAGGCGTTGTCGGGCCCCCACGTCCGTTCCTGCCGCTCGCACAGCCCGGGCACGTAGTACAACAGCATCGAGTATTCGCTCATCTGCCACATCGGCCTCTGGGCGCCCAGCACGTTGGTGGTCCGCTGGTAGATGTGGTCGTTGGCGTAGAAGATGTTCCACGTGTTGATCGGCCCGGTGAACCACGGGACGGTGATCACGTTATACCCCTGCGATTCCATCTCGCGGGCGAATTGCGAGCTGTACCAGGTCATGACGATGAGATCGTCCTTGAATCGCTTGTCGGTGGCCAGCCCCTCCCAGGCGATGGCGATCTTCCCGTACTTGCGGCACATCTCCTTCATCCGGACCACGTGCATGACGTAGATCTGCCACGCGTCTTGCAGCGGGTGGGTGTCGCCGGGGAGGGTGTGGTTCTTCATGTACTCCTTCTCCGCCGGCGTGCGCCCGACGAAGTTGGTGGCCGCCTCGTCGCAGCCGATGTGAAAATACGGAGAGGCCTGGAAGATGCCGCACATCTCGCCCACCAGCTTGTCCAGGGCGTCGTAGAGTTTCTCACTGGCCATGGGCATGCAGCCGGGGCCCTTGAAGATATCCGGCCGCGAGCGGGCCATCGCGCCCGAATGCCCCGGCGTCTCCAGTTCGGGCACGATCGTCACGCCGCGGGCCACCGCGTAGGCCTCCAGGTCTCGCATCTCTTCCTGGGTGTAGCAGCGGGCGATGATGCCCTCGGAGATCCGTTTGTTCCGGTTGCCCAGTTCGGGGAAGATCTTGGACCCGAACGTGTAGGCGTGGTCGTCGCTGAAGTGCATCTGGATGTAGCGGACCTTCCAGAAGCGGCAAGCCTCGATGGTGAACTTGACGCAGTCGGGCGGGATCCACTGCCTCGCCGCGTCGATCATCGTGCCGGTGTAGTCGGCGTAGGGCCAGTCCTTCACCGTCATCTTCGGCAACGCCGCCTTGCCCTCCTGCACCGTCAGGGCCTGGAGGAGCGTCGCCGTGCCCTCGCACACCGCGCGGTAGTCCCACCCGGTGACGACGGCCGTGTCGGCCACCACGACCGTGTGGGCGAAATCCCGCGTCCGCACCACCTGCTGCTTGCCGTCTTTCTTCTGCACGGCGACGATATCCGCGTCGGCCCGAATCGCCGGGTCGATCTTCAGCACGATGTCGCCCGGCCGGGCCTCGCCCTTGACGACGGCGAGCTTCAGGTTGGTAATCAGCCGGACTTCGTCGGAGAAGATCGCCGCCAGGGGCTCCAGGCTCGCGTCGGTCGCGACGATGCGGTTTTCGGCCGTCAGGGGCATCTGGCCTTCCGCGACCGTGATCGACTTGGGCGTCGGGAGCAGGTCCGCCACGGCTCCCATCGCGATATTCTGCCCCCACCCCGCCAGCCCCGCCAGCAGGACTACGACGGCGGCCCACGGTTTGCCAACCGCGCCAATCCCATGCCTTCTCGTCATCCGCCACCTCGCACAGTACATGAGCCTCTCGCACGGCGCCCGAAGTCCGGCGGAGTGGTCCGCCGCGGGCGGCTTCGGAAACGCCTCCAGAGGCCAGTGAATGGTAACGCCGCCGTTCGATCTGTCCATCACTTAAACGCGGCGCATTCCGGATTATTCACAAAAGCCGCCGAAGGGACGCCGGCGAGGGCCCTACAAAAAGCCGCCGGGGCGACAGTCCATGCTGCCGCCCCGGCGTGGGTGTTTGTCAAACGGGTATGTGCGGGGTCGTTACGCCCGGCGTCCTCGGCGGAGCAGTGCCAGCCCGCCCAGAACCAGCAGCGACAGCGTCGCCGGTTCGGGGGTGGCATCGATGGCCGTGACCGTGAAGTTGTCCAGCGTCGAGCCTGGTTGCCAGGGATTCCAATAGATAGTGTCGAAGGGATTCATCGTGAGGCCGGTGATCACCTTTGCGGGGGAGAACAGGGAGACGCCATCAGCCGTAGCAGTCCACGTCAGGGTGCCTGCGCCTGCATCAGCCGTAGCAGTCCACGTCAGGGTGCCTGCGCCTGCATCCCGAGTGAGATCAAAGACATAGTGGGCGGCAAAGGGGTTGTCGTTAGCGTCGCCGGCCGGTATGTAGTATGTCCCAGACCAGCCACCTCCGCTTGAGATGGAGAGAATGCCATTGCCATGCTGCCACCCAAAGCGCTGGCGGGGGCTAGGATCCCATGTTTTGGTCGCCGCGTTCCCCGCCCCGAACCGGATATCCTCTTGATGGAACGATGACGAGTCGAACTCGATCCTAGCTTGGGAGTTGCCAAGGCCGAATGCGTCAGGCATGGCGAGCCAGAGCGCAGCCTGACCAGTTGACGATTCTGCCTTTCCTGACGCGTTGACGAATGCAAGATCACTGCCGCTCTGTAGAACCCAGCCGGGCGCGCCCGTCAGAAGGGTACCACTGCCATAACTGTTGAAGTTTTCCTGGAAGACGACGACGGCGGCTTGGGCTGGAGCCCCGGCCAACAGCACGGCGAACACGCTCGCCGCCACGACTACTGACCCAACCAGTTTCGCTGACATGACTTCGTTCCTTTCAATAGACTCTGTTCCGCTCACTTCCGGCCTTGCACACACAGGCGCCCCGGCGCGAGAACGCTCGCGCAAAGGCGATGTACCATGGGGCCGACTATGTTCCGCTCACATCAGGCTCAATGCGACGCCGCCCGGCCGTAAGACAACCACGTCGAGGCGCTCGCTGGAAACTTGCTACGTCCGCTCACATCAGGCTCACCCGGCAAGCTATCACCGAATGTGGATAATTGCAAGGAAAAACTTCCCAAAATTGTTCTTAATCTGCTTTGTTGGGCCCTGGGCCCGCCCGGCAGCGGCGTAGTCCCCCACAAGGAAACCGCCGGGGCGACAGTCCATGCTGCCGCCCCGGCGGGGGTGTTTGTCAAACGGGTATGTGCGGGGTCGTTACGCCCGGCGTCCTCGGCGGAGCAGTGCCAGCCCGCCCAGAACCAGCAGCGACATCGTCGCCGGCTCGGGGATGGCCGTGATGACGAGGTTGTCCAACTCGTATCCCACTGTTGTCAGGGTATAGAACCTCATCGTGTTCATCCCTCGGGCGTCCGTTAGGTTCAGCACATGAGGGGCATCAAGGAGGGGAGTCCCATCGAAGGTGGCGGACCAAGTGTACTGGGTTCCAGCCTTCGTGATATCAAACACCCAGTGCCTCTGCATGGGGTTGGTGACGTTAGTAAACTGCTGAAAGCCGTAATCGAATCCGCCATTAGTGTGATACAAGCGGCCCGAGCCATGCTGGAAACCGATAGACTGGGAGCTTACCGAGCTTTGGGATCCTGGTGTTACCGTGCCCGGCCCGAACCTGTAATCCAGTTGTTCGGCCGATTTCAGGTCGAACTCGATCGTGGCCTGCGAGTTGCCGTAGGAAAAGATGTCGGTCATGTCGAAGGCCATGTATGTCTTGCCAACGCCAACGTCAGTCACCTTCCCGCCGACAATGACAGGAGAGGCGCCGCCGTAGCTTGTCCAGTTGTACCATCCCGGCAGCGAGGTAAGGAGGGTGCCGTCGGAATAGCTGTTAAAATTCTGCTGGTAGATCACGACGCCAGCCTGGGCCGGGGCCCCGGCCAACAGCACCGCGAACATACTCGCGGCCACAACTACTGTCCCATACAGTTTTGTTGACATGACATGGTTCCTTTCAGAAGGCTCGTTTCCACTCGGTTTCGGCTCTACACACAGACACACACAGGCGCCCGCGCACGAGAACACTCGCGCGCACGGGTTGTACCAAGGCGACGTCTGTCGTCCGTTCACATCAGGCCCAATACGTCACCGCCCGGCCGCAATGCAACGCGGTGGGACGTACAGATGGAAAACATGGAATCCGCTCACTTCAGGCTCAATCTGCTATATATCACGAGACCCCGATAAGTGCAACAAAAAAGCCGCCGGAAATGCACATTATTTTTGGTTGGGGGTTCTGGGTTGCACGGCCGGCGCCGTTCCGGGCCGGGCGGCGGGAGGCGGAATCTGAGTCATCCCCAGTTTCATGGGCCTGTCTCGGCAGTGCACTGAAGAATATCCGGCCAGAGTCTGGCCTCCTGACGCCATGTGCATTCTCTGTCACCTGCCGCCCTGTGGGGCCACGCGGGGGGCCCACCGCCCGCCACCCCCGGGGGTTTTACGCTTTCGGGCCTGCCGGCAGGCGGTAAAGCGATACATCCCGGGGGGCACGGGGGGCTGGCCCCCCGCCTCTAGCGGCACGGAGGGGTTTTCCAGCAGGGCGGTCGGGAATCTGCCGCCATTGCCTCGTACTCCCTGAAACTGGGGATGACTCAGAGGCGGAATGTGTTGACGGGGTCTGGCCAAGGAAGTATACCGATGGCGATACGGGCCGGTCGCGACGTTCCCCGCACCGGGCCTCCTCGCCGCCTGGGAACACGCCAGGAGTGCCCCGAGTGCCCCAGAACTCCCGCAGCCCACGCGTCGCCCGTCGGGGCAGACAGGCGGGGGGCCTGTTTCTCCTGGTCGTCAGCGTCTTCGTGTCGTCCGGGGCGGCGGACCTGACCCTCCCCGCGATGCGGGCGCCCGACGGCGTGCCGGCGGCGTGGAAGGACGTGAAGGTCGACTGGAAGGGCTCGTGGGAGGAAACCCTCGCGGCGAACCTCGACCCGGGCAAGAACTGGCAGAAGACCGTCGAGGCCGACGAGTCGCTCCGCCAGGCGGCCGGGTTGATCGTCCGCCTGCGGGAGATCGAACTGCTCGAGGCGATGATCGCGCATTTTCCCCAGGCCGGTGCCAAGCGGCAGGAGGCCTACCGCACCATCGCCAAGGCGTATGCGGACGTGGGCGACCGGCTGCGGGCGGTGCAGTGGCTCAACCGGCTGATCGCCGACTATCCTGACCAGAAGTCCGTGGCGGCGGAGGCCCTGGCGGACATGGTCCGTTACAGTCACCCGTTCGACGCCTTGCCTGACGCCCGCGCCTGGGCCCAATACGCCGGCGGCGGCATCGAGTCGCTCGTCAAGGCCGGGGCCGTGCCGCGGGATCATCCCGCCGTGATGCGGGCCAGGCAGGAGATGTGCACGGCCCTGCGGGATGGCCCGTGTTTGCCGGAGGCCCGGCAGTATCTGGACTCGCTCCGCGCGGGCGAGGGCGAGCAGAAGTGGTGGCAGACGGCCCGGGCGGAGTTGCTGCTGGGGGCGGGGCACCCCTGGCAGGCCGCCGCGATCTATGCGAAGGCCGGCAACGCCGCCCTCGCCGGAACCCTTCGCGACCAGGTTCGGATGGATCGCCGGGACGTGGAGGTGGCCCCTCCGCCGGCGGGTCTGGAGCAGCGGTTGGAGCGGCTGGCGGGGGCCATTCGTCTGACGGGCGGCAAGGCCCTGCAGGATCCCGCGTCGGTCCAGGACATTCTCAATCGCTGCGCCGACAGCGGGGCGTTGCAGGCGGTGGACGACGATCTCCAGGCCGGCTCGGCCGTGATGCTGGACCGGGCCCTGCGGGAGTTGAAGGCGGAGTTGGCGCCGTTGCGGCAGTGGCAGCAGCAGAAGGCCGACGCCCGGGTGGACGCCTTGGCGGGGGAAGGGGGGGCGGATGAGGCCGCCCGGCTGGCGCGGCGGTATCCGTGGGCGCGGCGGGTGCAGGAGATGCAGATCGAACGCGGCGGGCAGGCGTTGTGCGAGGGTCGGCATGACCGGGCGGCCGAGTTGTTCGAGGCCGCCGCCGGCCACGACGACGATCCGACAACCCTCGCCCAGGCTCGCCTGGGCCAGTGGCTGGCGCTGTCGCAGGAGGGGCCCGCCGGGTCCGAAGCGATGGAACAGGCGATGGCCCAGGCCCCCGACGCCTCGCCGATGTCCTGGCGGGGCGGGGCGACGACGGCCGCTGAGGTCAAGGCGTCTCTGCGGCGTGGCAGTTCGGCCGGGGGCGAGGCCCCGTTGCCCCGGTCGCCGGCGGGGCGGCTGCTATTGCCGGCCCCGATGGCCGCCCGGGCGCCCTTCTCTCGCGGGCGGTGGGAGACCTGGAGCCTGGGCCCGTGGGCCATCCGCCGGATCGAATCCCGCGGGCGGCAGGTGCTGTTCTTCGGGCCTCGAACCGTCGCCTGTTACGACGGGGGGACGATGGCCCTTCTCTGGCAGCACGCCGCCGGGGGTGACGAACCGGCCCCCGAGGACACCCCCGCGCCGGAGGAGGGGGCCGGCGCCGCCCGGTTCGCCTGGCGCCCGGTCGCCCTGGCGTCGGCGCGATCGGCGGCGGTGGGCCCCCACGCCGTCTTCGCCCTCTTCGCCCGAGGCGAGGGAGGCTCGGACCTCGAAGCCCTCGACGCCGCCACCGGGCGGGCGATCTGGACGACCCGCGGGCGCCCCGAATGGGAGGCCCTCCGAATCCTCAGCGAACCGGCCGTCGCCGAGGACGTCGTCTACGTCCTGACGATGGAGCAGGACCTCCAGCGGACGTGCACCCCGTACCTGGTCTGCCTGGGCGCCGACGACGCCCGGCCCGTTTGGAAACGGCGGCTGGGCACGCTGACGGTGCCGGCGCCGTCGATCGAGATGGCCCGGTACGCCTGCGGCGTGGCGGTGCACCAGGGGGCGGTGTATGTCTCGACGAACATGGGCATCCTCGCGCGGTGCGACGCCCGCACGGGCGCGGTGGAATGGCTGCGGACGTACCACGGGGCGGTTGCGTCCGTCCCGGGCGAGGGCGCCGAGCGCCGCCCCGGGCGCCGGGGCCGGCGGGGACAACCCGACGACCGCTCGCCCCAGGCCTCCGACCGCGCCCGGCGGGAGGGCAGCGTGCCTCTGCCGGCGGGGGGGTTGGTCTACTTCGCCCCGCGGGATCACACCGGCGTGATGGCCCTGGACCGCCAGACGGGGCAACTGGCCTGGGAGAGCCTGCTCGTGCCCTCCGACCAGATCGTCGGACTCACCGGGCGGACGCTGATCGTCCGCGACGCGAACGAACTGGCCGCCCTCGACGCGGCTACCGGCGAGGAACTCTGGAGCCGCCCGGTCGACTCGGAGGGCTCGGCCCCGGCGGTGATTTCGGCCGGGCAGGTCCTGGTGGCCTCCGGCGACAAGCTCCTGCGGTTCACGGCCCAGACGGGGCAGGAGGTCGAGGCCCTCGCCGCCCCGCGGCCCATGGGGGCCGAGCACGTGCTCCTGCCGGGCGGGGCCCTGGTCGACGTGGCGGAGGAGCCGCTCCTGGAGCGGACGCTGGCGGCGGAGGCGGGGGCCAATCCGGGCCCGTTGCGCCCGCCCTTCGTTAAGCGGTGGGCCTTGCCCTGCCGCGATCCGCAGTTGGTCATACCGGCGCCCTCCCAGCCGGCCAGCGACCTGGCGGGTGTGCTCTCGGGCGCGAGATTCTACTGCCTTCGCCTTCGCCCGGCGTGCCGGCTGGCCTGGCAGATGGCCTTCCGCGAGCCGCCCGATTCGGCCGGGTTCCAGGGCTCGCTCGTCGTCTTCGCCACGGGGGGTGAACTGACGGCCGTCGATCAGGAAACCGGCGCCGTCCGCTGGCGGCGGACGCTGCCGTTTGACGCCGATCTTGTTGCCGGGGATGACCGCGTGATCGTGGCGGGCGGGGCCTCGACCCAGGCCCCCGTGACGGCCCTGTCGCCCCAGACCGGAGCGGTGCTCTGGAGTCGCTGGTACGGGCAAGAGGCCCGTTTCAACGGCCGCCGGATGCGGTGGATCGCCCTTACCGGCGAGCCGGGGGCTCCGCCGACGGTGCGGCTGTACTGGGGGGCGGCGCTGTTCGCCCGCGAGGGCCCGCGCCCGGCGGAGGTCCTCGTCGAGGCGCCCTCCGGGGCCATCCGCGACGTCCGACTGTTCCTGCCCTCCGAGCCGATCTGGCCGGCCCGGATCTCCTTCGGCGATGACACCCGAACCCGCGCGGGCGAGGATGTGGCCATCCCCTGGCCGTATCGGGGCCCGTTCCGTCCGGACGCGGTGGCCTACCTCGGGAAGGACCTGGCCGCTCGATTCGCCCTGCGCGAAGGCGGGGCGGACCTGGCCGCCGGTTGGAGCCCCCAGGCCGACTCGTCCCTCGAGGCCGCCCGACGCTGGGCGGGGCTGTACGCCACACAGGCCGGCTGCTATGTCAAACGGCTGGGCCAACTGGCCTTCTTCGACGCCCAGGCCAAACGCGAGATCCTCTTTCCGTTGCCCCGCACCGCCGAGCGCAAGATCGCCTTCGCGATCGGAGATTTCCACGAGGACGCCGGGGACAAGCTGACGGTCGTTTCCGTCGCCCCGGGCCGGCCCTACGAGACCGGCGCGGGCGGTTCCGACAGAGGCTACGGGGGCGCCGGCGGTGGCAGGGGCGAGGGCGGCCCCGACGGGCAGTTCAACATCGTGGGCCTGGCCACGTCGGAGTTCACCAAGAACGGCCTCCACGACGACATGGGCAACGGCGACGTGACGCTCATCTACTACGGGCGCGGGACGGGCTCGCAGGTGTGTATGGAGTCGCGCGGCCTGCCCGAGGCGGGGTCTAACCTTGTGGCCACCGTGCTCAACGGCACGACCCGGGAGCACTACTTCCCTCAGGTTGTCAAGATGACCGGCCTGGCGAGCCTGGGCTGGGCCAAGTACGACGTGTTCTTTTATGGCGCATCGGCCAAAGGGCCGATCACCATCAACGGGGGCAATCCGCAAGCGAACGAGGGGGCCAACTTCAACACGCCGGCCCATCGCACGACGTTCCTCCGCAACGTGAACTACGTGAAGTTCGAGGGCGTCTCCGGCGATTCCTTCACCTTGGACTTCGGCAGCGACTTCTCGGCGATCCAGGTGGTGGACGCCTCCGGGCGCCCGGGCCCGCGCGGCAGCCTGGGCGTCCGCTGGACCGGCCCGGGGCAGCTCCTGGGGCCCGACGACAAGGTCGGCGCCGAGGTCGTCGCCGGGAGCTGGTACAACATTCAGACCGACGCCGGCCAGCACAAGTTCTTCGTGCTTCGCGGGCAAGAGGGTCTGCGGGTTCGTCGACGTCTTCGACCGCAAGACCGGCCAGATCCTCACCAGCCTGGCCCTGCCCTCCGGCGAGGCCCCCGCCCCCCGAACCAGCTACGATTGCCAGGCCAAACTCCTCGACGACGCCCTGCTCCTCACCGACGCCAACGGCCTGTACCTCTTCCGCTCGGGGCCATAGGAGTCAGCCCTGACCGAATCGGGCTGAACCGTGTAATTGCCCGGCCGCGATTGCGATTACCCACATCTTTCACACCGGGCAAGTGCGTAC
>JAPLNA010000226.1:12479-14885 GCA_026693065.1 Planctomycetota bacterium
ACCGGAAACATGGGGAGAGCGTGCGGACGCTCTCCCCAAACCCCTCTGCCCGGCCCACACTCCCCCCACGGAACCGGATAGGCAAGTCGCGCGGATCCTCTTCTTTCGAGGGAAGTACTGTGGGCCCCATATCCGGAATGAGAGATATGGGTAATGACAAGCCGGCCGCGGGGTTTTGCTCCGCATGGCAGTGTCCAGATCGGTGGGGTCGAGGGCGGCCGGCCCGGATCGCCGTTGACGAGGCGGGCGGGTGCGTTTCGCACAGGGCGTTCAGGGACAATCAATTACAGTCGTCCCCAGGCGACGGAGCCTGGTCTGTGGACGCCAAGAAAAACAGCTTGAATCCAGGTTTTTTTCCTGCAAAACAGCCAATCGGGGGTAACATATACTGTTCGCATTCGTGCGTCTGTGTGCTGCAGGCGTTCGTCCATGTCGGGTCTGCAGAGGTGATTTGAAACCGATTTCCATAAGGAGTTGGCCATGTCAAGCAAGCTGTGTATCTCGAGTCGTAGTGTTTTGGTTGCGGTTGTGGGGGTTCTTCTTATCGCCGCCGCCGCCCAAGGGTCCGGAGGCGTCGTCGGCATTACCTTCGGGGATGGCACGCAGGGCCCTGCCCCGGCCACCGCCGCCGGCCCGGTCGTACTGTCGACGAACTGGAACAACGTGGCCGTGCACCCGTGGATTTGGACTAGCGGGCACGATCCCGAGAATGGCCACTACTGGTGGATAGTCAGCAAAGGCGATGGCAACGGCCCGGGGCTGGCATACCCGACCGGGCTGGCGACGGACATTGCCAGCGTAGACGGCACGGGAACGCCTCTGGTCCAGAACATGCAGATCTTCCTGCACGATCCGGGCGCGGTGCAGTCGTACAACAGCTATGGTGGGTTGCCGTACTGGTCGACCGAAAGCACCGGGAACTCCGCTGTCTATGCCACGCAACAGGTCACCTACCACACCGCTAACCAATATGGCCAGACGGATTCCTCGACCATCACGATTAGCAACATACCCTATAGCAGTTACACGCTGTATGTCGGAGGTTCGGGCCTGTGGTTGAACGGCACGGCGATCAGCGGCGATGCCGTATTCACGGACCTGACGACGTCTTCGCTCGTGTTCAGCACGGTGTATCCAAACCCCGGCAGCGGCGCCGCCGGCTCGCTGGCGTATCTCCAGTTCGTTGAAGGCGGGGTCGGCCCCGGCTGGCCCGACTACCTCCCCGGCGACTTCAACTTGGACGGCGAGGTCGGGCCGGAGGATTTCGGCATCCTGAAGGACGGTTTCGGCCTGGACGGATTGCCCTTCGGCAAGCATGAGAGCTGGACGCTGGGCGACGCCAACGACGACGGCGAGATCGGTCCGGAGGACTTCGGGCTGCTGAAGGACAACTTCGGCCTCGACGGCGGGCCGACGGGAACCTACCCGTTGGCCAACGTGCCTGAACCGACCACGCTGAGCCTGCTGGCCCTGGGCGGCCTCCTG
This sequence comes from Planctomycetota bacterium, assembly GCA_026693065.1. GTDB lineage: Bacteria > Planctomycetota > Phycisphaerae > SM23-33 > SM23-33 > JAPLNA01. The sequence goes on from JAPLNA010000226.1 coordinate 13,965, forward strand.
GCGGCTCGTAAGAATCGCCGGGCGAAGTAATGATTGACTGACTTCAGACGGGTTCGGCCCAACACGCCCGTCTGGTTGAACACCGACAGAACCATGGCGATGCGCTCCTTCGTCATGGTTTTGTCATTTCCGGCCCGGGAAATCTGGGCGGCGGGCGAATCGCCGATGTCTTCCAGCCGGGGCCCTGAACCGGCCACCTTGCCCCTGCCGGTTCAGGGCAGGCTGGCAATAATGCGGAAGCGAAGGAAGCAGCCCAGCAGGACGAGAATCTCGGGTAAGGTCCCACGCTCGGGTCTCAACCGGTAAGCCCGAGGCGCCACTGGCAGTAGACAGCCAAGGCCAGGCCGCCGACCAGGACCACCCAGAGAACCGGCACAAAGACCTGGGCGTCGGGCAATCGCACGCATAGCGACACTCCCGTGCATTGTGAAAGAGGAGCATAGGCACTATACTGGCCCCGTCCGCCAAACCGGCTCGTCCGGGCCGGTGACGATCCTACGCGGGCCCTTAGCTCAGCGGTTAGAGCAGGGGACTCATAATCCCTTGGTCGAAGGTTCGAATCCTTCAGGGCCCATGTCAACTCAGCAACAGTTCCAGATCTTCGCGGCCGAGGTCGCGGATCAGGCTGTTGTCGGCGTTGATGATCGCGTCGGCCAGGGCGCGCTTGGTCTGCTGGAGCTTGAGCACGTGCTGCTCGACCGTGTCGGCGGCGATCAGGCGGTAGGCGAACACCTGGCGGGTCTGCCCGATCCGGTGGGCGCGGTCGATGGCCTGGGCCTCCACCGCGGGGTTCCACCAGGGGTCCAGCAGGAAGACGTACTCGGCGGCCGTCAGGTTCAGCCCCAGCCCGCCGGCCTTCAGGCTGATCAGGAACAGCCCGCACGCGGGATCGCTCTGGAACCGCTCGACGCGGCTTTGGCG
>JAPLNA010000226.1:14907-16688 GCA_026693065.1 Planctomycetota bacterium
CCAGCAGGCTGGTGAACTGGCTGAAGACCAGGGCCTTGTGACCCTCTTCGAGCACTTCCTGGATCTGGGGCAGGAGGGCTTCGAGTTTGGCGCTGGGGTGCGAGAGTTTGGCCTTGTCGATGAGCCCGGGGTGGCAGGCGGCCTGGCGGAGGCGCAGGAGGGCCTCGAGGATCTGGATCTTCGCGCGCCCGATGCCTCCGCGGTCGACCGCCTGCAGGAGCGACGTGCGGTAGTGATCTCGCAGTTCGTCGTACAGGCGGCGCTGCTCGGTGTCGAGTTGGCAGTGGATGGTCTGCTCGGTTCGCTCGGGCAGGTCCTTGGCGACCTGGGCCTTCGTGCGGCGAAGGATGAACGGGCGGAGCGCGCGGGCCAGCAGGGCGCGGGAGTGTTCCTCGCCGGCCTCTCCGGTCGCCCCGGCCGACAACGCCCGCGACGCCCCCAGCATCCCGGGGTTGAGGAACTCGAACTGGCTCCACAACTCGCCCAGGTGGTTCTCGATGGGCGTGCCGCTCAGGCAGAGGCGGTGGGGGGCCTTGAGCAGCCGCACAGCCTTGGCCGCCGCGGTCCCGGCGTTCTTGATCGTCTGCGATTCGTCCAGGATCACGTAGTCGAAGGCCACGTCTTTGAGCACCGTGATGTCGCGCCGCAGCGTGCCGTAGGTGGTCAGCACGAGGTCGTACTCGGCGAAGTGGGCGGCCCCGTCCTTGGTGCGGTCGGCCCCGCAATGCTCCAGCACGCGGAGGGCGGGGCAGAACCGCTGGGCCTCCTGGCGCCAGTTGAACAGGACGCTGCGGGGCACGACGGCGAGGCTGGGGCCGACGGGCTCGCCCTCGGCGCCGGTGGGCGCCGCCCGAAGCTGCCGCCGCCCCTCCAGCAGGGCCAGCACCTGCACGGTTTTGCCCAGCCCCATGTCGTCGGCGAGGCAGCCGCCGAAACGGAACTGGCGGAGGAACTCCAGCCACCCGAGCCCTTCCTTCTGGTAGGTCCGCAACTCGCCGACGAACCCGGGCGGGGCGTCGGCGGCGCGGATGGCCTCGAACTGGCGCAACTGGTCCCTGGCGGCCGCGAAGGCGTCGTCGAAGACCCACTGGCCCTGCTCGGCCAGCAGGGCGTCGAGCAGGCCGGTCTGGGCGCGGGAGAAACGGATCTTTCCGTCCTCGTCCTCGCCCGGGGCGATCCGCGCCAGCAGCCCGTACCGCTCGAGCCATTCCTCCGGCAGGAGCCCGTAACTGCCGTCGTCCAGCAGGACGATCTTCTGCCCCTTCCGCAGGGCCGTCAGCAATTCCGGCATGGCGAGGGAGGCTCCGCCGAAGTCCGCCCCGCCGCGGAGCTCGAACCAGTCGATGCCCGAGGCCACCGCCATTCGCAGGCCCGAGGCGTTGCGGTAGAGGCTGCCCTGGGCCTCGACGCGCCAGCCCTCGGCGACGAGGGTGCGGACGACGGCGGGCAGCCGCCCGGCCGTCAGGCGCGGAGTCGTTCGCGGGCGGCTTCTTCGGCCGGGGCGTCGCGGAGGATCAGGCGTTTTCGCCCGCTCTCGAACACCCCGCTGCCTTGGGCCTCTTCGGACACGGGGGTTTCGCCGTAGCGGAAGGACAGTTGGGCCTGCAGGGGGCGATTGGCCGCCCCGCGATCGTCGCGGGAGATGGTCAGGCAGGGCTGGGGCTGGAAGACGAGGGTTTCGTAGCTCAACTCCGCGGGCAGGTCAAGGCGCCCGTGGACGGGGAACTGGAGGAGTTTCTCCACCAGTTGCGAGCCTTGGCGGACGGGCACCTGGATTTCCC
>JAPLNA010000226.1:16707-24881 GCA_026693065.1 Planctomycetota bacterium
GAGCAGGGAAACCCAGTCGAAGGCGCCCATGTCGTCCAGGCGGGCGAGGGTTTCGGGCCAGAAGACCCACCCGCCGGCGACCAGCATGGCCGGGCGGGCCAGGTCCACCCGTGCCTCGTCCCGCCTCAGCGAGCCGCGAAGGACGTAGTGGTCGCCCAGGTCGTCCCGGCGGACGTCCAGGCGGAATTGCCAGGCGGGCCCCTCGTCGAGCGACAACTGTGCCAACGATTGGGGCCCCAGCCCGCGAAGCCAGCATCGCCCGGTGCGGCAGAGCTCCGGCAGGATCAGGTCACGTAGGGCCGCCGGGAGCCCGAAGGAACTGCTGCTCCGCCCGCCGTGATAGGAGTGGTTCGCGGTAGCCCCCAGCAGCAGGGCCGCCGCTCGCCGGTCCTCCGCCGTCGGCAGGGAGGCGATCCCCTCCGGCGAGAGCGGGAAGGGCCTCGGGACGCCCCACTGGCCTTCGCTGGTGCGGCGGCGGATGCAGGTCTCCAGGATCATCTGCTCGGCCCGGAGCGTGCCGGCGACGTCGATCACGTACACGAGTTCATCCTGGACCGACCAGGGCGGCCCCTGGTATTGGCGGGTCATCCGCCACGACTGGTGCAACTCGTCGAGCTGGTCCTTCCACGACAGCTTGATTCCCCTCGCGGGTTTCCAGCGGGCTGGGACCGGCGGGGGAGGGGGAGGCGGAGGGGGGGCGTAGTCCTCGTCGAAATCGTCATCCTCGTCCTCGACGGCCAGGACGCGGGCGCCGGGCATCTGCGGCACAAACGGGTCCGCCGCGGCGTCCCTGGCCTCGACGGCCAGCAGCGTCGCCCACAGGTGCTTGCAGGGCCCCGTGTCCGCGAAGTAGGGGCAGCCGCATTGGCAGAGAAACTCCTTCCCGCCCCAGTCTATCTCGACCAGGTGCCGCCGCCTGCCCTGCACGCTGGCTCGAACGGACGTCGCCGCCGATCGAAGGATGCGTACGGCCCCGGATTCGAAGTAGCTCAGCCCCCGCCCCCGGACGGCCGGGTCAAACAACTGACGCACCCTCGATGCGATCGATCCGGTCGCGGGCGTCTTCTTGTAGCGGCTCTTGGTCATGATAAAGCGGCCATCGCTCCGGCGGCCCGACCCTCTTTCACGTGGCCCGGGCCCCGGCGAGTCCTTAGCCCATCCAGCATACCAGCCCGGGCCCTTACGCGGTAGGGCCATTTCCGCGCAGGGCCGATTATCCAAAAAGCAGTTGCATCGCCGGGCCGGGAGGCAGCACAATACTGACTGGTCAGTACTGTTTCAGCCGAGAGGGTATCCGGACGCGGATGGCCAAGACCGATAAAAGGCGGCAGATCATGCAGGCGGCGGAGAAACTCTTTGCCGCCGGGCGGTTCCATGAGATCACCACCGACGAGGTCGCCCGCGTCGCCCGGGTGGGCAAGGGGACCATCTACCGCCACTTCAGGGACAAGGAAGAGCTGTTCTTCGAGACGGCCACCAGCGGATTCGACGAGCTGTGCGACCTCCTGCGTGAGAAGGTGCCCACCGGCGGGGCCTTCGGCGAACGCCTTCACGAGGCCTGCGTGCAGATCACCGGGTTCGTCCGCCTCCGCCGGGAGTGGTTCGGCATGAGGCAGTCGCAGGAGCGGCTCTTGCCGTGCATGGCCGGGGGATTCAGCAAGCGATGGCTCGCGAAGCGGCAGGGGCTGGTGGCGGCCGTCGCGGACATCCTGCGCGAGGGAGTGGCCCAGAAGGCCATCCGGGCGGATATCCCGCCGGACGTGCTGGCCAATTTCCTCCTGGGGCTGCTCCGCACGCGCGAGCGAGACCTCGCCGACACCCCGGCGGCCCTGCGGAAGTACCAGGTGGTTGTCGACATGTTCTGCCGCGGGGCGGGGGCGGCGGGTGGGCACGGATCGCCCGGCGGCAAGAGGGGGCGGCGGGGGCGAGTGAGTGGAAAGGATTCCGCCCGATGAGAACCAGTGCGCGTGGATGGGTGGCGGTACTGACGGCGGCGGCCTGCTGCGTGTCGGCCTCGTGCGTTTCGTATGACACGACGCGGGCGAACGAGTACATCGGCCCGGTCCGCCCGGCGGCGGCGAGCGCGGCGGCGACGGTGGCAGCGAAGACCGTGGCTGTTGCGCCGCCCAGGCCCGCGACGAGGCCGGTGGCGGACAGGGGGCCCATCGAGATCGGGCCTTACGAGGCCATCGTGATGGCGTTGGACAACAACCGCCAACTGGCCGTCGAGAAGTACAACCCGCCGATCCGGCGGACGTTCGAGCAGCAGGAGTTGGCGGCGTTCGATCCGGTGCTGTCGGGGCAGACGACGTTCGGGCACACGACGGGCCTTCAGAGTGGTATCGGCAACCAGAACGTCGACTCGACCTCGAGCACGAGCCTGATCGGCGTGAGCGAGTTCCTGCCCACCGGCACGCGGCTCGGCGCGACAGCCACCGGCACGGTCGGGCGGGATCGGGTGCTGGGCGGACAGGATTCCGGGCGGCTGGGCCTGACCGCCAGCCAGTCGCTCCTGCGGGGGTACGGGCTGGACGTGAACCTGGCCAGCCTTCGCCAGGCGTCGATCGACTCGGCGTCGTCGCAGTATGAGCTTCGCGGGCTGGCCATCGCGGTGGCCGCCCAGGCCGAGGAGGCGTACTGGGATTACGTCGTCGCCCTCCGCCAGGTGGCGATCGTGACCTCGTCGCTGAAGGTGACGATGGACGAGGCCGCCCAGATCAAGGAGCGGATCAGCCTGGGGCGGCTGGCGCAGACGGAGCAGGCGGCCGCCGACGCGGAGGTCGCGTTGCGTCAGGAGGCCCTGATCAACGCGCAGAGCGCCGCCGAGAAGGCCCGCCTGGCGCTGCTGAGGCTGATCAATCCGCCCGGGCCCGGCGCCTTCGACCGCCGGGTCGAGCCGCGACAGCAACTCATCGCCAAACAGATCCCGCTGGAGGCCCTGAAGGACCACCTGGAACTGGCCCGGCGGATGCGCCCGGAACTCAACCAGGCCAGGCTGCAGATCAATCGGGACGATCTGGACGTGGTGAAGACCCGCAACGGCCTGCTGCCCCGGCTGGACGTGTTCGTGACGCTGGGCAAGAGCGGCTACGCCGATTCGTTCGGCCAGGCCGCCGGCGACGTCTTCGCCAGCCGCAACTACGACGCGGTCGTGGGCGTCAGCGGGGACTACCCGCTGGGCAACCGGGCGCCCCGGGCGCAGTACCAGCGGGCCCTCATGAGCCGCGACCAGGCGACGATGTCGCTGGACAACCTGGCCCAACTGGTGGAACTGGACGTGCGGACGAGCTACGTCGAGGTCGATCGGACCGCCAGGCAGTTGACGGCGACGGCGGCGACGGTGGCCCTCCAGGAAGTGAAGTGGCGGGCGGAGAAGGATCGACTCGAACAGAATCGCTCCCCGTCGCTTCCGGTGGCCCTGGCCCAGCGAGACCTCCTGACCAGCCAGTTGGCGCAGGAGCAGGCCGTGGCGGCGTATCTGAAGGCGTTTGTGGAACTGTACCGGCTGGACGGGTCGTTGCTGGACCGTCGCGGCATCGCCGCCCCGGGCCGCGAGACCGTGCAGGTAGTCCGGAAGCGGTAAGACCGCCGGAGCGAGAATTGACCGTGGCGATATTCAGGAAGCGACCCATGTTTAACGCAAGGCACAACGTGTCGGTGGCAAGAAGATCGCGGCCGGTCCGATGGGCGGCCGGAGTGGCCCTGGCCCTGCTGGCCGGAGCGGTCTCGTCGTGTTCGGACAAGGCCAACGGCGCCGCGGGCAAGGGCCGATTCAGCGGCCCCGTGCCGGTATCCGTGGCCCCGGCGGTGCGGGCGACGATCCCGCTGGAGATCGAGACGTTCGGAACCGCGGAAGCCTCGGAAACGGTGACGATCCGCCCGCAGGTGACCGGCGTGCTGACCGAGGTGAAATTCGTGAAGGGCCAGGAGGTGAAGGTCACCCGCGACGCCGCCGGCAGGGAGGTCCAGCCGGAACTGTTCACGATCGATCCCGAGCCGTTTCAGGCGACGCTGCGCCAGGCGCAGGCGACGCTGGCGAGGGACGTGGCACAGGCGAAGAACGCCCGGGCGGAGGCCAATCGCGAGGCGGCCCTGATGGAGAAGGGCATCTCCTCCCGGACGGACAAGGAAAAGCGAGAGGCCGACGCCGAGGCGATGGAGGCCACCGTGCACGCCGACGAGGCCGCCGTCCAGACCGCCCAACTGCAACTGGGCTACTGCACGATCCGCAGTCCGATCAGCGGACGCACGGGCGACCTGCTGGTGGACAAGGGCAACCTGGTCAAGGCCAACGAGACGGCCCTGGTGACCGTCAACGCGGTGCACCCGATCGAGGCGTGTTTCTCCGTCTCGCAGGCGGAGTTGCCGGCGGTGCAGGCCGCCCGAGAGCGCGGGGCGGTGAAGGTCCTGGCGACGATCCCCCAGGAGCCCGGCCCGGCGGAAGAAGGAACCCTCTCGTTCGTCGACAACGCCATCGACACGAGCACGGGGATGATCCTCATGCGGGCGACGTTCAAGAACTCGCGGGACCGCCTCTGGCCGGGGCAGTACCTGCGCGTGACGCTGACGCTGGGGCAACTGGAGGGCGCTCTTGTCGTGCCCTCCCAGGCCGTGCAGAATGGGCGCGAGGGCACCTACGTGTTCGTGGTCGACGCGGACAAGAAGGCCCGGATGCGCCCGCTGACGGTCGTGCGGACCTACGACGGGCGGTCGGTGGTCGCGCTGGGCACGCCGGGGGAGTCCGGGCTGACGCCGGGCGAACTGGTGGGAACGGACGGGCACGGGCGGCTGACGGAGAAGTCGGCGGTGCAGATCATGCCGGCGGTCGGAACGCCCGCCAGCGCCCCGGCCGCGAGACCCGACCGTTCGGACCGGGCCTCCAGTGACTCCAGTGTGAGGAAGTAACCATGTCCGACCTGTTCATTCGGCGTCCGATCATGACCACCCTGGTCATGCTGAGCATCCTGTTGTTCGGCCTGATCGGGTATCGCCTGCTGCCGGTGAACGACCTGCCGAACGTGGATTCCCCGACCATCGAGGTCAGCGCGTCGCTACCGGGTGCGAGTGCCGAGACGATGGCTTCCTCCGTGGCGACGGTGCTGGAGAAGGAGTTCTCGACCATCGCGGGCATCGACGCGATGAGCTCCAGTAGTTCCCAGGGATCGACGCGGATCACGGTGGATTTCACGCTGAGCCGGGACATTGACGCCGCGGCCCAGGACATCCAGGCGGCGATCGCCAGGTCGCTTCGCCGCCTGCCCCCCGAGATGACCACGCCGCCTTCCTACCGCAAGAGCAACCCCGCCGACCAGCCGATCCTCTGGCTGGCGCTGACGAGCAAGGCCCAACCCATGTCCGTCCTGGACGACCTGGGCCAGACGATGATGGCCCAGCGGATCTCGATGATCGACGGGGTCGCCCAGGTGCAGGTGTACGGCTCGCAGAAGAAGGCCGTCAGGATCGAACTGGATCCGCTGGCGATGTTCTCGCGGGACGTGGGGATCGACGAGGTGGCCGATGCCATCGGCGACCAGAACGTGAACATTCCGCTGGGCACCCTCAGCGGGCCTCACCGGGCGTTCACCCTCCAGGCCAACGGGCAGATCGCCCAGGCCGACCAGTACCTCCCGCTGATCGTGATGTATCGTCAAGGCAAGACCGCCGGAGGCGCCGAGGGCCGGGTCGGGGAGCGCCCCATACGCCTGGGCGAGATTGCGAATGTCGTCGACAGCGTCGAGAACGACAAGGTGGCCGCGTGGTTCACCAGCCCCGAGGGCGGGCGCCAGCGGTCCATCGTGCTGGCCGTCCAACGCCAACCCGGCACGAACACTGTCGAGGTCGCCAAGGCCGTCAAGGCCATGCTCCCGGACTTCCGGGAGAAACTGCCGGCCTCCGTGTCGCTCGAGGTCCTGCGCGACAGCAGCTTGTCCATCGTCGAATCCGCTACCGACGTCCAGTTCACCCTCCTGCTGACGCTGGTGCTGGTGGTGATGGTCATCTTCTTGTTCCTCCGGAGCGTGCGGGCGACGGTCATCCCGAGCCTGGCGCTGCCGATGTCCATCATCGGCACGTTTGCGGTCATGTGGCTGATGGACTACAGCCTCGACAACCTCTCGCTGATGGCCCTGACGCTCTCGGTGGGGTTCGTCGTCGACGATGCCGTCGTAATGCTCGAGAACATCTACCGGCACATGGAAATGGGCAAGGCGCGGATGCAGGCGGCCTTCGAGGGATCCAGGGAAATCGGCTTCACCATCGTCTCGATGACGATCTCGCTGGCCGCGGTGTTCATCCCCGTGCTGTTCATGGGCGGCAAGCTGGGGCGTCTCTTTCGCGAGTTCTCCGTCACGATCGGCGTGGCCGTCTTGGTCAGCGGCGTCGTTTCCCTGTCGCTGACGCCCATGCTCGCCAGCCGCTTCCTCGCCGACGAGCACAAGAGGAAACACGGGGCCTTCTACCGTGTCAGCGAATGGTGCTTCGATGCCATGCTGCGGTTCTACGGGTGGACGCTGCGCGGGGTGCTCCGCCACCGGCGCATCACGATGTTGTTCTCGCTGAGTATCATGGCGTTGACGGCGTACCTGTACCTGGCCATTCCGAAGGGCTTCATTCCGTCGGAAGACCGGGACATGATCCAGATCCGCACCGACGGCGCGCAGGATATCTCGTTCGACTCGATGGTCAGGCACCACATGGTGCTGGCGGATATCGTCGGGAGCGATCCCAACGTCGAGAAGTTCATGACCTCCGTCGGTAGCGGCGGGCCCAGCAGCACGCCCAACAACGGACGGCTCATGGTCGTCCTCAAGCCCAGGAAGGAGCGGACAATGACGGCCGAGCAGGTCATCGAGTCGCTTCGCCCGCGGCTGGCGGCCGTGCCGGGCGTTCGCGTCTTCCCGAGCATCCCGCCGACGATCCAACTGGGCGGGCGCCAGGGTCAGTCGCTCTACCAGATCACCGTCCAGGGTGTCGACACCGCCGAGCTGTTCGCCTACGCCAGCGAGCTGGAGCGGAAGATGCGCGAGGACGAGACGTTCCGCCCACTTCTGCAGGACATCTCCAGCGACCTTCAGGTCCAGAACGCCCAGGTGGACGTGTGGATCGACCGGGACCAGGCCAAGATTCGCGGCGTGACGCCCCGGCAGATCATGGACGCGCTGTACAGCGCCTACGGCACGCGGCAGATTTCCACGATCTACACGCCCAACAACGAGTACCAGGTGATCCTGGAACTCCTGCCGGAGCAACAGACCGACCCGTCGAAGCTGTCGGCGCTCTACGTGCGTTCGTCCCGGGGCCCGCTCGTGCCTCTCAAGGCCGTGACGCGGCAGTCCGAGAGCGTCGGGCCTCTGACGGTCAACCACACGGGGCAGCTTCCGTCGGTGACGATCTCGTTCAACCTGAAGCCCGGGGTGTCGCTGGGGCAAGCGGTGGACGCGGTCAAGGCCGCCGCCCAGGCCCGACCGGGCATCACCACCACGTCCCAGGGAACCGCCAAGGCGTTCGACGAATCCCTCGCGAGCATGCCCATCCTGCTGCTGCTGGCCGTCGTGGTCATCTACATCGTGCTCGGGATCCTCTACGAGAGCTACTGGCACCCGATCACGATCCTCTCGGCCTTGCCGTTCGCCGGGGTGGGGGCGTTCCTGACGCTGATGCTCTTCGGTTCGGAACTGTCCGTGTACGCCTTCGTCGGCATCATCATGCTCGTCGGGCTCGTCAAGAAGAGAACCGAGGGCAAGACCCCCCAGCAGGCCATCTACGAGGCCTGCCTGGTCCGCTTCCGCCCGATCATGATGACCACCATGGCCGCCCTGATGGCCGGGCTGCCCATCGCCATGGGCTACGGCGCCGGGGCCGAGGCCCGAAGACCCCTGGGCCTGGCCGTCGTCGGCGGACTCCTCTTCAGCCAGTCCCTCACCCTCTACGTCACCCCCGTCTTCTACGTCTACATGGAAAAACTCCGCATGATGCTGACCCGCAAGGGCCCCGTCCCCGCCCAGGCCTGATCCCCTTTAACCAAACGAAGCGGCGGGCCGTCGAAACGACCCGCCGCTCAGGTTCGTGGCCGGACAGCGGCTTTGCGACCACTTGGGGTTCGCCAGCCCAGTGTCCTCCGCAATCACTCTAGGATACATTCACCCCCCGGACCACTCGATCCCCGCTATTTCCCC
>JAPLNA010000227.1:0-6937 GCA_026693065.1 Planctomycetota bacterium
GCCCTGTACGCCATGGCCGGCGCCGCGATGCAGACGCACCTGTACAACCTCGCCGGGCGGATCGCGTGGATGCGGGAGTGTCGGTTCGACCAGGCGGCCGTGCGGAATTACCTCCACCACCTGGCCTGCCGGCAGTGGACGTGCGAGGAACTGGCTGAGGGTACGGTGCTGAAAGGACTCATCGATGCCGCCGGCGCCGGGTGAAGCGGCGTTCGTGCTGGTCGGCGGGCCGCTCCTGCCCGCGGGGCAACTGCCCTTGCTGCGGGAGGCGTTCACGATCGGTGTGGCCCTGGGCGGCGTGCCGTTCGCCCCGAGCATGACCTTCGAGGGTCCGCCGGCCGGGGCGGCGCGGTGGGCGATGGCGCAAGCCTGTCGGCCGGTGTGCCTGATCGGGGCAAATCTGGCCGGCCCCGACGCAGCCGACCTGCTGGATCTGCTGGCCGGAGGGAACGTGTGGCTGTGGAACTATCGCGGACGGACGTTCGAGCGAATGGTGGAGAAAATGAGAAGGCAATAGGCGACGGATGGCAAGCCCCCGGCATCGCCGGGGGACCGATGACCGACCCGGCGCGTATGGGCTATCGAACGGCATCCCCCGGCAGTGCCGGGGGCTTGCCGGAGATCCAACGGCGCGACGGGGTTCCATGAACCTGGAGACATCACGTGAGCTTTGACTACATGATCTGTTACGAGGATCGCGGGCGGATGCAGACGTCGCGGTGGAAGCTGGAGGGCGTCAAGACGCTGGCGGCCGGCAGCACCGAGGGCGGCTGGCTGTGGTTGACGGCGGCCCGGGCGGGCGACGTTGTCACCGCCAACCTCTTCAAAGACGCCGCGTGCACGACGGGCAACAAGGTGGCCTCCGGGACGGCGAACGTCGCGGGATTGGCGGCCGGGGCCGTTCGGTGTGCAATGACGCAGGCCAACAACTCGGGCGTGTCGGGCGAGTTCTATTTCGAGCGGTACGCGGCGGACACCGCCGTCGCGGCGCCGGTGCTCGCGAGCCTGTGCGTCGATGCGGATGTGGCGATCGAGTACGGCAACCTGTCGGACCTGCCGGCCTACGACGCCGCGACCGGGCTGGCCGAGTACTGCGCCACGGCGACGCGGAAAGTGCTGCTGCTGGCGTCGCAACTGTTCAGCGAAGAGCTGGGCGGCTGCGGGGCCCCCGAGCACCGGAACCTGGGCGCGGCGGGGCGGGAGTGGCCGGACTTTCGTCGGCTGGCCAACCCCGACCAGCTTCGCGAGGCGGCCGTCCACTGGGCGCTCATGCTGGCGTTCGGGCGGTCGCACGAGCGGGCGGACAAAACGATGTACAGCGAGCTTCGCGACTACCACGACCGCCGCCGGCAGGAGGCGATCGGCAGTTGGAAGCTCTCCTTCAACACCAACCCCGACGGCGACGCCGATGCCGACCAGGCCGCCGGCGCCCGGGCCGTCCGCGTGACACGGCTGTAAGGCCGGGGAGGAACCATGGCGACGATCACGATCAACAACACGGACTGGACGATTCTGGATGCCGTCAGGGCCGCCCTGGCGGGGGCGACGGTGAACTCGGCGGCGGTGTTCCCGGCCGTCTCTGTCGCGGCTTCGCCCCAGCAGGCCCGGCAGAGCCAGCAGGCCGGGAAGATGCCCTCGGCGATCGTGCGATACGTCGGCACGGTCGAGGGCACGTGCGGCGGGGGGGAAGGGTTCGCCGTCGTCGAGTTGGAACTGCTGCTGACGGCGCGGCTGGCGCGGGGGGTGAACGAGGCCGCGGCGGTGCAGGAGGCCCTGCGGCTGATCAACGGGGCCAAGAACGCCGTGATGGCGGCCGTGCCCGCGGCGGCCAAGCCCGTCGCCAACGAGACCGAGTTTCACGACGCGCTTGAGTGGGGCCGGCCGCGGATCGAGTCGGAGGCCTCCGACTCGCCCTGGGTGGCCGCGGCGCTGCCGGTGCGGCTGGCGTATCCATTGGCTTCGGGGACGGGACACTAGGAGGAACAGGCGATGGCAACGTACCACGATCCGCGGGATGTGACCCTGGGCGGGACGGCCCTGGCCGGGGTGTTGGAGATCCGCTACGGCGTGACGGCCGAGCCGGTGACGGCGGGCGGGGATGGACAGACACACGCCTCGGTGGTCGTTCGCGGCCCGGGAGTGTGTCGAGGTGAACTGGTGTTCCGCGACCCGGTTGGGGCCCAGACGGCGGCCGGCCGCGGCGGGACGCTGACGGCCAGGCTCCAGGGGCTGGCCGGGGCGGCGGATAGAACGCTGACAATCCGCGGCGTGCGCGTGCTCAGCGAGGAGGGGCATGTTTCCCGGACCCGACAGGGCGGCTGCCTCGTGCGGTTCGCGGCGGCCAGGGACGACGGGACCGACCCGGTCTCCGTCGCGTGACGGGCGGGGAGTCTATTCGAACAGGCGACGGAAGGGACTTGCGATGGCGATTCCAACATTTGCGGGTACGGCGCTGGTCAGCGGGGCGGCCCAGGAGGTTCTGGGCCCGCCGGAGGTGCGAGTGCACCTGGAGACCATGCCTGGCGTGGACGGGCTGTATGTGCAGGGGCACGGCGTGGGCGGGCGGAAGATCGTCGTTACCGGCGTGTTGGCCGAGACGAACGCGACGGCGGCCCTGGCCCACGAGGACCTGAAGACCGTCCTTCGCAGGAAACAGGCGCTCTGCGACGGGCGAACGGTGGCCGACTACGTCGGGACCGACGGGCGGACCTACGCGAACACTCTCGTGATCGACTACCAGCCGCAGGGCCCCTCGCACGTCGAGGACAACGGCGACGGCACATTCACGGCCCGGGCGTTCGTGAAGACCACACTCCAACAGTTGGCGGACTGACATGGCATACACGACCGAGGGCATTACGATCGTCTCGGACATCGCCCAGGACATGGGGCGGCTGGTGGGGGTTCGGTGCGGCCTGGCCGACAAGGTGGTGCAGGCTTACGTGGCGGGGCAGTTGCAGCAGGCGTTGCGGCCCGTCGGCGGGGCGTGCGAGTTCTTCCTGCACGATGTGGGCGAGACGGAGTTGCTGTTCTTTTTGGCGGTGGATCCGCCGGAGGCGGACACGAACTACTGGCCCGCGGCGTTTCCTGAGCTCGCCGCCCATGGCAACCGGCTGCGCGTGCGCCTGCCGCAGTGGCGGACGTACAGCCTGCACGACGTGGTGGAAATCCATCGCGGCCAGGCAGGCCAGACGGAAGCGGACATCCTGGTGCATCGCCAGGACATGTTCCCCAACGGGCGAGGGGCGGCGGGCTGGGGGCTGGGCGGGTTCGGACGGGGGGGGTACGGGTACGACGGGGCCAACTGTCCCGGGTTCGGATGGGGGTACGGCCATCAATACGGGCTCGGGTGCGAGTTCATCGAGGCGGCCACCGAGTCGCTGCCGCCGGGGCGGTACGTGGTCCGGGCGATCGTCACGGACGCCGTGGGCAACGAATCGGCTCCGGTCGAACAGGCCGTGACGCTCAGCACCTACCCGCGACCGGCCGGGGAACTGCGGATCGAGCGATACGAATCGAACACAGACACGATCGGGCTGGCCTGGACGGCGAGCCCGGATCTCTAAACGAGGAAACGAGGAGACTCACATGAGCAATCCAACGGAGAGTCCGCTGTCGCCCGCCGCGGCCGACGCCTTGAGCGGGACGGCGGACGCGCAGACCGGAGCGATTTACAACACGATCGGGGCGGTCACGTACTACACGGCGGCCTACCAGAAGGAGGCGATCTGGAACCGGGCGATGGCCCTGTCCAACTCGCTTCGCGTCGTGAAGGACGGGACGCTGACGTTCGGCGTGATGCCGGGCACGTTCCGGGACGCCAGGGCGAGCATCCTCTACCCTGGCTGCTCCGGCATGTCGCTTGCCAACAATGCCACCAATTACGTCTTTCTCGACCCTGACGGCTCGATCCACGCCAACACGACCGGATTCTCAACCGGGGAGAATGTCATCCCCCTGGCGACGATCGTGACGGCGGGCGGGACCTACTCTCACGCCGACATATCGGACATGCGCGGCATGGCATGTTTCACGGCGTCCGGGGCCTCCGGGGTGATCGAGGCCTCCACCGCGGGGGCCGGTTCGCCCAACTTCCTCACGGGGAGAGAGAACGGGAAGATCCTGACCAACGAAGGCGCCTCCGCCCGGGCCTACAACACCCTTCCCTCGGCGGCCGCCGGGCTGGCGTTCGACTTCATCGTCTCCGACGCCGACGGCATGCGGATCACCGCCGTCACCGGCGACACGATCCGGGTCGGCGAGGGCGTTTCTTCCAGCGGCGGGTACATCCAGAACGCGACGATCGGCTCGGCGATTCGTCTGGTGGCCGTCAACGCCACCGAGTGGATCGCCGTCAGTACCGTCGGAACGTGGACGGTGGATTCATGATCTCCAGGAAACTCCAACTCCTCGAGCTGCTCCGCAATCCGCCCGAGAACGTCCCGGCGGAACTGCAGACGGCCTGGGCCGCCCTGCTGGCGGCGTACACGGCCTGCTCGAAGGCCAAGCGGAAGAAGTGGCGGCAGGACGTTCGGGATGCCGTCGTGGGCGGTCTGCCCGCCCACGTCCAGGGCGCCGTCATGGCGGGCATCGACGCCGACATCGCGGCGGATACGGGGGTGAATCCATGAGCGTCAAACGATGGAAGGGCGCCGCCAGCGGGGCCTGGGCCACTCTCAACAGCGGCGGCAACTACAACTGGCTTAAGGGCGACGGAAGCAACGCCACCGAGATCCCGCGTTCGGCCGGGTCTGACGTCAAGATCGACGCGGCCACGTACAACGACGGAACTGAAACGCTGAGCATTACCACGAACGCGGCCCACGGCCTGGCCGCCGGCGACTCGATTCGCTTCAAGGGGTTTGTCTCGGCGACGAACGCCTGGGCCACCGCCTTGAACTGGACGAACCCGAATGTCACCTCCGGGCCCGGCGCCGGGTATGTTCCCACGGTGGACGCCGTGGCCGATGGGACGCACTTTACCGTCACCTCGTTGTCGCTGTTCCAGCAGATTCTTCTGGCCTCCGAGCCGGCGGGCTCCCTCACCGACGCCTACGTCACGTTCCAGGGCGACGACGTGCAGATGCTCTCGAGCGACAAGACGACCTACTACTGCACGACCGGACCGACGTCGGCGATCACGGTCAACTCGCTGACCATCACGGTGGCCGCCGGGGTGACGACCGTGGGGATTCTGGGCTCGGGCAGTTACATGGTTACTGTAGCCAGCACGTTCTCGTATACCGATGCCGCTGACTCCGGGTCGGCGATCACGACGGCATCCACGATATTCGGCCAGACGAGCGCCACCGCCGGTCTGACCCTTGCCTCCGGGTGCGTGGGAACGGTGATAGGCCAGCCGCCTCACACCGCTATGTCCTACACTCGGTCGGGGTATCTCCAGGTTCCCGCCGGTTCGGCTCTCAACATCAGGGCGCTGCCGTTCAGCGGCGTCTATACCACGGGCGTGATCTGTGTGTGCGACTCCGTCAATTGTTCCATCGGCGGGACATATACCCTTCTGTCCCAGCCGGTCGGGGACGACTCCAACCGAAGCGGGGTCAAGGTTCCCGTCGCTGCCGCGTGGGCCGCCGGGTTCGTACTGAACGTCAACCACGTCTTGACTGGCGTTATGGGCACGTCGTTTTCCGTCCTCGGGACGGTCAACGTCGGGGCATCGGTCGTCTGGGGCGGAGCGGCGACCAGCGTGAACGCCAACGGGTTCGTCATCAATACGACGGCCTCGCTTGTGGTCTACTCCACGTTGTCGATGAATCTGATAGCGGACAACACCACGATCAACGCCTACGCCCCGGTGGCGCTGGCGAACTTCAACGTCGCGACCGGCAAGACGCTGAGCGTGAACTCCTTCGGATACCCGGTGGAAGTCTGCGACGTGACGGGCACGGTCAACGTGACGGGGGCCCGCGTATCGACGGCCGGCGTGGGGAAGAGCCCGCTGGTCTCAACAGGAGCGTGACGCCATGTACATCGGAAATCTCATCGAAGACCAGATTGTCGACTTCTCCTTCAACACGCACTCGGCGGCCGGCGCTCCTATTACGCTGGCCGGAACGCCCGTCGTGAAGGTCTACAAGGCCAACTCGACGACGACCGAGACGGACGCCGGCGTGACGCTTTCGGTCGATTTCGACGGCGTTACGGGGCTGCACCACGTGCGGATCGACACGTCGGCCGGCGCCTTTTACCAAGGCGGCTATGACTACTCCGCCGTTCTGGTATCTGGCACGGTCGAGGGCGTGAGCGTCGCCGGGACGGCGCTGGCGACGTTCTCGATCGAGAACCGCAGCACGGGCCTGGCGGCGGCGTTGTCGGCCTGCCCGGCGGCGGGGACTGTCGGAGAGGCCCTCGTGGCCGCCCTGGCCAACGCCAAGAACAAAATCGCCATCAGCGGCACGACCCTGACGCTCTACAAGGCCGACGGATCCACGCCGCTCTACGTCTGGACGCTCAACAGCCCGACCGAACCGACTTCGAGGACACCCGCGTGATTCCACATGTACTTCTTGACGGCTATGGTCCGGGGGGCAACTGGATCGTCACGCACGGCCTGGGCCCGGGGCGGTGGGGAACGTACAACCTCTACCGCGGCGTGGGTGATTCGATCGCCGACGTCGATTTCTCCTCCCCTGTGGCCTCGGGGTTGGTGAGCGAAGCGGCCCTCCTGACCGGACTGGGTCATGCCGTCTCGACGACGTACACCTATGTCCTGCGTCCCGTGCGTGACGGGCTGGAGATGCCCAACATCACGGCGCGGTGCCGGTTCGAGACGGACCAGGCCGGCCAGTGGGTCGGCAACAGGCCCGCCGCGGCCCAGTCGGTGTCGGCCGGGGTTCTCGCGGGCGGGCAAATACGCGTGTCCTGGAGCTACCGAACGCCCGAGGGCTCCGCGCCTCCGGCGCAGTTCGGCGTGTAC
>JAPLNA010000227.1:6984-45065 GCA_026693065.1 Planctomycetota bacterium
GCGGCCTTTGAGGGTGACGGGCCGTATGCCTGCACCTTCACGCACGAGGACGGGCTGGCCTACTGGTTCGCCGTGACGGCCATCAACGCCGCGGGACTCGAGTCGGCTCCGGGTTCACCCGTCGGACCCTTCGTCGCCCGCGCCACCGGGCCTAACCCCCCGACATTGACCATCGAGACGACCTTCTGACATGACCACCGCCAACCTACAATCCGACGGCCGGGGGGTGCGATACGTCGCGCCGACCCTGGAGGTGTATCTTCAGTCCCCCGAGGCCGCGCGAAACGGCGAGGAGCCGGCCTTCTCGAGCGTGGAGGGCCTCGACGACTGGTGGACGCCGCAACGGCTTGAGTGGGGTATCAACGGCCGGACCACCACGCTGACGATGCGGCGGCAACTGGGGTTCGGTCCGGGGCGCGGCGTTCAGGAGTATCCCGAGACGGCGGCGGCTCAGATCGGCCCGGCCCACCGCGTGCGGCTGGTGCAGGGGATGGCGGGAACGGGGCCGGTGGAGTTGTTTCGCGGACTCGTGGGGCGCGTCGAGATGCGGATCGAAACGGCCCCCGATCGCGAGGCCCTGGAGGTGACGGCCTACGGGCCCGAGGCCAGGCTGGCGCGGACCACCATCGGAGGGGCCTGGTACAAGACCGCCGCCGCCGACGACAAGGCCCTGGCCGGTGAGTTGGTGGACGGCCAGGCCACCAGAGCAGCCACCTTTGCCACCCATCTTCCGGCGGTCTTCAATCCGTCGGGGAAGCCCAACGCCTCGGCCGATTCGCCGCTGTGGACGTTGAGCGAGAGCTCGTCGTCCGGGGTGGAAGCCGCGTGCAAGGTGTTCGAAGACCCGGGACGAGTCGTCTGCATCGGCGGCCAGACGCCATGGAAGGCGACCCACTGGACGGCCTGGACGGCCCTGCGGAGCGTCGTGGAATACTGGGACAACGGCCAGACGATCTCCCTCGAGGGCACCAACTGGCAGGCGATTCGGACGCTCCTGTGCGACCGGTACGGACAAGAGTACCCTATCGAGAGCGTCAATGTGACGGGGATGGACCTGCTGGAGGCGATGCGGGCGATTCTCGGGCCGCTGGGCTTCGGTTTTGCGATCGAGCCCTGGAGCGGCGAGGACAACCGCCACCGGCTGCTGGTGTTCTCCCTGCACAAGGCCTCGGCCCTGAAGCGTCCGCCGATGGCGACGCTACGAGTCGGCGGGCGCGTTTCCTCCGACAGTGCCGAAGGGCGGCGGGCCCAGGTGCAGCGGGTGGACTTCGTCCGCGATTACCGCGACGTCCGTAACGAGGTGCTGGTCGTGGGCGACCAGATCCGCCGCCGCGTCGTGCTGGAGTTCCACTCTGACGTCGAGGGTCGCGACCTGCACCCGGCCTGGGACGCCGCCGCGAGCGAAAACGACCTGGCCCATTACGCCGATTCCGACTGCGTCGGCGGGCAGGGCTACGGCGACTGGGCCAGTTCCGACGCCAAGGCGAGCTTTCAGTCTCGGTTCGGTCGCTGGCCCGACAAAACCAACCGGCACGTCTTCCGCACGTTCGTCTGGAACGAGGATGGCGCCTGGAGCCACGTCGTCACGGACGGCTCGGGGCGGCCGCGGATTCCCGACCTGGGCGATTACGGACTGGACGGCCAGGTCGTGCGCCGCGCCAGGCCCGTCGGGCCCTCGCTGGAGTATGCCGACCCCGACGGCGGGCAGGGCCGGACGGGCGCTTACGTCGAGATCGCTATTGACGGCGACCAGACGTCGTGGCTCCGCCTGCCCGGCGACGCCGTGCGGATCCTCCGCGACCGAGCGGGCGTCTCCATCGTGGCCAACCCGATCGAAACGTGGTGTCCCTTCGCCGCCGCCGGCGGGAGCCTGGCCGACGACTATGGCCACTACACGTACCTGACGCTGCTGTACAACACGTTGCGGAACGCCGGGACGAAGCTGCGGCTGCGTCTGACGGGCTCGATCGCGTGCGATGAGTGCGTGACGGGCCTGGCCGAACGATCTGACCAGAGCCCCTGGCCCCTGCGGTCGCGAAGCGTGGTGTTTCTGCCCGACCGGTTCAAGCGGCGAGACGTGGCCGGCTCGCCGTTGCCCGGCTACGACGTGGCGGACGACTCCCAGGCCGCCGACGCCTACGCGCTGTGCCTGCGGGGGGCGGGGGAGAACGCCGCCGCCGGCGGGGTTCTGACGCTGCGAGGCCTTCACCGCACCTATGCCCCCGGCGACGGCGTCGACCGCACCAGCGGGCGGGCGGTGTCGCTGACGATCGACGGCACGCAGGGGGGCAAGGGCTCGTCGGCGGCGCCGATCGTGGTGGGCGTCGTGTGGCTGCTGGCGGGAGAGGCGGGCAAAACACAACTGGTACTGGACTCGCCTCGGGCGGGGAGGACGGCATGAGGAACCTTCGGCAGATACAGATAGACGTCCGGCAGAGGTCGGGCGGGGCGGAGGCCGACGCCCGGGCCGCCGGCAACGCCGCCGACCAGTCCGGGCAGGCCGTCCGGCCGTTCCACTGCGGCGTCGCCCGCATCGTCAGCAACGACGGCGGCGGCGACTATACCGTCACGGAGCAGTGGCACGACGCGGGCGATCCGCCCGAGTGGATCGACGCCGCCGGGGCCGGCGTGCTGGTGAACGCCCCGGCCAGTGACTTTGCCGCCAGCACCGCCGGCCGGAACGACCAGTTGGTGTTCTTCTGGCGCCAACGCCGCGGCGGCGGGCGGATCGAGACGCTGCTGGACGTTCCGGCCGAGAACGGCCCGCTCGAACGGGTTACCGTCGCCTATCACTGGAAAGACGACGGGACCCCCAACCCGACGGAAGACGTGGTGACCATCGACACGCGTGACTGGCGTCGGTTCTGGGTGCAGGTGATGGCCCATTACACGCACGGGGCCCCGGCGGCCATGAACGACCACGATCAGTGCCACGTCCCGACCGCCCAGGCGTCGTACTGGCACTTCTTCAAGACGGGCGAGGACTTCTCCAATACGGTCTACCCGTACTACTACGTGGCCCAGCTCTCCCCCGTGCAGGCGAAGGTGAAGCTCTACGTGGACGGGGCCGACGGCGGAAAACTGAAGCTGCTGTTCAAGAACGAATCGGGCCTCCCGGCGGAGATGAGCTTCTACGCCGACATCGACATCTACCGGACGGGCACGCCCACCGGCGGGTACGAGACGGTCGGGGACAATCACTGATCAGCGAACGGGACGGAGGAGACATCGGATGTGCCAAGGCATCGAAGACATGAGGCCCGACTGCGCGCGGGCGTTCGGGGAGATCACCGTGACGCAGCAATCGCACGGGGAGATCCTGCACCGGATCGACGCGGCGGTCAACGGCAACGGCAAGCCGGGGCTGGAGCGGCGCGTCGTGGACCTGGAGGCCCTCCGCGCGCAGCAGGCCCACGCCGCGATGCGCCGCGCCGTCATCGGAGCGGCCCTCTCAATCATCGCGAAGATCTTGCTGGATTGGTTCCAGCACTAACCCATGGGAGAAACAAGATGAGACGACGAATCGTGCTGTTGTGTTCCCTGTTGGTCCTGTTGGCGGCCTTGAGCGTGGCCGGCTGCGGGAACGTGTACGTGCAGGGCGAGGCCCGCACGGCCGTGGAGACCTCGGCGCTGGACGCCTACCTGGCCAGTCAGAAGGCCTCGGCGGACGCGTGCACCCCGGCCTGGGGCAAGGCGTACCTCGAGGAGAACTTCCGCCAGTGGCGGTACTTCGCCCGGGCCGCCCGCAAGGACGCCAACTGGGGGCCCAAGCTGCTCGGTGAAGTGCAGGCCCAGGGACAGGAGGCCGCCAAGTGACGACACTCGAGACCCTCAACGAGCAGATCACCAAACTGCTGGCCCTGGTGCCCGAGAGCCAGCGCGAGGCCGCCGCGGCCCTGCTGGTGCAGTATGGCCCGCGGTTCTTCGAGCTGGCCAAGGAAGACGCCCTCCAGTACCTGCGCCGCCTGATGGCCGGCGACCTGGACGTCGTCCTCGAACTGGATGCCCAGCTCTCTGACGATCAGTTCATCGCCAAGGTCAAGGCCAACTCCGCCCGCTGGGAGGCCGTCGCCAACTACAACCTCGTCCGCGAGAACCTCAAGAACGAGGTGCTGCTGAAAATGGCCCCCGTGCTGCTGAGCGTCCTGGCGGCCGTGGTGGGGCTTTAGCGGGCCACGGACAAATGGCGGCAAGCCCCCGGCGCCGCCGGGGGATTCCGGCGATCAAACACTGGACGGACATACAACAGGAGTACGCATGATGGAGAAGATTCGGGAGTTCCTCAAGGGCAAGAAGACATACCTCACGGCGGCGATCGGCCTGGCCAGCGCCCTGGCGGCCTGGGCCGACGGGCAAATCTCCGGCACGGGCCTGCTGGCCTCGTTCTGGGCGGCCGCCCAGGCCTGCTTCCTCCGCGCCGGCCTGGCCAACGAAATCGCCAAGAGCCAGGACTGATCACGCTGCCCGGCCGCCGGGGTCGTCGCCGTGCATGGCGGCGATCTTGGCGGCCGGCGGCTTTTGTGGGCGTGTGGAATCCCCAGGCGGTATACTTCCATGGCGGCGGACGGTTATCCGCGGATAAGGAGATGCCCGTGGACGTTCTGGAGAAGCTTCGGGAACTGGGGCGGAACCTGTACTGGACGTGGCACCCGGAGGTGATCGACATCTTCCGGGATCTGGACCCGGAATTGTGGCGGGATCTCAACCACAATCCGATGGAGTTTCTCCGGCAACTCTCTTCCCAGCGGCTGGCCGAACGCCTGGACATGCTGGCCATCGACGCGCGGATCAGCCAGGCGTTCCACCACATGGAGGAGTATCTGCGGGACAAGAACGTCTGGGGCGCCTGGCAGGCCGGGCCGCTGCGGACGGCGCCGGTGGCGTATTTCTCCGCCGAGTTCGGGCTGCACGAGGCCCTGCCGACCTACGCCGGCGGGCTGGGCATGCTCGCGGGGGACCACCTGAAGGCCGCCAGCGACATCGGCGTGCCGCTGGTGGGCGTGGGGTTGTTTTACGCGCGGGGGTATTTCTCGCAGCGGCTGGACTCCTCCGGCTGGCAGCATGAGGAGTATTTCACGGCGGACGTGGAGCAGTTGCCGCTGACGCGGGTTCTTGACGGATCGGGGCAGCCGCTGCGGGTGCACGTGGAGACCGACCGCAACGGGATCTGGGCGGGGCTGTGGACGGCCCAGGTGGGGCGAAACCGGCTGATCCTGCTGGACACGAACGTCGAGGGCAACGACGAGGAGTGCCGGGCGCTGACCTCGCAGTTGTACGGCGGGGACCATCGCGTGCGGATCCGCCAGGAGCTGGTGCTGGGCGTGGGCGGCGTGCGGGCGATGGGGGCGATGGGCATCCGCCCGGGCGTGCTGCACCTGAACGAAGGACACAGCGCGTTCGCGGTGCTGGAGATGGCCCGGACGCTGATGAACCGGGACGGGCGGGATTTCGAGAGCGTGCGAGACTTCGTCGCCGCCCGGACGGTCTTTACCACGCACACTCCCGTGGAGGCCGGGCACGACCGATTCGACGCCGCCCTCGTCGAGGAGACGCTGGGCCCGTTGCGGAGGGAACTGAAGGTTTCGCCGGAGCAGTTGATGGCCCTGGGCCGCCGCGATCCTGCCAACGCCGCCGAACCGTTCTGCATGACGATCCTCGGGCTGAAGTTCTCGCGGTATCGCAACGCCGTCTCGGACCTTCACGGGCACGTCAGCCGGGCGATGTGGCAGGGGCTCTGGCCCGGACGATCGGTGGACGAGGTGCCCATCGGGCATATCACCAACGGCGTTCACACGGCCAGTTGGCTGTCGGTGCCGGTGGCGCAGTTGTACCGCCGGCACCTGGGCGAGAACTGGGAGCAACGGATGTGCGACCCGGAGGTCTGGGCGGCGATGGACCGCATCGACGACCTGGAGTTCTGGGAGCAGCAGCAGATCCTGAAGGCGCACCTGGTGGGGCACATGCGGCGGCGGGTGGCCCAACAGGAGAAGGCCCGGGGCACGGCCCTGCCGGACGGCAGGGAACTGGACCCGGCCGTGTTGACCATCGGCTTCGCCCGGCGATTCGCCGAGTACAAGCGGGGCGACCTGATCCTTCGCGACCCGGAGCGGCTGGCGAGGCTTCTCAACGACCCGAACCGCCCGGTGCAGATCATCTGCGCGGGCAAGGCGCACCCGGCCGACAACAAGGGCAAGGAACTCATCCAGAAGGTGTTCCGGTTCGCCCACGACCCCAGGTTCGCCGGGCGGATCGTGTTCGTCGAGGACTACAACATCAACATCGCGAGGCACCTGGTGCACGGGGTGGACGTGTGGCTGAACACGCCCCTGCGGCCGATGGAGGCCTGCGGCACGAGCGGGCAGAAGGTGGTCCTCAACGGCGGGCTGAACCTTTCGACCCTGGACGGCTGGTGGGCGCAGGCCTACGACGGCACGAACGGGTTTGCTATCGGGGCCGGGGGCGAACACGTGGACCCGGCCCGGCAAGGCGAGCTGGACGCCGCGGCCCTGTACGACGTGCTGGAGACCCAGGTCGTGCCGCTCTTCTACGACCGCGGCAGCGACGGCGTGCCGCGAGGGTGGGTCGCCCGCCAGAAGAACGCCATTCGCACGCTCGCCTGGCGGTTCAGCGCGCACCGGATGATGATGGACTACACGCTCCGCTGCTACCTGCCGGCCTCGGGCGCGCTGACGGCCCTGACGGTCTGCCCGTATCGCGGAGGCCAGTGACCCCCACCGGCCGGGGCTACTTCTGCACGATCACCGGAATGCTCTGGTAGGCGACGTTCCCGTAGGCGTCCCGCACGCGGACGGTGACCTGGTGGGCGCCGGCGGGGAGGTCCTTGAGCATGAAGGCGAACTCCTCGGCCTGGTCGTCGCAGAGCCCGTCGGCCGGCAGCACGGCTACCCAGGATTCCTGGCTGTCGAGGTTGCGGTAGATCGACGTGATGCGGCTGAGGGCGTCGCGGGCGGAGCCGGATACCGTCACGGTCGTTCCTTCGATGCGGGCGACCAGTCGAGAGACCACGGGCGGGGTGTGGTCCACCGTCGTCGCCAGCGGAGCGCACATGCTCTGGATCGCCTGCTCAGGCGTGTTGGAGGCCTTGTCCGAGGCCGTTACCCGAAGCTCGTACGAACCGTCGGCCACCGTCAGCGTGTTCCACGCGTACATGGGCGCGGCGACGTCCTTGGCCAGTTCGATCCACTTGGCCGAGTCGGCGGGGCGATACTCGAAGCGATAGAGCAGCGTGTCGCCGTTGGGGTCCACCGCCTGCACGTGGATGACGCGGAACACTTTTCGCCCGGCGGCTTTGATGCCCTCGCGGTCGCTCTCATCGGCGGCGGCCGCGGGAGTCACCGTGGCCGAGGAGATCACCGGGGGCAGGTTGCCCACCTGTGAGACCAGCGAGACGCTCCGCACGATCGGGCTTGCGCCTTGGGGGGAGGGCGAGAGTGTCAGGCGGTACTGCAGGAACCGCCCGGCGGGGCTGGTGACTTTATGGAACCGCCCGTCGAGGGCGGCGGGGGCCGTCCAGGGGCTCCAGGCCTTCTCGTCGGGCGTCTGGATGTTGCCGCTGCGGGTGGCGACGGTCAGTCGGGCGCCGCCGGGCAGGGCGGCCTCGAGTTGGATGGAGCCCCAGCGAGCGACCTGCCCGGCGTCGACGGCCTTGCAGGTGAACGTGCCGGTGGGGGCGACCTTGCGGGCCAGGACGGCCAGCGAGCCGGGGTTGGCCGTGGCGAAGACGACGCCGCCGTCGGGGCGGGGCAGCAGGGCGGTGATCCGCTTGGCTTCCACGCTGGCCAGTTGGACGCAACGGTCGCCGGCGGTCGAGACGCTGAGAATCCTGCCCTCGTTACCGGCGCCCAGGATCAACTGGTCGTCCACCAGGGCCATGCACAGAAAGTTCACTCCTCTCCGGATGACGGTGCGGACGAGCCCGTCGGGGTCAATGCAGTACACGGCGTTGCCTTGCCCGGCCGGGGGCACGACGGGGCCGGCGGAGGCGGAGGCGGCGTCTTTGGCGAGGCTGGGATCCTGGGTGGTGCTATCGGCGGCGGCCTCCGAGCCGGAAGCCCCGCCGGTGGCGGCTGCCTCTTCGGAAGGTGTGGGCCGGGTGGCCGACGCGGAATCCCCCGAGGGCGGGGCCGGGGACGGTTCGGGGGCTTCGGCCGGCTTGGACGCCGGCGCCGGGGCCGTCAGAGCCACGGGCGATGAGGCGGCCTTGGGGGCGGTGACGGGTGGTTCGCCGATGGCCCCGGCCGTCGCGGCGTAGATCTCGCCCTTGGGGCCTATCTGAAGGCTCGTGATCTCCGGCTCGGTGGCGTCGAAGAGCACGCGGCCGGTCTTGGCGGCCGGATCGATCTGAAGGATCAACCCGTTCTTGTCCGTGCCGGCGTAGAGCTTGCCCTCGTGCAGGGCGAGGCAGCGGAGGTTGTCGGCGAGGTCCTTGCCGGCCTGGTAGATCACGTCGGCTTTTCCACCCGGGGCGATGAGGAAGCATCGGGCCTGCGGGCCTGTGGCGGCGTAGAGGGCCCCGCCGGGGGCCGGCAGGAGAGCCCAGACGTATTTCACGGAGGCGTCCGCCCAGATCGTCTCGACCTGCCCGGTCTTCCGGTCGATGCTGAAGACTCCCGCGCCCGCCCCGCCCGTGCCGGCCAGGAGTTTCTCGCCCTGGGCTCGCAACGCGGTGACGATGGCGCCGGGCAGCTTGGCGAAGACTTCGGTCTTTCCGCCGGCCCGGCGGAAGACGCGGGCGGAGAGCCCGTCGCCGGCGTAGAGTTCGTCCCCGGCGGCGGCGACCGCCGAGACGACGGTCGGGGCCTGGGCGGAGGGCACGAGGATCTCCACCGCGCCGGCCAGCCGCAACTCGCCCATGTTGGAGACGGCGACGGATGAGAGTTCGCCGGCGGCGAACTCGGCCTCGGTGTCGTGCACCGTGGTCACGGGGGCGACGGCGGCGGCGAGAGCAGCCGTCAGGAGTACGGCGAGGGCCGGGACGAATTTCCTCATGGGGCAGGTTCCTTCTGCTGGCGGATCAGGGTTTGGGCGGGGCGCTTGGCGACGGTGAAGGTGGCGGCGACGGAGCCCTCGACGACGTAGGGCGTCGGCAGGGATCGCACCAGCGAACGAGTGAAGGGGCGGGCTTCGAAGGGGCGGGCCTCGTTGATCGCCCCGGCGACGCTGGGGGGCAACTGGGGCGGTTCCGCCTGGCGAAGGGCCAGCCCGGTCTCCGGCAGCGGCAAACGGAGGAAGAGATCCCCGTTGGACCGACCGGCGGCTCGGCGGAGGGCGGCGACCAACTGCGGCAGCGACTGGGGCACGTAGAGGTGCGGGCTCTCCCGCATGTCCGTGTGGAGTGAGTCGCCCGCGTCGCAGGCCGTCAGGGTGTATTGGCCCTCGGGCAGGTCCGGGGGCAGCTCGAACGAAACGTCCATGCTGACTTTCGGGCGGCGGGTGGGGCGGATCGTCGCGTGGCCGGTGATCGTCTCGCCCGGGCGGTAGATCTGCCCGTCCAGGCGGAGGTCCTCGATCAATCCGGTGATGTCGCCGTCGGCGATCTCGAGGTCCATCCGGATGCCGCGGATCCGCGGCGGGCGGGCGAAGCGGTTCCGCATCACCAGGTGGATCGGGGTGGTGGCATCATCGATCACCATGGCCAGCTTGGGTCCGCTGAGCAGATTCGAGGCCTCATACGTCCCCAGGTCCGTCCCCAGGTCGATCGCCAGCGTGTACTTCGCGTGACTGAACTCCTGGGGCATTCTCGAACCGGCGATGGCCTGGGAGAGCAGCATCTCCAGGATCATCGGCGTCAGCCGCGTCTGCTGACAGAGGTCGAAATGAAAGGTCTGAACGCGTTGACGGCCGGTCCAGGCGACCCGAACGGTCATGGGAATGGTGGGGGCGGTCTGTCCGATCCGCCCGGCCACGCCCGTGCCTTCGTCCCGCCGGAGCGTGCCGGCGATGGCCAGGGTCGAGCCGAGTTTGAAACTCTCGCCAATGCCGGGAATGACCGTGTGGATGTAGGCCGTCCCCATCGGCAGCTTCAGGTCGCCCTGGCGGAAGAACGGATGCCCGAAGGCCAGCACGTGATTACCGACGACGTCGGTGACGGTTCCGATGGCCGACAGGTCCATGTCTCCGCTGGCCAGGCAGACGCTGACGGCGGCGCCGGGGACGAGACGGACGTCCTGGAGGGCCTTGGCCTGGGTGGCGGTGACGGCGCCGGCCTGGAGGGGCACGAAGCCCAGCGGGGCGAGGATTTCCGAGGCCCTGGTCAAGGCCCCCTCGTCCAGCCCGGTGGTCGACAGGGGGGTTCGCAGGGGCATGAGCCGGGCCAGGGGCGCCGTCGCGGGCGCCTCCGCCCGCCAGGGCCTGGCCGCGGGAGAGGCCGACATCGCCGTGGCCAGCTCGTCCGTCCCCGGGTCGAAGGCCGGCCCGTCGGACTCGACGATCGCCGGCACCGCCCGCGTCGTCGGGGCCGTGCTCGGACCAGCCGGGGCGGTGATCTCGCTCAGCACGTCTTCGATCGCCAGCATCTGGGTGATCGGTTGAATGCCGCAGATGGGGTCCTTGCTGCCGTTCCACCCATAGGCGACGGCCCCGATGAGCTTGCTCTTGCCGTCGGCGGGGTCGACGACGTACACCGGCGAGCCGCTCATGCCCGCCACGACGCCCGAATGCTCCAGCCCCTGTCCGCTCAGCCGCGCCAGGATCACGTCGGCGTGGGGGCCCCACTTGCCCATGACGGAAATAATCTCGGCGTCAAAGCGGACGATGTCCGTACCGGCCATGACGGTCAGCCCGTAGCCCTTCATGCCGCGGCGGACCTTGGCGTGGTGGAGGTATCGGTCAGAGGCCTCGACGTATCGTCGGGCCTGGTCGAGGAGTACGTCGTCGCTCGGGGCGGGGGCGGAGGCCGGCGGCGAGTCGGCGAAAACGCCCGCGACCAGACCCGTCAGCAACAGGCACGCGCCCAGGACAGCAACTCGGGGTTTCATGGCACCTCCACAGGCCGCCGGGGAGTGTTTCCGGGGCCCCTGTGCACCAGAAGATCATAGGTAGCCGAAGGCAAAACGCACAAGCAAAATCGCCGAACGCCCCCGCGCCGGGCGTGTCCGCCCGTTAAAAGAGTTGGCGGCAGGTTGGCGTGGGGAGACCAACCTGCCGCCGGTCGACGGGTGGGGGAGCCCCGTCGTCTGTGTGGGCGCACCAGTATAGGCCTCACGGGCGATTTCTACTGTGTCGGGAAAAAAATCCCGCCGGCCGACGCCCCCGGGGCAATTCCCGCTGCCGTGGGTGGTCTTTGCCCGGGCCGGTGCGTAGAATACCAATGCCCCAGTGGTGAGTAGAGCGGCCCGATGGAAGATGGTTTCAAGACCCTGGCTCAGCCAGGTCGCTCCTCTCCGCTGGGGCATTCGTTTGTACGGAGCATCCGCGGCGGAGGGTTGTTGGACCGTGCCGGTTACTCTCGTTCGGCTTGGGTTTTGTGCCCGGGCGGACCGATAGAAGAATACCGGCCCGCCCCTGTCAGGGCCGTCCGATGAAGGAGTCCAGGCAATGACATACCGACCCGTGCTGGCGCTGTTGGTGCTGGGGGGCGTGGCTCTCGCCGGTTGCGACGCCAAGCCCGAACCTGTCCACCTGACGCTGTTCCACCAGATGAAAGTGATCGGGGTGGCCCCGGGCGACCAGGCGGAGGTCGCCGCCGCCCTCGCCAACGAAAACACCCGGGCCGAGTACCTCCACCGCCTGCAAATGCTCATCGACCACTACAGCCGCGTGGGCAACCGGGACCGGCTGGACTGGGCCCGCCGCGAGCAGAAGAACGTCGAGGAGGCCCAGTGGTTCACGTGGGCGGGCATTCCCGCGGCGACGGTCCCCTCCGGCGGGGCCGGCAACGACGAGCGATGGCTCGTCGAACGCGTCGTCCAGGCCCGCAACGCCTACACCCGCGCGGTGACCGGGTTGATGCGCAAGGCCAGGCGGAATGAACCCGGCCACGCCTGGCTCTAGGCGAGCGTCCTTGCCTGCGGACGAGATCGTGCCCTGGCCGGAGAGGATGTAGATGAGCTCCTCTTCTACCGGGTGGCTGTAGCGTCTACCGGTCCGGCAAGGCCCTGCCCCTGCTGACGTCGTATTCCAAAGAACGGCAGGCCCTGGCGATGTTCCAGGACCTGATCCGTAAGTACCCCGACAGCCTGCGGATCGCCATGGCGGCGTTCTACGTCGGCGAGATCTACCGGGAATTCTTCAACGAGAACCTCCGCGCCGTCCGCTGGTACGAGCGGGCCTGGCAGTGGCAACCGCAGATCAACCTCCCCGCCCGGTTCCAGGCCGCCGTCGTCTACGACCAGAAGCTCCGGGACTACCGCCGGGCCGCCGAACTCTACCGCGAGGTCGTCAAGGTCGAAACGTTCGACAAGTCCAACGTGAACTACGCCTACCGAAGGCTGAGCGAGTTGGGCGCCCGCGAGACTCCCGCCCCGCCGGCCCCGACGTCGGCGGTGGCCCCGCGCGTTCCGACGGCCCCCGTAACGCCGCTGGCCCCGCATGCCCCGACGGCACCGGTCACCCCGGCCGCTCCGGCGACCCCGGCGACCTCCGTCCCGTCGTGGAAGACCGTTCCCCTCCGGACCCAGCCCCCCGCGACCGGCACCGGGCCGATCATCCTGCCCGACCCGTCCACCACGCCGCCCCCGCCGTCGGACCCGTCCGTCCCCCTGGGGGCGCCCGGCACGGGCGGGGCCGACCCGCTGGCTCCCGCCGAAGGCGTGGGCCCGGCCCAGCGAGATTGACGCGGCTTTGCGGGAAGGTTTTTCCCCGCCCCCGCGTTACAATATCATCAGACGCCCGGCCCACAGTCCCGGGCCCGGAGGCCCTATGCCAGCCACTGCCAGGCAACTGTCCCTCGTGACGGCCGTGATTCTCGCGGCGGCCTGCCTGGCGCCCGGCGAGCCCTTCGATAACCCCAAGATCCGACCACCCCAAGCCAAGCCCCAACGCCGAAGCGGCGGAGAGAGCGCCCCGCCTCTGCCCCTGCCGGCGACGCCGTTGCGGCGGAGCGAGCGGAAGCGTCAGCCCGCCCCCCCGGCCCTGATCGGCATGATCAACTTCTCCGCCGTCGCCCGCGTCGAGAACGGCCAGCGGGTCAGCGAGGCCTTCCCCACCACCCAGGTCGACATCGAGCACCTCATCCAGTTCGCCAACAGCCGCCTCGACATCCAGTACCGCTACCTGCCCACCGACCTGCGGGCCTTCTCCTGGAACCCCGAGGAACTGCCCCTCCTCTACGTCACCGGCTGGACGCCCATGCCCGAACTGTCCGTCGACCAGGCCGACCGACTCCGCCGCTACATCTACGACGGCGGCACGCTCGTCCTGCACGCCCAGTGCGGGCGGAGCGAGTTCACGGACTCAGCCCGGCGGGAGATCCGCAAGCTCTTCCCCGACCGCCCGCTCAAGCCGCTCGACACCGACTGCCCGCTGTTCTCCGCCTATTTCAACATCGACAAGATGCAGTTCCGCCGGGACGACAAGCCCCTCCAGGCGATGGAGCCTTACCTGGAGGCCGTCTACGTCGGCTGCCGCCCCGCGGTGATCCTCTCGCCCATCGACCTGAACTGCACCTGGGACACCGACACGCCCATCCAGGGCGGCACGCTCTACCACCGGGATGACGGGCTCCGCCTGGGCGTCAACCTGATCGCCCTGACCCTGGCGAACTTCCAATACGCCCGCGCCTTCGGCACGCAAACCGTCTTCCACCAGCAGCAGGCCCCGACGCGCGACCAGCTCGTCCTGGCCCAGCTCGTCCACAACGGCGACTGGGACCCCACCCCCCACGCCCTCCCGGGCCTGATGAAGTACATCGAAAAGAACACCACCCTCAACGTCCAGTTCAAGCGACGCACGCTGGCCCTCACCGACCCGGAGATCCTCAAGCACCGCGTGGTCTACATGACCGGGCTCCGCAAGTTCGACGCCACCGACGCCGAGGTCGCCAACCTTCGCAAGTTCCTCCGCAGCGGCGGGGTGCTCATCGCCGACGCCGCCGCCGGCCAGGCCGGGTTCGACTCCGCCTTCCGTGCCCTCGTCAAACGAGCCCTCCCCGACGCCGCCGACCTCAAACCCCTCCCCGCCGACAGCCCCCTCTACCAGATGCCCTTCCGCATCGGCCAGGTCCAGTACACCCCCCGCGTCCTGGCCGAAACGCCAGGCCTCAAAACCCCCGCGCTGGAAGGGGCCTACCTCGACGGCCAGCTCGCCGTCATCTACTCCCGCTACAGCCTCTCGAACGGGTGGGAGTCCCTGGGCCTGGCCTTCGACCGCGGCTACGAAACCCCCGACGCCCTCCGCCTGGGCGTCAACATCATCGCCCACGCGATGACCCACTGATCGCTCCGCTCGCTCCATTTCCCCACGAGGTGTCCTTTGAATCGTTCCGGCGTTCCTGTCTTTTCCGCAACCCTCGTCGGCTGAGCCCATTGCATTTTCGCGCCCCTTCCGGTTCCACGTTTTCGGGACACTCTGCGGACACCTGAAGGACACCTCAGGGACACCTAAAGGACACCTGAAGGACACCTCAAGGACACCTAAGGGGCACCTCGCGGACACCAGCGATTCCGCCTTCGCCGGGAAGTAGCCGGTAGCCCGGCGAAGAAACAGATCGCTCGCTTTGCTTCCCAAAGTCATCGTCCTTCTCTCCCGCGGCCGGAGGCCGCTCCCCACCGGCTACTCCGCCGAAGGCGGACTGGCTACTGGCTACGGGCTACCATCCGTATCCCGCGCGCACCCTGCCATTCATAATACATGGTAAATCCACAACGTTTTTCCGGCCCAAACGCCCTCGTCCGCCGCGTAAGTCCCGGCCTCATAACGCGCCGATTTTTCTTCAGAATTATTTCGCGTGCGCACGTAGTGGCTCGCCCAATCGACCCACAACCGGTGGTGTGCTCGCCGCCTGTTTCCCAAGGGCCGCTTCGATGTCTTTGACGAGTTGTTTGGGCTTGACGGCGGAGCGGAAGCGGGCCAGGAGTTTGCCGTCCCGGCCTAGGAGGAACTTCTCGAAGTTCCATTTGACCAGCCCTTTGTCGGCGATGGCCGCCCGATCCGGCGCGGGCCATGCAACCGCCGGGGGATCGGGCGGACGATAGTCCCGTCCCGTTCTGACCGACTACCGCCGACGACGAAGGACCGCCAGCCCTCCCAGGGCCAGCAGGGAGAGCGTGGCCGGTTCGGGGACGACGGCCACGATCTTGATGTTGTCCAGCGTCATGGGTGCATACGGCCCGCCGCCAGGCACATCGGCGGGCCAATTGTCGTAGGAGGCGCCGTAGAATCTGAAGGTGTTGATCCCGCGGGGGTCGGTGATGTCGAATGACTCGGAAGCAACCCCGCCCATGAGGTTCTTCGTGGTTCCGCCGACGACAGGGGTATACGACGCGGTCCAGGTCACGGTAATCCCACTCAGAGTCAGACCGATCACGTAATGGTAATCCCCGCGGCAATTGTCGCTGGTAAGATTCTGTGTGCTCTGATCAAATGCCGTACCATTGAGCGTGGTAAGGAACAAATTGGGAGAGTGGTACGGCCCCATTTCCCATCCGCCTCGCGACGTCACGCTCCCGGCCGAGGCCGTTCCCCACCCAAATGTGGGATCTGCCTGGAATCCGCTTATGCTGTCGAACTCGATCCTGGCCTCGGCGTTGCCGTGGCTGAAGAGGCTGGGGAAGTCGAGCAATGCCTGCTGGAAGCCTGCATTCACGGTCGTCTCGACCCGCCCGTTCTGAATGGTGGGGGCAGGCTGGATGGTGCCGCCGGAGATCCGGCTATACCAACCAGCAACGGCCGTCAGCAATGTCCCGTTGGCATAGCTGTTGAAGTTCTCCTGATACAGGACAATGTCCGTCGCCCAGCCGGACGAGGCGAAGAAGAATACGACGCTCGCTCCCAGGATTACCGTAGTTGCTGAAAGGACCGCTCGTGCCTTCATGTTGTTGCTCCTTTCGCGATTGGCTTCGGCAAGATCTGTGTCCTGCACCACTGGGTCATGGCTCAACACGAACCCCCCGCGCGGCGTTGGCTGCGCGAAGGACAGCACAAAACGACGGGAAACAAACCCTGGAGGTAGGGCACCAGGCAGAAGGTACGAGCGAGCGATACTCGCTCTGCCTGCCCTCACGCCGGCGGCTCAGCCGGGTTCTGTCAAAAGGGCCGCCGTGCCACAGACGGCGACCAGAGCATGAATAGTAATCTACCACGGTTTGCCGGTTCTGTCAGCAGGAAAACCGAAAAACACATCCATTTCATAGGGTAAGGTGACTACCGTATGTTTCCTTCGCGGCTCTGCGGGCCGTTGCGCGATTGCCCGCACCGAGTGACTCCCAATATGAACCGGAGCCGCAGTGCGTGGGGCCGATTGCGTTTCATCCCCAGGCCCGTTTCGTGGTGTCATCCCGGATCACCCGCCGACGTGACGCGGCGAACCCGGGCTTGGGAAGTCAGGAATCGCACGGGCCTCCGGGCGGGCGTATGATGGGTTGGCGGCCGGCGCTGGCGAGGGCCGCGGAAAGGTGAATGGCTTGCAGGTCCAACCGTATCTGTTCTTTGACGGCTGTTGCGAAGAGGTGATCGAGTTCTACCGCCACAACCTCGGGCTGAGGTGACGATACTTATGCGGTACAAGGACAACCCCGAGCCCGGGTCCTCCGGCCCGCACGGTTCGGGCGAGAAGGTTATGTACGCCAGCCTGCGGATCGGGAATTCCACGGTGCTGGTCTCCGACGGCGAGTGCCTGGGCCGGCCGAGCTTCCAGGGGTTTTCCCTCTCTCTCACGGTCGCCAGCGATCCAGAGGCCCGTCGGATCTTCAAGGCCCTGGGCGAGGGCGGGCAGGTTCGGATGCCGATGGCCAAGACGTTCTTCTCCCCGGCGTTCGGCATGGTCACTGACCGCTTCGGCGTGTTCTGGATGATCTATTTGGCGGAGCGAGGGCCGGAATAGACAAGAGGGCAGATGGCGGATTCTGAATGAAATGGCTATGAAGAGTATCCCTGGACGATGTGGTTTGGGGGGCTTTCCTGCGCGGCTTACCGGGGGGCATGGTTTACCCTTTGGAAGATTCCTGCTGCGGGGGAAGCAACACGTGGGCCGCCTCCCCACACCCCGGAGTTCATCGCTATGGGTCTGCCGGCAAGAACGACGCCGGATCCAAGGGCACAGCATCTCGAAGGCAGAGCTAGCTATCGCATCGCCCCGTCTGGCCCCAACACCCGGGACGCGGGAGAACCGGTCCGCCGAAGGCGGATTCCCCCGGACCCCCATGCCCGCCCCACACACGCCGGAACAACCACACGCCCGAGCCGCGAGCGACGTCCCCTTCCGGTTCTGTGCGGGGGAGTGTGTGGGCCGGGCAGAGGGGTTTGGGGAGAGCGTCCGCACGCTCTCCCCATGTTTCCGGTGGGTCGGGACGCGGCAGGGCCGAGGGTTCTCGCTTGCCCGTGGCCTTCCGCCGACGAAACTGCTACCATGCCGCCTGCCTTTGTCGGTGAATCCGTTCGGATCAACAGGAGAATGAAGATGAATCATGCTAGCGCTGGCGACACTCGCACGTTCAAGGCTGATAAGCGATACCTCGTGTTTCCCTGCTCGCGGGGGCAGGCAGGGAAGAACAGGGTGTTTGTCGACGTCGACGGCAAGCCGTTCTTTTCGGCGTATGACGCCCTGATTGCCGCGAGGACCCCGGACCACTGGCGGTGGCTGGACCTGAAGCTGATGCAGGGAAAGACTCTGACGGTGCGGATCGAGGGCCCCGACGCCGCCGCCATCGCCCAGGTGGCCGTCAGCGACACGATCCCCGGGGGCGCGGGGGCGTATCGGGAGCCCGAGCGCCCGAAGGTGCACTTCAGCCCCATCTGCGGGTGGCTGAACGATCCGTCGGGGATGATCTACCTGGACGGCGTGTGGCACCTGTACTTCGCGAACACGCGGCTGAACAACGTGATGGCGGGCCCCAACAACGCGTGGGGCCACGCGACCAGCACCGACCTGCTGCACTGGGAAGAACAGCCGACCTTCCTGACGCCCATCCGCGGGGAGTGCTCGTTTTGGACGGGCGGGGCGGCGGTGGACGTGGCCAACACGACCGGGCTGGGCAAGCCGGGCGAACCCGCGGTGGTGTTCTCGGCCAACAACGGCTGCGACGCGCCCAACGATTTTACCCAGTGCACGTTCGTGAGCACCGACGGCGGGATGACGGTGGGGCGGAACCCGGAGATGATGTACAAACCCCTGCCCCCCGAGGCGCAGCGCCGCGGCGGCGGGACGCGAGACCCGATGATCCTCTGGTGGGCGCCCGAGAACAAGTGGGTGCTGGTCGTCTTCAACCAGCCGCCCGGCGGCAAGGGCGGGTTCTACTTCTACGAGTCCAAGGATCTCAAGAGCTGGCGCGAGACCAGCGTGCTGGAGGACATGTTCGAGTGCCCGAACCTCTTCCCGCTGCCGGTGGACGGCAACCCGGCCGACGTGCGTTGGGTGACGTGGGGTTCGGACACGGCCTACTACGTGGGCCAGTTCGACGGCAAGGCGTTCGTTCCCGAGGGCCCCAAGCACCGGTTGCACTCGGGGGCGTACAGCGCCTCGCAGGTGTTCGCCAACGCCCCCGGCGGGCGGATCGTGCAGATCGGCTGGGCGCACACGTGCGACTTCGACACGACGTTCAGCCAGATGGCCTCGTTCCCGCTGGAGCTGCGCCTGAGGAGCACCCCCGAGGGCGTGCGGCTGTTCGGGGATTTCATCCCGGAGCTGGCCCAGTTGCGGCAGGGGGGCAGCGTGCAGAAAGACGTCGTCGTCAAGGCCGGAGCGGCGATCGAGATCGGCGACGTGACGGGGCCGACGGAGATCGTCGTCGAGTTCGAGCCCGGCAGCGCATCCCGCGTGAGCTTCACCGGCGCCCAGCTCGATATCGCCTGGGACGCCAAGAGCCAGGAGCTCAGCGTTCTCGAGCCGGGCAATCCCACCGGCCGGTGGGGGTTCTGGGGCGAGCTGGGCCAGAAGGTCCGCCAGAGCACCAAGGACGGGCGCGTCTTGCTGCACATCCTGCTGGACACCTCCTCCGTCGAGGTCGTCAGCGGCGGCGGCGAGAATTACATCATCCAGGGCCGAATGTACTGGAAGCTCGGCGCCAAGTCGCCCCTGGCGATCCGGGCCGAGGGCGGCGACGTGAAGCTCTGCCGGCTGGAAGTGTATCCGCTGCGGCCGATTCATTGACCCACGCACTGCCCCAATCGAGGTAACGCCGTGAAGTTCGTGCCGATGAAGAAGCTGATGGCCCACGCGATGAAGCATGGGTACGCCGTGCCTTCGTTCTGTGCGTGGAACGCCGAGTCGATGGCGACGATCCTGGCCGTGTGCAAACGGCTGCGGTCGCCGGTGATTCTGATGGCGGGCCCGGGGGAGTTTCCGGTTCTCTCCCCGGCCGCCAATGCCGCGGTGGCCCGGACGATGCTGGCGCGATACCGGGTGAAGGCGGCGTTGCACCTGGACCACGGGGACTCCCCGGCCCTGGTGGCCGAGTGCGTGAAGGCGGGGTTCACCTCGGTGATGCTGGATTATTCCACGCGGAGTTTCGAGGAGAACACCCGGGCCCTGGCGAAGGTGTGCCGGCTGTGCGGGCCCAAGGGCATCACGGTCGAGGGCGAGATCGGGGCCGTCGGGAAAACCGACGCGGCCACGGTGGAGGGTTCGACCGGCTCGCGGCTGACCGAGCCGGAGGAGGCGGCCGAGTATGTCAAACGCACGGGCGTGGACTGCCTGGCGGTCTCGATCGGGAACGCGCACGGGGCGTACGTGAAGCTGCCGCGGTTCGACTTCGAGCGGCTCGAGCGAATCCACGAGAAGGTGCGGATCCCGCTGACGCTGCACGGGGGCACGGGGACGCCGGAGGCCGACCTGCGGCGGGCCATCGCGTTGGGCATCGCGAAGGTGAACGTCGCGACGGCGCTGATCGCGGCGTACCGCGAGAGTCTGCTGACCCAGTGGAACGCCGGGCGGAACCTGTGGACGCCGATCGCGCAGGGCGAGGCGGCCCGGGCGATGGCGCCGGTCGTGGAAGAGTGGATCCTCCGGCTCAACGCACAGGGCAAGGCCTGACCATGGAGCGCGACGGCGCCGACAAGGTGGTGGAGCTGAGCCTGGACGGCCGGGCCTCGCGGCTGGCGGTGGACGCCGCGGCGCTGGCGGCGGTGCATTGGCCCGTGCTGGAGGAGCTGGAACGCCAGTGGCGCCGGCGCGGGGGACGGTTGGTCGTGCTCCTGAGCGGCCCGCCGGGCTCGGGCAAGACGACCTTCGCGGCGGTGTGGGAGCACCTGGCCCGCCAAGGGCGCGTCAACGTGCCGCTCCAGGCCCTGCCGATGGACGGATTCCATTACCCCACCGCCGTGCTGGACGCCCGGACGGTGACCGTCGACGGCGTGAGCATGCCGTTGCGGCGGATCAAGGGCAGGCCCGAGAGCTTCGACCTGGCGGCGATCGGGGCTTCGCTTCGGGCGTTGAAGGCGGGCCAGGCGGTTCGTTGGCCGCGGTACGATCGCGAACTTCACGACCCGGTGCCCGACGCCATCCCCGTGCTGGACGAGGGAGTGTTGGTCATCGAGGGGCTGTACATGCTGCTGGACGAGCCCGGGTGGCGGGAACTGCGAGCGTGGGCGGACCGGGGCATCTTCGTGGAATGCCCCGCCGACGTCACGCGGCAGGCCCTGCTCGGGCGAGGACACCGCCAGGGGCGCAGCGACCAAGAGGCCCTGGCCCATTACAACCTCGTCGATCGCTACACGGGGGAGTTGGTGATGCGGCGCCGCCACGGGGTCGACGTT
This sequence comes from Planctomycetota bacterium, assembly GCA_026693065.1. GTDB lineage: Bacteria > Planctomycetota > Phycisphaerae > SM23-33 > SM23-33 > JAPLNA01. The sequence goes on from JAPLNA010000227.1 coordinate 27,853, forward strand.
CTGATCCGGATCGGACCCGGGCGGCGTCCGGAGATCGTGCAGGCCGGCCATGAATAAAACCATAGACTGCGTGTGCTGCTGCTCGTGCGTGGCGGACCTTCTCGTCCGCCCCGTGCCGCTGGATTCGCCGATCGGGCACGGCACGGTGCTGAAGACCGACCCGATCCGCCTGCTGACGGGCGGGCTGGCCTGCAACGCGGGTATCGCCCTGGCCCGCCTGGGCATGCGGGCCGCCATGCTCGCCTACGTCGGGCCCGATGAGTGGGGCCAGATGATCCGTCGGCATCTGGAAGCGGAACGCGTGGATTGCGGGCGCCTTCTGGCCCACCCGACGGCTGGCACGAGCACGTCCGTCGTGCTGGTCGACCCGGGCGGGGAACGCAGCTTCGCCCACACGTTCGGGGCCTCCAACCTGCTGGACCGCTCGACCATGCTGGCGAACCTGGACCTGTTCGCGAGCAGCCGGATGATGCTGGTGGGGTATTACTCGCAGATGCCCGCCCTGGAGGCCGACCTGGCCGACGTCCTGGCGGCCGTCCGCGCCACCGGCTGCCGGACGGCGATGGACACCGGCGGCAGCGGGGGGCGCATGCAGCCGCTCGATCGCATCCTGCCGCACCTGGACGTCTACGTTCCCAGCCGCGACGAGGCGATGCACCAGACGGGTCAGTCCGACCCGCGTCGGATCATCGACACGCTCCGCGGCTGCGGTGCGCCGGGCCTGCTGGGCGTGAAGCTCGGGGCCGAGGGGGCGCTGCTCAGCCCCGCCGCCGGCGAGTACCTCCGCGTGCCCAGCCTTCCGCCGCCCGGCCCGATCGTCGACACAACCGGCGCGGGCGACTCCTTCATCGCCGGCCTGCTCACCGGCCTGCTCCGCGGCCTACCCCTGCCCGCCGCCGGGCGTCTCGCCGCCGCCACCGCCGCCTGCTGCCTCACCGCCCTGGGCGCCACCGACGGCATCACCTCCGCCCGCGTGGCGGGCGTCTCGGGGGTCCTGTAGAAAAAGTAGCCTGTCCCCTTTTGTGAAAAGGGGACAGGCTACTTTATCGACGCTCACCTGATGCGCGCCGAGGCCCCAAAGTCACGCTACTCGACAAGAAGAACTCCTACCGTATCGGCGATCTGGTGGGGTTCGGGTGGAAAACAACACTGGAATCGAGTTGACATTATGTCATCACCTGCCGATAATGGTTGTGGATGCGGATCATCAAGACGAGCATGCTGAAGGCGTTCTGGCAGGCCCACTGTGAGGCCAAGGCGTCGTTGGGAACCTGGGTCGTGCAGACCACGGCGGCCCAGTGGCGGAACTTCGTCGAGGTGCGGCGGACCTTCCCCAACGCCGATCGGGTGGCCGTGGCGAGCGGGCGGAGCGTGGTGGTCTTCAACATCGCCCATAACCGCTATCGCCTTATCGCAGCGGTGCACCACAACACGCGGATCGTCTACACCCTGATGATCCTGACGCACAAGGAATACGACCGGGGCGACTGGAAGGAGCAACTATGAAAACCAAGGCCCTTACGCACGACGACATTCCGGAGAGCTACGCCGAGTTGGTGGGGCTGTTCATGCCCAGGCCGCTGCATGACGAAGTGGACTACCGCAACGCCCTGGCCGTGCTGGACGCCATGGCCGGGTTTGAGATGAACGCGGATCAGGAGGACTACTTCGAGGCCATTGCCGTCTTCGTGGAGAAGTACGAGGCCGAGCACCACGCCCTGGCCGTGGCGAAGATGACGCCGGTGGAGTTGATCCGCTCGGTGATGGCCGAGCACGACATGAGCGAGTCGGACCTGGGGCGGCTGCTGGGGGACCGCAGCCTGGGCCATCGCATCTTGAGCGGAGAACGGGAACTGAGCAAGGCCCACATCCGCACGCTGGCCGAACATTTCGCCCTGGACCCGGCGGCGCTGCTGTAGGCAGGGCGGGTGTTGGTACGAAACGCATTGTGGCAAAAAGCCTTGACCGGAGGGGGAGGGCGTGGTAGAAAGTGCGATTCTCTGCGCGGAATCCGTGCGCGGAGCGTAAGGAAGAGGCCACGATGGCGGACAAGGAAGCCGGCAAGCCGGCTGACCTGGAAGCGTTGCGGACGAAGATCGACGATCTGGACAAGCAGATCGTCGACCTGTTGAACGCGCGCGCCAACGTGGTGGTCGAGGTGGGCAAGACGAAGATCGCCGACGGCACGCCGGTGTACTCGCCGGACCGGGAGCACGCGGTTCTCAAGCGGATCGCGGGGCTGAATCACGGCCCGCTGCCGCAGGCGACGCTCCAGGCGATTTACCGCGAGCTGATGAGCGGCTCGTTCGCCCTGGAACGGTCCCAGCGCGTGGGGTATCTCGGGCCCGAGGGCAGTTACTCGCACCTGGCGGCGGTGAGGAAGTTCGGCGCGTCGGTGGAATACCGCCCGCTGGCGGATATCCGCGCGGTGTTCGAGGAAGTCGCCCGCCGGCACATCGACCTGGGCATGGTGCCGGTGGAGAACTCCTCCGGCGGGGCCGTCATCGACACCCTCGACTGCTTCATCGAGATGAAGGTCTTCATCTGCGCCGAGGTGCTGGTGGAGGTCCACCACAACCTGCTGGCCAATTGCCGGCCGGAAGAGATCAAGACGATCGCGTCCAAGCCGGAAGTCTTCGCCCAGTGCCGCAAGTGGCTTTCGACGAGCTTCCAGCAGGCGGAGCTGCTGCCGGTGGCCAGTTCCAGCCGGGCGGCGCAGATGGCGGCGGAGACGCCCGCCCTGGCGGCGATCGGGTCGGCGTTGGCGGCGGAGGTGTACGGGTTGAAGATCGTCCTCGCGAACATCGAGGACGTGACGAACAACATCACGCGGTTCGTGGTGATCTCGCCGGCGTCGGCGAAGCGGACGGGGGAGGACCGCACGTCGGTGATGTTCACGACGGCGCACAAGGCCGGGGCGCTCGTGGACGTGCTGAACGTCTTCGCCCGGCACGGGCTGAACCTGACGAATATCGACACCCGCCCGTCGAAGCGGCGGAACTGGGAATACTACTTCTTCGTCGATGCCGAGGGGCACGCCGAGGACGAGAACTTCCGCCTGGCCCTGGCCGAAGCCCGGAGCCACTGCGGAGAACTGCACGTACTGGGGAGTTTCCCCCGCGGGACCGTCCCGCTGTGACGGGCGAGGCCCGGAAAGCAAGGAAAGGCTGAAGATGGCAAGAAAGCCGTTCGTCGCCGGTAACTGGAAGATGAACACCTCGCAGGCCGAGGGCGTCGCCCTGGCCGGTGCGCTGGTCAAGCTGGTCGGATCGCTGGAAGGCGTGGACGTGGCGGTGTGTCCGCCGTTCGTGTACCTGCCGGCGGTAAAGGCGGCGTTGGCGGGCTCGCGGATCGCGCTGGGCGCGCAGAACCTGTTCTACGAGTCCAACGGGGCGTTCACCGGCGAGATCTCCGGGAGCATGCTCAAGGACATCGGCGCCCGCTACGTGATCCTGGGCCACAGCGAACGCCGGCACGTTTTGGGCGAGAGCGACGAAGTCATCAGCCGCAAGGTCGTCAAGGCCCTGGCCGACGGGCTGGACGTGATCTTCTGCGTGGGCGAACTGCTCGCCGAGCGGCAGGGGGGCCAGACGCTCGAGGTGGTGACGCGTCAGGTGAAGGTGGGGCTGGAGGGGGTCGCCAAGGCGGCGATGGCGCACGTGACGGTGGCGTACGAGCCGGTGTGGGCGATCGGCACGGGGGTGACGGCCAGCCCCGCGCAGGCGCAGGAAGTGCACGCGATGGTCCGCGGGCTCCTGGGCAAGCAGTACGGGCCTGAGGTGGCCCGGCACACGCGGATCCAGTACGGCGGGTCGGTGAAGGCGTCCAACGCCGCCGAGCTGCTGGGACAACCCGACATAGACGGAGCCCTGGTGGGCGGCGCGAGCCTGAAGGCCGACGAGTTCGCCGCTATCGCCAAGGCCGGTATCCAGTGACCATCCAGACACTTTTCGGAGAATGAATATGCTGGCTCTTCTCGACACGTTCCTGGCGACGCTGTTCATCATCATCTGCGTGCTGTTGATCTTCGTGGTGCTCCTGCAGAAGGGGCGAGGCGGCGGCTTGAGCGCTGCCTTCAGCGGCATGGGGTCCACGGCGTTCGGCACCCGCGTCGGCGACGTGCTGACGTGGGTGACGATCGTGATGACGGCGCTGTTCCTGCTGCTGGCGACGGCCGTCACGCTGCAGTTCAAGCCCGAGGGAACGCGCGCGGGCATGCCGCGGTTCGTGCCGGGGACGAAGTTCTGGTATTCGCTGGACGGGTCGGAGCCTGAAAAGGGCGGCAAGCGGTCGCGGCTGTACGAAGGCGCTATCGTGGTCGACCCGGGCATGACGCTCAAGGCCCGCACGTACGTCGAGGGATTCCTCCCGAGCGAGGTCGCGACGGCGGACTATACGCTGGAGGGCCGGACGAGCGTCGAGCCGGAGACGCAGCCGGCGTCGCTCCCGGCGGCAACGACGAGGCCCGCGGCGACCACCCGCCCGGCGGCGACGACGCGTCCGGTCGCCGAGCTGATTCCGGCGACGATGCCGGCGAAGTAGACAAGGAGATCCCCCGTGTTGCTTTCGATGACCGGATTCGGGGCCGCTGCCGGCCAGGTTGACGGCGTGGAATACGCCGTGGAGATCCGGTCCGTCAACAACCGGTACTACAAGAGTTCGATCAAACTGCCCGAGGACCTGGCCGGCGTGGAGCCGGAGGTCGAGCGGCTTGTCCGCGAGAGCGTGTCGCGCGGGAGCGTGACGGTGTCGGTGCGGATGCGGCTGGGGGACGAGCAGGCCGCCGGCGAGATCAACGTCGTCGCCCTGAACAAGTACCTCGATCAGTTGCGGATGGTCGAGACCGAGGCCAACCCCACCCTGCGGATCGACCTGGCGAGCCTGCTGCTGCTGCCGGGCGTGTGCAACGCCCCCGCGGTGAGCGACATCGCCGAGCGGACGACGGACGGGCTGCTGGCGTTGGTGAAGAAGGCCATCGCCGCCCTGATGACGATGCGGCAGAAGGAAGGCCAGGCCCTCGCCAAGGACCTGCACGCCAATTGCGACGTGATCGGGGCGCAACTGGTCATCGTGAAACGGCGGTCGCCCAACGTGGTGGCCGAGTATCAGTTGCGACTGGCGGCCCGGGTGCAGGAGCTGACGCGGGCGGGGCAGGTGGAGATCGACCAGTCGATGCTGGCCCGCGAGGTGGCGATTTTTGCCGAGCGGTCGGACATCAACGAGGAGATCTCGCGGCTGACCGGGCACGTGGAGCAGTTCCGCCTGGCCGTCGACGGCGGCGAGCCGGCGGGGCGGAAGCTGGACTTCATCGCCCAGGAGATGCTCCGCGAGGCCAACACCATTGCCAGCAAGGCCAACGACGGCGAGATCGCGCGGGCGGCGGTGGAGATGAAGACGGCGATCGACCGGATCAAGGAACAGGTACAGAACGCGGAATAGGTTTTTCATGGCCTCCCAAGGCAAGCTGGTGGTGATCACGGGACCTTCCGGAGTCGGCAAGAGCACGATCGTTCGCGACGTGCTGGAGCGGACGGGGGCCTCGTTCAGCGTGTCGGCGACGACGCGGGCGCCCCGCGCCGGCGAGGTCGACGGCACGCACTACCGCTTCCTGGACGAGGCGGCGTTCGAGACACTCCGCCGCGAAGGCCGGATGCTCGAATGGGCCCAGGTGTTCGGGCACCGCTACGGCACGCCGGCCGAGCCGGTGCGAAAGGCCCTGGGCGAAGGAAAGACCGTCATCCTGGAGATCGACGTCCAGGGCGGCTTGCAGGTGCACGCCCAGTGCCCGGACGGGACGTTCATCCTGATCGTCCCGCCGAGCGAGGCGGCGCTGGCGCAGCGGCTGGCCGGGCGAGGCACGGACTCGCCCGAGGTGGTGGCCCGAAGGCTCGCCAAGGCCAAGGATGAACTCATCGCCGCCAGCGAGAGCGGCGTATATAAGCATGTAGTGGTTAACGACGATCTGGAGAAGGCGATTGCCCGGGTCGTGGATATCATTAACAAGCAGGAGTAGAGAATGATTGAAGCCCTGAAGAGCGAAGAGATCGTGGAGAAGCTGGGCGGGCGGTTCAAGCTGACGGCCCTGATCCAGCGGCGGATGGTGGAGCTGATCCAGGGCGCCAAGCCGCTGGTGGAGCGGAAGCCCGGTCAGACCGATATGGAAGTAGTGATCCAGGAGATCCTGGAAGACAAGATCGGGATCGACTACGAGCTGTCGAACGTGACGAAGCCGGAAGACGCCCTGAAGTAAGGGCGAGGCCCCCGGGCCGACCATGGACATCGACCTGCACTCGCGCGAGGTGCTGCTGTGCGTGACGGGCGGCGTGGCCTGCTACAAGGCCGCCGACCTGGCCAGCCGGCTCGTGCGCGCCGGGGCGGGCGTGACGGTCGCCCTGACGGAGGCCGCCTGTCGATTCGTCGTCCCCCTGACCTTCCGCGCCCTCACCGGCCGGGCCGTCCACACCAGCCTGTGGGAAACCTCCGGCGGGCACGATATGGAGCACATCGCCCTCACGGAGCAGGCCCACGTGATGGTGGTCGCCCCGGCGACGGCGAACATCCTGGGCAAACTGGCCTGCGGGATCGCCGACGACCTGGTCAGCACGCTGGCGCTGACGGCGTCGGGGGCGTGTCCGATCGTGCTGGCGCCGGCGATGAACTCGCGGATGTGGGCGGCCCGGGCGGTGCAGGAGAACGTCAAGACGCTGCGGGCGCGGGGGTGTCAGTTCGTCGGACCCGGCGAGGGACGGCTGGCGTGCGGGACGGTGGGACCGGGGCGCATGGCGGAACCGGAGGAGATCGTCGCGAAAATCGCGGAGGTACTCGCGAAAGGGTGAGGGGCGAGGGGACGTTGGGATTGGGGAAAACACTGCGAAACCGCAAGCGGTAAAGAAAAGAACCCGCGCGTTTCACGCAGGTTCTCCGGATTCCGAACCTCGGTTTTCTGATTCCTGGTTCCTGATTACTGGTTACTGATTACTGGTTACCGATTACGAATTCCTACTCACGACTCACGACTCACGATTCACGATCCCCCACTCCCCCTCACAACGTCTCCTGCAACGCGAGAACCGCGAAACAGGTCGCCAGGACCGGGTTTCCCTCGTCCCAGCGGGCGGCCTTGGCGTTGACCCAGGAGCCGTCGGGGGAGAGGCGTTCTTTCAGGGCGTCGATGAGTTCCTGTCGCCAGTTGTGGTCGGCGCCCTTGGTGTCCTTGATGACCGGCTCGTTCCAGACTTTCAGGGCGCGGGCGAAGGCGTGGTAGTAGTAGTAGAGGCCTTCCTGGCTCTGAAGTTCGGGGAGGTTGGGGTTGCAGTCGAGCCGCCAGTACTGGCGGATCCACGTGAAGGCCGCCCGCACGCGGGGGTCGTCCTTGGTCAGCCCGGCGTGCAGGAGGCTCTTGAAGCCCGAGTAGGTCATTGATCCGTAGCTTCGCAGCCCCTTGCTGCCGGGACCGTCGCCGCCTTTGGACTCGTTGTAGGTGTAGAAGAATCCGCCGTCGTTGGGCCCCTCGATGACCAGATCGCGCTTGTTGGTCTCGGCGTTGTTCTGGACGCGGGTGACGTATCCGGCGACGGCCTGGATGTCGGCGTCGTCGGAGGCCACGCCGGCCTGGCGCATCGCCTCGACCCACATGGCGGCGTTGGAGAGGTCGGCGCGGCCTTTCTTGCCGTAGTTCACCCCGCCCTCATCGCCCTCGCCCTTGACGATCTTCTCGCCCTTGGGCGCGGTGTCGCCCGGGCGGATGACCAGCGAGCGGTTGTACTTGACGGCCTCGTCGAGGATGGGCTTGTACTGCGGGTCGAGCTTGACGACGGTCGAGAGGCACATGATGACGATGGAGTTGTGATAGTTGAACATGCCCTCGGCCGGGGTGTAGATCCCGCCGTCTTTCTGGCGGAAGGAGAGCAGGGCCTTCAGGCCGTTTTGGACGGCGGGGGTTTTCAGGTCGTACCCGGGCGTCTGGAGGATGGCCTTGAGCGCCAGGGCCGTCAGGGCCGGTTTGCCCGAGCCGTTGAGCGACCAGGCGCCGTCGGCTTCCTGCTTGCTGAGCAGATACTTGGCCCCGCCGGCGATGAGGGCCTGGGCGGCCTGTCGGTGGGCGTCGTCCATGGTCGCCGGGGCCTCCTGGGAAAACGCCACATTGCCGGCGGCCAGGAGGGCCGTCAGGAACATCGTTACGGTGGTTCGTGTCATAGCCGTGTCCTTTCGCATAGGGTCTGTCCCCCGGCTCATTATACCGATGGCCCTTGTTTGGGGACATGCCCCGGCCGGGGTCAGCGGTTCTTGTGCATGGCGGTGAAGGTCAGGGCCATCAACTGGCCGATGAGGGCGACCACGCCCCAGATGGTCGTCTCCGGGCCGGTGTCGTGCTGGAAGAGCCGGTAGATCACGACCACGACGAGGAGGATGGTGAGCATCTGGGTGACGCTGCCCAGGAGTTTGGGTACGCTGAACTCCTCGGCGGATTCGTCTTCGGGGGTGGTCATCTGGCGGAGGCAGGCGAGGATTTCGCGTTGGATTTCACGGGCCTCCAGGTCGGCCTCGGCCGGCACGACGTCGGGGGCCTGGGCGGGCAGGGGGGGAACGGGGGCGGCCCCCGCGGCCGTCGCCTGGGCCTGCGCGGACGTGCCGGCCCCCGCGAAGGCCAGGTCGGCCGCTCCGTCGGAGTCGTTTCGCAGGATGGCCTTGGCGGCCTCGACGAGGTTCCGGACGGTCAGGTCGGCCTGGGTGTCCTCGTCGGTGTCTTCCGTCGTCGGGCCGTGACCCGGGCCCGGAACGCGCACGCGGATCGTCCGGCAGCCGGCGCGCTGCCCGGCCTCGACGTCGCGGGGGCTGTCGCCGACCATCCAACTCTGGGCCAGGTCGATGTCCATCTGGGCGGCGGCCTTAAGCAGCATGCCCGGGCGGGGCTTGCGAAGGTCGGACTCCTTGGCGTACTCGACCACCGTGCCCTCGGGGTGGACGGGGCAGTAGAAGATGGCGTCCAGGTGGGCGCCGCCTTCGGCCAGTTGTCGCCGCAGCTCGGCGTGGATCGTCTCGAGCTGTTCCTCGGTGATGATCCCGCGGGCCACCCCGGACTGGTTGGTGATGACCACCAGCTTGTACCCCGCCTGCGTGAGGCTCTTGAGGGCCAGTTCGACGCCGGGCACGAGTTTGACGGCCTCGGGGGTGTTGATGTAGCCGGGGTCTTCGATCAACGTGTTGTCCCGGTCGAGAAAGACGGCCTTGTTCGCCATGGTTTACTTTCTCCCTCGCCGCGTGCGGCGCCCGGGGGCGGGGGCCGGCGGCGAGTCGTTGTGTGTGTCCATGATCCGCTGGATGATCTGGGTGGTGCTCAGGCCCTTGACCTCGACGAGGGAGACCACCTTCCCGCCGTAGGCCTCCACGATTTCGCGTCCGACGATCACCGGCGTCGTGCCTCCCTTGGCCAGCACGTCCGGGCGGAGCCGGCGCAGCAGGGCCTCGGGGGTGTCTTCGTCGAAGATCGTCACGTAGTCCACGCATTCCAGGCAGGCGAGCATCTGGGCGCGCTCGTCCTGGGCGATGATGGGCCTGCCGGCGCCCTTGAGCCGCCGCACGCTGGCGTCGGAGTTGATCGCGACGACGAGGCAGCTTCCGGCGGCCCGGGCCTGTTGGAGGTATTTCACGTGGCCCAGGTGGAGCAGGTCGAAGCAGCCGTTGGTGAACACCGTGCGCTGCCCGCGCTGTCGCCGCCGCTCCAGCAGGAGCGAGAGGGTTTCGCGGTCGAGCACCTTGCCCCGGCGCGTGCCGGTCATGCCGTCCAGTTCGTCGAGCACCTGGCCTCGGGTGATGGGCACGAAGCCGACCTGCTCGACCTCGAGCCCGCCGGCGACGTTGGCCAGGGCGGCCGCCGACTCGACGTCGGCCCCTTCGGCCATCGCCAGGCCGACCATCGCGAGCACTTCGTCGCCGGCGCCGCTGACGTCGAAGACATGCCGCGGACGCGGGTGGGCGATCCGCCGCCCCGGGCCCCCGGCCGGATATACGTACGCGCCTTCCTTGTCCAGCGTGATCAGGACGGCCTTGGCGTCGGCGGCGTCGATGATGGCCTGGGCGGCCCGGGCCAGCGAGGCCTCGTCCGTGATGCTCACCCCCGAGGCCAGCGCCGCCTCGTACCGGTTGGGGCACAACAGCATCGCCCCGCGGTAGCGGCGGTAGTCCTTGATCAGGGCCGGGTCCACGATCACCGGCACACCGGCCTTCGCCGCCGCGGCGATCAGGGCAGGCATGCCTTCGTCGGTCACGACGCCCTTGTTGTGGTCCTGCACCGCCGCCATCGCCGCCCCGCGCAGCGCCTTGCGGAAGGCTTTTTCCAGGGCGGTGCGAAGGGCGCCGGTGGCCGGGGCGGCCACCTCGTTGTCCACCCGCAGCATGTGCTGCGCGTGACGGTGCTGCGCCAGCCCCACGTACCGCGTCTTCACGGTGGTGGGGCGGGTGGGCGTCTCGACCAGACCGGACACGTCCGTGCCCGTCTGCGAGAGCAGGCGGGCCATTTCCTCGCCTGCCTCGTCGGGCCCGATGAGCCCGACGCAGACCGCCCGGGCGCCCAGGGCCCCCAGGGCGGTGGCGACGTGCCCGGCCCCGCCGACGGAGCTTTCCGCCCCGGCGTAGTTCAGCACGGGTACGGGGGCGTCGGGGCTCAGACGCTCGGCGTGACCCCGGATCGTCCGGTCCAGCATGAAGTCGCCCAGCACGACCACCTTGGGCTGACCGAACGCGTTAATCTGTCGAATCAGTTCATCCATGAGATTGGCTCGAAACGAATACAGGAAATCCGTTGGCCTGATGATACCCGCCCGCGGGGCCTGGAGCAATTATCGGGATACCGCCGCGTCGAGCTTTGGCGTAAGTTCCGCCTCGCCCGCGACGAACCGGATCTCCACCGCCAGCCGCCACAGATTCCCCGGCCGCGCCAGGCGGGCGAGTTTCACGTAATCCTTTTCCGTCGTGACCAGGGCGTCGGCGCCGGCGGCGCGGGCGTCGGCCTCCAGCCGCGCCAGGTCCCCCTGGCTGTAGGCGGCGTGGTCGCCCAGGCTCTGGGCCCCGGCCAAGGTGGCTCCCAAACGCTCCAGCGTCTGGAAGAACGCCCTCGGGTTGCCCAGCCCGCAGAAGGCCAGCACCTTCCGCCCGGCCAGGGAGTCTGTCCCGGCTCGCGTGCCGGCCTCGTCGATCACGGCGGCCGCCTGGTGCACCGCTCGCGCCACCACCGCCCGCGGCGCCGCCGCTCGCACGCGTCGCTCGAGAGCGGCCAGGTCGGCCTCGCTCGCCAGGTCGCAGCGGGTGAGCACGACGGCCTGGGCGTCCCGCACCGCCCAGAGCCCCTCTCGCATCAGCCCGCAGGGCGGACAGTGCAGCGTTTCCACCGGGCGCGTCGCGTCCAGCAGCAGAATGTTGAAATCCCGCCGCAGCCGCAGGTGCTGGAACCCGTCGTCCATCACGCACACGTCGGCCCCGGCGGCGACGGCGCCGGCGGCCCCGGCCACCCGGTCGGCCTGTACGACGACGTCCGCCCCGGTGAGGGCCTTGAGGAGCTCCGCCTCGTCGCTCACGCCGCGGCGGGCCTTGTACCCGCGAGTGAGAATCGCGGGCTTTCTTCCTCGCTGTTGGAGATGGCGGACCACCCAGGCCACCATGGGCGTCTTGCCCGTCCCGCCCGTGGTGAGGTTGCCCACGCAGACCACCGGCACGCCCGCGGCGTGCGAAGGCAGAACCCCGCGGCGATACGCCCAACGTTGCAGCCTCACCGCGCCGGCATACGGCGCGGCCAGCACGTCGGCCAGCGCGCCGAGAACTCCGCGGGAAGATGTCGGGCCCTTTGTCATGCGTGGCTATCCTACCAGAGCCCGCCGCCAAAAACACCCCCGCGCCCGGGTGGTCCGGACGCGGGGGTGTGAATGATCACGCCTTGGAGAGGGAGGGGGCTACTCTACCCTCTCACCTTCTCTTCCGCTCACTTGCCCGGATTGAGAAGTCCTCCCAGGGATTTCTTCATGGTGTCGGCCGGGGTGCCCTTCAGGAGCACGTCCAGATCGCCGAACTGCTTGCCGGTCTGGGCCATCAGGTTGCCGACCTTGCCGCCCAGGGCGTCGGCGACGCCTCGGAGCTGGCCGTTCATGTCGGTCAGGAATTGTGCGTCGATGGTGCCCTTGGCCTTGTCAAACACGCTGGCCAGGATGGCCGGCACGATGCGGGCGACCAGTTGGCACGACGCGGGCGACCAGCTCGTGCATGGCCACGCCCTTGGCGTTGTCGCTGGTGACGTTCTTCATCTCGATCAGGGGCACCTTGACGGGGAGGCACTTGCCGCCCAGGTAGAAGTTCGCCACCACGTTCTTGATCGTGATCGTGGTGACGCTGATCTTCTTGCCCTCCGCCGGCGGGGCCTTGGTCTTCTCCGGGGCCGGGGCCTGGGCCTGGGCCTTGGGCTTGTCGACGCTCTGGTCCTTGGAGGAGAGCGACTTGAGGTGGTCCATGATCTTCGTGACATTGGCGACCAGGCCGGCCATCTCGATGTTGATCTCCAGCCCCTCCAGCGTGAACTCGCGGACCTCGACGGTCTGCCCGAACAGGCTCGCCGGGCGAACGCCCAGGGCGAACGTGCCGAACTTCATCAGGCAAGCGCTCGTGAAGCCCTCGGGATTGGCCACCTGAAGCCCTTCCATCTTCACGTCGCCGGCCTCGCTGGCATAGCCGAAGTCCGGAGCCAGCTTGTCTCATCGTCGATCGCTGGAACCGCAGCAGCCCGAGCCGTCCTGTGCGTCACCGGCATGGCCTCCGTCATTTCACACGCCGATTTCATGACGGTCGCCGCCCATGCGAAGGAGGCTCGCGACTGGCCCCTCTACCGGTCGCGCGTATTGTAGCGGCTGAGGACGGGAGGAGAAAGGACATAAGGGACGTAAAGGACCCAAGGGACCCAAGGGCGGGGTCCGTCCCTTATGTCCTTTCCTCCCTCCCCCGGCCGGTGGTACCGAGAAGATCGACGAGCAGGCGGAGTTGGTGGTGTACGCCCACTCGAAGGGCATCAACTACTTCGACACGGCCCCGGGCTACTGCAACGACAAGAGCGAGGAGATCGTCGGCGCGGCCGTCAGGCAGTTGAAGCGGGACACGTTCTACGTTTCGACGAAGTGCGGGGCGGCGGATGGGGGCCAGGTGCGGGCGTCGCTGGAAAAATCGCTCAAACGGCTGAATGTTGAGAAGATCGACTTCTTCCACGTCTGGGGCGTCTTGTCGCTGGAGGGCTGGGGCAACCGCAAGGCCAAGGGCGCCGTCGCCGCCGTCCGCAAGGCCAAGGAAGAGGGCCTCGTCGGGCACGTCGTGTGCAGCTCGCACATGCCGGGCAAGGACATCCGCGTGATGCTCGCCGACGAACTTGTCGAGGGCGTGACGCTGGGGTACTGCGCGATCAACTTCCCGTATCGCGACGACGCCGTGACGGCCGCCGGTGAAATGAACCTGGGCGTGGTGGCGATGAACCCCCTGGGCGGCGGGCTGATCCCGCAGAATGCCGAGCGGTTCGGCTTCCTGAAGGGCCCGGACGACCCGTCGGTGGTCGCGGGGGCGTTGCGGTTCTGCGTCTCGCACCCGGCCGTCACGTCGGCGCTGGTGGGCTTTTCGTCCAAGGAGCAGATCGACGAAGCCGTCGCCGCCGTCGCCCACTTCAAGCCCCACACCCCCGCGCGGGTCGCGGAGATCCGCCAGCACATCCTGGCGAGTTTCGAGGGGCTCTGCACCGGCTGCGAATACTGCCTGCCCTGCCCGGAAGACATCCGCATTCCGCAGATGATGGACACGTTCAATCAGTCGCTGCTGTCGGGCCGCGGCGAGAAGATCATGCGGGAGCGGCTCAAGTGGCATTGGGGGACGACCAACGAGGAAGCCGCCCGCTGCACCGAGTGCGGCCTCTGCGAAGACCGCTGCACCCAGCACCTGCCCATCCGCGAACGCATGAAAGTCATCGCGTCGCTGGTGGAAGAGAAGAAGTAAGGCGGCCTTTCCCCGCCGTCACGCCCCCGGCCTGGTGGCCGGGCGGGTGGCGGGCGGGGCGTCGAGGTTGATCGGCACGTCGATGGGCTTTCCGCCGGGGGGCCCGGCGATGTCGCGAACGAAGACGTTCTTGTCGCCCGAGCTCGTGACCACGCCGACGCAGAATCGGCTCCAGGGCGCGCCGCCTTGCTCGAAGGGTCGCGTTCCGCGTTCGCGGACGGCCGTCAGGGCCCATCGCCCGTCCGGGCCGGTCTGCACTGCGCCCATGTTGTAGCCCGGCCGAGGTACTTTCCAGTCGCGGCCCATCATGGTCTGGGGGTGAATCGTCTCCTGCCAGGTTTCCTCGTCGGCCTCGCCGGTGAAGACCCAGACGCGGGCGTTGGCGACGGGTGCGCCGCGGGCGTCGGTGACGCGCCCGGCAAAGCGCAGCAGGACGGTCGGCTCGAGGGAGAGTTTCAGTTGGGCGTCATCGTCGGCGACGGGGTCAAGCGTGACTCTCCTGTGGAAGAACCAGGGCGCCTCCGGGGGCGTCCCGGCGCCGGTGTGGCCGGGCCGGGGGGCCCGAAGCGACAGTAGCGGCTTGCCCCCGCTGGGCAGCGGAATCCGCCCGAGGTCGAAACGCCCATCGGGCCCGGTGGTGGCGGCGGTCTCGCTGGCATGGTAGGCCAGGCAGGTAACGCCCGGGATGCCCCGTCCGCCGGCGTCGGTGACGATTCCTCGCACGCGCATCGACCCGTGGGTCTTCAGGACAAGGCCGTCCACGATACGCCCGGGCGCGGGCGGGCAGACTTCCATCTGCGATTGCCCCGCGCGGGGGTCGAAGGCGGCCAGCGTGATCAACTGGTAGGCCTGTCCGCCGTCCAGCAGGAACTGCCCGTCGCCGCCGGTCCGGGTGCCGACATGCGGGTCGGGATAGTCGCCCATATTCTGCCCCTGGGCGCACACCATGGCCCCGGGGACGGGGCGGCCCGAAACGTCGACCACCCGCCCCCGCAGCAGCACCGACCGCTGCATCGCCAGGTCTGCCGTCACGGTGGCGCCGGCGGGGAGGGCCGTCTCCGGCAGTTCCGAGACCATTCCGCGCGGCAGCGGGTAGAACCGCCCCGGCGCGATGGCCGTCACGTGGTACGGCCCCGGGGGGATGCCCTCGATCAGGTATCGTCCATCGCGTCCGGTCGTTGCCTGCATGCGGAAGTCGTTGGCATAGGGGGGGAGGATCGTGACGGTGGCCCCGGGGATGGGCGTGTTGTCCTGCGTATCCCGGACCGTGCCGGCCAGCGTCGCCGCCGGCGCCAGCGCCAGCGCCAGGTTCGTCACCGGGCCTCTGCGGTCGATCAGCCGTAGCGGCGCCGCCAGGCCGCCCGAGCGAACCACCGCCACCGACTGCCGTAACTCGCCGAATCCGGCGATCTGGAACCGCCCGTACGGATCGGTGAGGCTTTGCCACCGATCCCCGTACTCTCCCACGATCGTCACGGTCAGGCCCGAGACGGCCTGGCCGGCCGGCGCGGTGACCGTCCCTCTGATGGGCAGTGGCGACCCGGGCGGGTCCAGAAGCAGTTCCACCGGTTCGCGGCCGGGGAAGGTCGGCCCGGCTACCGAGGAGCGATGGTAGATGCCCCACTGGCCGGCCACCACCTGATATCCGATTTCGCCATAGGGCACGAGGGCCTCGAACCGCCCTTGCGAGTCGGTGACGATCGGGGGCGTGGGCGCCCATCGCCCGGCGAGTCCCATGGTGTAGCTGGCGGTCGAGATGGGCAGGCCGGGGGCCGGCCGCCCCTGGCGGTCCACCACGCGCCCGGCGATCTTGGCCATCGGCCAGGCCGGTTGCGACGTAGCCGTTGCCGGCTCGCCAGGGGCGAGTTTCGCCTCGGCCGTCACGGTGTGCCGCCAGCGGCCCAGGTCCTCGGCGATCTCGACGACCGCCTTGAGCGCGTGGGCGCCCGGGGCCAGGCCTTCGGGCAGATAGACGCAGAGGGACTCAGCCGCCCAGGTCACCCCGCCGCCGATGGGGCGGCCGTCCAGCTGGGCCTTCCACGTGGCCTTCAGGAAGGTCCATGGTTTCCCCGTAGTCCAGACGGAATCGGGAGACTGGTTGGCCAGCCCGGTCACGTCGAGAACGACGAACCGGTCGCCCGCCGGCGATCGGGCCGGCTCGGTTCGCCAGGCGACCTTCAGCACCCCGTCCACCATGGCCGTCTTTTGCCCGGGCGTGAGCAGCCCCTGCTGCCAGGCCTCGAAGATCGCGTTGCGGAGCAGCACGCCCTGCTCGCCGGCGGCCTTGCCGGAGAGTTCCAGCAGGTAGGGCAGCACCCGTGACCGCCGTTGGGCGATCCATTCCAACGCGACGGCCCGCGGGCCCTGGTCCGATCCGATCGCCGCCGCCACCTGGGCGCGATACGACTCTGGGGGGATGGTGTTTTCCTGGATCTCGCCGATGGCCTGCCTGGCCCTGGTGGCCCGCTCGACGTCCTTGTCATCGGCGGCCGCCCGCAACGCCTCCAAGGCCGGGACCCCCATCCCCACCAGATCCCGCGTCGCCTGCTCCCGCCGCTGATAGACGCCGCTGCCGAGGCGTTCGATCAGCTCGGCGATTCGCGCCGGTCCCTCCTCGACGATGGTTCGGACGGCGCTTTCCTGGCACAAGCCGGCGCCCGCTTCCAGGGTGTCGCGGACATGCAGCTCAATGGAGTCCTCCTTGCTGGTGACCGCGGCAATGCCACCCTAGGGTCGGTCTGTCGGCTGCCCTTCCGGGCGATACCCCAATCCATGATCCTGCTCTCCGCCCGCCGCCGATTTCATTATCGCCCAGCCGACGATCTTTTCAACCGGGATCTTCCGTGAGTCATCCCCAGTTTCGTCGAGGGAACATTGGCGTAGGCTAGTACGAGAGAAAGGGATTTCAGGATTATGGGATTGGAAAGAATGCTTCGGAGAAGAGCGAGGACACCCGGTGTCCACCGGTGGCTTTCGGATACAAGCATCACCACCGATCCTTCTTCCGTGGGTCTTGTCTTGGCGTTTCTTTCCCCTGTTCCGAGAATAGAAGATCTGACAGCTACGACCTGGCACCCGGCAGGTTATCATGGGTCGCGGGTGAGATGAGTCAGTCGTTTTCCTGAGAGCTTGTCGGCAGTGCCCCGTGACGGTGTTGGCGCTGCGGGGATGGTTCGTGATCGGGCGAGGGCCTCGATACG